>CAYLOL010000012.1:0-20243 GCA_964385295.1 uncultured Candidatus Peribacteria bacterium
TCAAAATGCTCTCAATAACAGTACTATTTCTAATAATAATTTTAGCTGTGCGGGGGCATCTGCTGTTGATTTTGGAATAACAACAAACGTTGCCACATCTTCTCTTATTACTATCTCTAATAATACATTTGAAAACTGTTCGGCTATTGCTATGTCCTTACAGGGTGTAGATTATACCGTTTCTGGAAATACAATCACGACTACATCCTCTTTCAATAATTCCATAATGTTTACCCCGGCGGCCGGAGGAACAAGCACTTTTGATAGCAATACGATAACTAATTCCGGCAATCATGCGTTACACATTGCAAATGATGCAATACCAATGGCTACTCTCAATATCACTAATAATATTATTAATGGAAGTGACTCAAGTGGCATCTATATTGCTGCATTTGATGCTAACTCGGCTTTGACTATTACTGGAAATACTTCCAACTCTTCTGTTGGAAGAAATGGTATTAATATAGAAAATTTTCTTGGGACACTCTTGATGACTGGGAATACTACTAATTCAAATGATAGTAACGGCATCGAGATTACTGGAAATACCGCTGATGATGGCCCATCCTCAGCTACTATCTCTGGGAATACTTCAAACGAAAATGATGACGGAATCCGAATTAGCGCTGGATCAGGACTAATAACTGTTTCTGGGAATACTTTTGACGCCAATGGAAGTGAAGGCGTTATGATCAAAGATGAAGTTAGTGATGTAACTATTTCAGGGAATACCATTACCGACACTGAAGCTTACGGAATTTATCTTGAAGAACATGGAACTGGAGTCACCGTTTCTGGGAATACTGTAAGTGGATCGGGAGAGTATGGGGTTGTTTCTGAAGAAGATGAGCAGGTTGCAACCTTTTCGGGCAACACTTATTCAAACAATGGGGCCGATGCTGAAACTGGATTTTTTGGTACATATGGCGATTTAGTTTATGATAGAAACACTTATGATGAAGATGGAAGTCTTTACTATGCTGGAGGTGGCGGTGAAGCGTGGGATGAAATTGGCTCACATGATTTGCTCGTAGGCAATGCTGATGGGTTGAATAATTTCAATCTAGCCTTAACTCATATTGATGATGGTGGTGAAGATCTGTATTTCTCTTTCTTCCTACGTGATGACGTTTATGCTACCTCTGGTTCATTTGACACACATTGTGACACCTGGGGATATGATTCCTGTACAGTCAATAAATGGGTAGACGATGTGTTTGTTGTAAACGGCGCAACTTCAGATTACACATGGAGCTTGAGTGACCCTACTGTAACACTCGATGAGGAATATGATCTAAGGTTGATCTATGCAGCAAATTACTATACTGGTGGCGGAATCCTCGCGACCGGAGGTGCCGACATTTATACAGGAGAAACTTTTACTGGAAATAGTAACGGCGTTGTATCCTACCTTGATCCTGGTGCAACTATTTCAAATTCAACATTCGCATCTAGTGATGGCTATGACATCGTTCAGTATGGGCCTGACGCAAGCGATGTGAATTATTTAGACAATACTACTTTCACTACCTATAACGTTGATAGTGGAATCGTTGATGTTAATTATGACATGACCGTGAGCACCACCCTTGGTGGTGATACAGCTATTGCTAGTGCAACAATTACGGCCATTGATGCAAATGAAGCTAGCACTTCACTTGGGACTACAGATGCTAATGGGGATACTACTGCTACTTCACTAGATGCTTATCAAATCGATAGTACTGGAGTAATAAATAACAAAAATAATTACGCTTTTACTGCTTCTCATTTGAGCTATGGTCCATTGAGAACTGAGAGTGTGGCAGTTGATAGCAAGGATGATACTTTAAGTTTAGCATTCCCAGGATCTTCTCATTCTGAAGAGGATGACCTAGAAGTATCAAAAGAGATCGAGGAAGAAGATCTTGCGGGTGCCGCTAATACTGTCGTTAACACAATCTTGGAGATTGCTGAGGATCTGGGAGATGAAGAAGAAAATCTTGAGGAGGAAAGCCTTGAGGAGGAAATTGCTGTAAATGAATTATACGTAGAGTCTTTAGCTCTCTTTAATTTAATTCTTAATGGAGAACTTATCCCAGGCATGGACACCCCAGAATGGGCTGCAATGTACGCAGATGGTGAACCAACTAATGCTCAAAGGCGAGCATATGGTCTATGGGGAGCATTCTTGGAGGGATATTATATTCCTTAAATATTGTGGTATAATTATCTAGAGTTAATTAACCTTTTCCTATGCGAAAAACTACAAAGATCCTCCTGGGGATACTAGCAGCTGTTCTTGTGGGTGCGTTATTGTATTTCTTTCTTGGTGCCGGAGACGGACTACAGGGTCGTATGTCTAGATTTAGCTTCAAGGCTACGCCAAGTTCTTTTTCTACTTCTGACCTTGCAAAACCTACCGCTGTACCAAATATTGAATATATTGATTACGTAAACAATTTCACCGTTAGTATTGAAAAGCCAGAGGCTGGCGAATACGAAATAGGTGATACGTTCGAGCCAATAATTTGCTGGGATTATGATATCCCCGTAGTTTTACCAAAAAGCAAAACTATTACTATAAAATATGATCCTTTTGATTATTGGAAAGTGCATGTTGAGCCTTCACTCGTGACCTCTCATGGCACATATGATTTGGAAGAGAAGGATATATACCTTGATTCATACGGTGAGGCTATGAAATCTGGGGCACATCACTACTGTAATAATTACAAGTCAAATTTGGACTCTTTGTGGGACGATTATGAGTTAACTGAATATGGTGATAATGCTTTTTGGGTTCATGCTCAGATTGTAAACGCAGATGTAAAAAAAATCCCAGAAAGCATGCTTATCCCTGCTAATAGCGGGCCGGCTTCCACCGCTGGTCCAGTAACTATGCATGTTACCGCTCCTTATTTCCCTCCCTATGCGAATGTTAGTTTAAATTCAAGCTCGCCGTCGGGAGCTAGAACTTTTGGTTCTTCTGACACTGTAGCAATTTTTGATATAGAAGCTGAAGATAATGATGTTTGTTTCGCAAACGCTAAATTTACAATTGAAAGTTTTGACTCTAGCCTAGTTGTTGCAGAAACTCAGGAAGATATTGATAGTTTTGATATTCGGCTGAAAAAATTTGGAACCACTATATTTGATCAGGTTGTGAATTGGGATTCTAGTTCGAGTTACCTGACTGTCACACTGTCTTCCTCTGATGGTTCTGAATTTTGTGTGGGCGAAGGCAACGCCGAAACCGCTAGCCTCGTAATGAACACGTTCGAAGCCTTACATGATCAGCCAAGCACCGATAATCCTATTTTGCCTGCTATGCAAGGAATAAGCGATAATGCTGGAAATCCAATAAATAGCAATCTCCCTGTTCCTGCTAATGTTTTGATGTACTAAAAGAATCACAACTCAAAAAGGCCTCTCAAAAATGAGGGGCTTTTTTATTTGGTGTGTGGCTTGCTGTGTTCTCCCCAATGGAGTTTCCCGCGGAGCATTTTGAAGTAGCGGTTTCCTGTGCGAGCCATATATAGGGATCTCTTACTTCGGCGAATTTTAATCTTATCCCCGTACTTTAGGATTGTCATATCTTGTCCGTCTAATGTGAGTCCTATAATTGCAATCTCTTCACGACGCTCCGTTTCTAGGGTAATTGTCATTGTACGGTTGTCTGGGACTACGAGTGGTCTCATTGAGAGGGATGATGGACAGATTGGGGTTATCGTAAGGCCTTCAATTCGTGGATGGACTATTGGGCCCCCTGCAGAAAGTGAATGCGCTGTTGAGCCTGTTGGAGTTGCTATTATAAGTCCGTCTGCCTTTACTTTTGTAACTTGGCGTCCGTCGATTTCGAGATTCATTCTAATGATTCTTGCAAATGCGCCTTGGTTAATAACTACATCATTGAGTGCGAGATACGTACTTAACTTTTTGTTATCGCGATAAATTGTTACTCTGAGAAGTGAGCGTTTGTCGATGTTGTAATGGCCTTTGAATATTCTGTCTAACGAGTCATATAGTTTATCTGGGGTTGATTCGGTCAAAAATCCTAGATTCCCCATATTCACAGCAAGTATTAATATTTTCTTGCGGCCAAGGCTACGGGCGGTTTTTAGGAGAGTCCCATCGCCACCAAGCGTTATTGCTAGATCAACTTTATTGAGAAGTTCGTGTTTCTTAAACCCTTTCTGCTTGAATGCTGGAGCAATATTGCTATCAAAAACTATTTCAACCTTTTTCTTTTCTAAATATTTTACAAGTTTTTTGGCACAAGCCATTTTCGTCTTATGTTGCGCAAAGGTGCGCTTCGTGATTATTCCCACTTTTCGAATCGATTTTAGCTCTTCTTTTACCATATAAAAATGTTACGGCGATATTATGCCATTTTTGCGACAGAATTGAAAACTTCGAGTAGTTTTTTTGCAGAAAGTTCCCATGAAAATTTTCGCGCCTGGATTAATCCTTGGCTTTCTAGATTTGCTCTTAGCTCGTCATCTTTTATTAATTTATGCATTGCTTTCGCTATTGATTCTGGGTTTTCTGGAGTTATAAGCAGCCCTGCATCCCCTACTACTTCCGGAATTGAAGATGTGTTTGAAGCTATAACTGGGCAACCACATTGCATTGCTTCTAATGGCGGTATGCCAAACCCTTCGTAGAGGGAAGGGAATACCAATGCTGTTGCTAAGTTGTATAGTTTTATTAGACTTGGCTCTGATATGTATCCCAATGTATGAACTTTTTTACCAAGGTAGTTTTTTCGGATTTCTTCGTATACTTCTTCAAATTGCCATCCGTTTTTGCCAACTATTATTAGATGGTAATTTGGTGCGACTTTTGAGAGTGCTGCGAATGCCTTGATCAAACGTTTGTAATTTTTGCGGGGTTCAATGGTGCCGACTGCAAGGAAGAATTTTGCCGGAAGATTTGTCTTGTGTGCGAATGGTTTCAGCGTTTCTTTCTTAAGCGGCCTAAAAGCGCTACTACCGCTACAAAAAATAGTACTAATTTTGCTTTCATCGTAGTGGAATTTATTGATAATGTCGCGTTTTGTGTTGGTTGATACTGCAGTCACGTGAGCAGACTTTTTTAGGGCTTTTTTGAGGAAGAGTTTCTCAAGAAAGACTGCTTTCTTGTTGTGGGCAGTTGGAAACAGGAAGGCTACAAGGTCATGTACCGTGATAACTGACTTAATGTTTTTATTAAGGATGGCCGGAGTGATGTAGCTAGATGGCGAGAAATAAACATCCACTGCCTCCTTTTTTACGTCTGAGGCAACTCGTTGATGCCATAAGAGATGTGGAAGATTGAATTGTTTAATTTTAACATTATCGAATTCGTCAAAGCCTGGGACTTTCTCTTTTGTGTATAGGATATAATCGTTTTTTTGATCAATCTTTAGGAGATTTCTAGCAATATGAAAAGTGTACCAACCTTTGCCAGCCTTTTCCCCCGAAGCTTCTCGTATGTCTATTGCGATTTTCATGCAAGGGAATTATATGGGAAAAGTGAGCATAAAAAAAGAGCCCGCTTTCTGCGGGCTCTTTTGAATATCTTGTTACTATAAGAAATTGGTTTTTTTGTTTACCTCATCAACCCTAAAGCTCTCAAACATTTTTTCTTGATACATTACATCTTTCTGTCTATCTAAGTACTGAATAGCATAGGGATTGTTGTATTCATCCCATTGGATAAGAAGATTTACTTTATTCTTATTCTTTGTAAGAATTTTTTTACAAGCAATTGAATATGTCTCCCCAAGCTGTGGGTCATTGATATAGTCTGTAGTGATTTCGGACATATCACATTTTACCGTAATGACTCTATCTGTTCCCGTGTCTAGTTCTATTGAAACTGGACACTTAATGTCACCACCTTTAATTGCCTTGTGGAGCTCTATAAAAGTATCGTATGTTCCAACCGACAGTTTACTATGAAACAGTAAGTTTGGAAATTGCGGACATCTAGTTGCCGATAGTTCGTTACTAAGCCTTAGTTTTCCCTGCAGTCCTTCGCCACTTGTTAGGAAAAATGCTCCCGCACCCACAACTACGACCAAGAGTGTGGCCAGTAGTACTTTTGTTGTCTTTGTCATTTTTGTTTTGGTTAAATTGTAAACAACTGTGATAATTATACCATATTTCGCACTATACGGCAACCCCCTCATTCCTTTACATTCTCTGGATTTGCGGTATTCTTTGGGTGAAAAATAACCCCTTTATTCTATGCCTGCAAGCAACCTTAAAACTAGGCTTAAGAACTTGGATAAACGGAAAAAGTTGGTATTGATTGGGTCTGTGATTGCTGCAATTGGTGTATTTTTGCCGTGGTATCAGGATATTGATAAATTTCGAACTGGAGATATGTTTTTGGGAATAACTGGGCCGCTGTATCTTGTAGGTTTGGTTGTTGGATTAGCTGCCATTGGTGCTTTTGGCCTTATCTTGCTTGAATTGCTTGATAAGCCAAAACCTAAATTGCCAATGAAGGAAAACCATTTTTTTATTGCTGGAGCGGGATTGTCGTTATTAATGTTGGTATTGGCAAGTTCCGTATATTTTCATCATAAGTTTGGTATTAATCTGACTGATAAGAGTGCTGGAATTGGAATGATAATGGCTTTTATTGGAAGTGGTGGATATCTTGCTGGTGGAATTTTGCTTGAGAGAGGGAAAGAGATGCGAATTAGCGAAGGGAAATTGGAACCTCTGATTGATTTAAATGTAAGCGAAAGAGTGCAAAGTAACCTCGACAGGGAGAATAAGCCTGCGCGAGAAATTGATAGAGAAAAAGTTGTCCAAGGAAGTATTAATGACTATACTGAAAGTCCTGGAAATACTAACGATTTGAGAAGTTAATGATAAAGAAAGAAGAAAAAGCAGGACCAATAATCTTTTATTGTAAGGATTGTGAAGAGATCGTAAGTACGCACAAAGTTGGGCGTAAATATGTTTATAAGTGTGCAAAATGCGGGACAAAAAATGTAGCCTTTGGTACTGAAAAAAGTATTAGAAGTTTCTTCCATATAAAAGAGGAGGATGAGAAAAGAGAAGAGAAGCCGAAGAGAAAAGAGAAAAAAGAAGAGGTCAAGGAGGAGGCTGCGGACAAGAAAAAAGCGTGAAGATTTTAGAAAAATTTTAAGAAAATTTAATATTTGTGTGATAGAGTTGGCTAGCTCAAGGGGAAATAGGGATTCTCCAAAAAAAGTATTGACGGTGAGTGTGCGCTCACCTATACTGAGCTTACTAACTGATAACCTTATTCCGATGAACACACAAGATGAGAAAAAGAAGTCCATAGACTTGGCTATCGAGCAGATAGAAAAGAGTTTTGGCAAAGGCGCTATTATGAAAATGGGGGCGGCAAACAAGATTCCTATTGAAACTATTCCAACTGGATCTATATCTCTGGATATTGCTCTTGGCGGCGGAGTTCCCCGTGGACGTGTCGTAGAAATTTATGGGCCAGAGAGTAGTGGTAAAACCACGCTAAGTTTACATGTATTGGCAGAGGCGCAGAAGCTCGGGGGATCAGTCGCATTCGTTGATGCCGAGCACGCTTTGGATCCCGAATATGCGAAGAAGATTGGGGTAAATATAGATGAGTTATTGCTCTCGCAACCAGATAGTGGTGAGCAAGCACTAGAGATTTTAGAAACGTTGGTGCGAAGTAATGGGCTTGATGTAGTTGTAGTAGATAGTGTTGCAGCGCTCACTCCCAGAGCTGAGATTGATGGAGATATGGGTGATGCACATATGGGATTGCAGGCTAGACTGATGAGTCAGGCGCTACGTAAGCTTACGGCCATAGTCGCGAAATCGAATACTACTGTGATCTTTTTGAATCAGTTGAGGATGAAAATTGGAGTTATGTTTGGAAATCCGGAGACTACTACTGGAGGACAGGCCTTGAAGTTCTACTCTTCCGTGAGGATGGACATACGATCGATTGGGAAGATCGAGGATCCTGGGGCTACCGAGAAAGAGCTTATTGGGAATCGCGTACGCGTGAAGATCGTTAAAAATAAGATTGCTCCGCCGTTCAAGACGGCTGAGTTCGATATTATGTACAACAAAGGGATTTCATACACTGGGGATCTATTGGATCTGTCTGCGAAGTACAACATTACTCGAAAGGCAGGTGCGTTTTATAGTTATGGAGAGACCAAGCTGGGACAAGGACGAGAAAATTCAAAGAACTTCTTGATGGAGAATGATAAACTTCTGAAGGACATCGAAAAGGACGTGAAGACTATGGTGTTTGGAAGCCCGAAAGAAGTTGAGAAGATACTGAAGAAACTCCCGGCAAATGCCTAACGAATATCAAAAACTGCTTGAGTACGCATTGCGGATTGGTTCGAAGAAACGCTATACCGTCCACGAAATGCAGGTAAAGCTTGAGCAGTTTTTCAAAAAAAGGAAGTTTACCGAGGAGGAGATGATGGGCCAGGTTGTTGAGCGGCTTACCGAGCTTGAGTATCTGGGGGATGAGAGTTTTGTCAGGGATTTTGTGAGTCAGCGGTTGAAGCTCAAGCCAAAGGGACAGTTTATGTTGAAGAGGGAGCTTACGCAAAAGGGGATAAAGAAGGAGTTGTGCGAGGAAGTGCTTGAGGAAATCGAAATTGATGAAGATGCAGTTGCGCTCGAGCTGCTAGAGAAGGTAATGGGACGATGGGAGAAATTGCCAGTGCAGAAGGGAAAAGAAAAGGCTTATAGGTATTTGGCTTCGAGGGGGTTTCGGCGAGATAGTATTTACAAAAGTCTCGAGCAGTGTTACAATCCTCGTGTAAGTGGGATCAATTAACGATCCTGCTTTTTTTGTTTTATAACTCATACAATCATGCAATCACAATTTTTAGCAGCGATAAATCAGCTGTGCGATGAAAAAAACATTCCGAAAGAAAGTGTTATCGAAACTATCCAAGCTGCGCTGAAAGCTGCTTACCGAAAGGATTATGGAAATAAGGACCAAGAGGTCGAAGTTGAACTGAACCCAGAATCTGGGTTGGCTACCGTGTATCAACTTTTTGAAATTGTAGATGAGGTTGAAGATGAGGATTTTGAGATGGATGAAAAGGAAGCAAAAAAATATAGTAAGAAAGCGAAGATTGGTGACACTATACGAATTGATGTCACTCCTATGGATTATGGACGTATTGCTGCGCAGGCTGCAAAGCAGGTCATTATTCAGAGGATCCAAGAAGCTGAAAGAGATGTAATGTATGACCTATTTAAAAACCGTGAGAATGAGCTTATTAATGCGGTAGTTCATCGTGTTGATGGCACAAACATTTATCTAAATCTTGATAATAAAATTACTACTACTCTACCGTTTGATCATCAAATCCCAGGAGAGAAATATTACTCTGGGCAAAGAATCAAATTGTATCTCGATAAGGTTGTGAAGACTACGAAAGGTCCACAGCTACTTATTTCGAGAACTCATCCATTCTTAGTAAAGAAACTTTTGGAATTGGATATCCCCGAGATCAAATCTGGGGTTGTTGAGATCAAGGCAATTGCGCGAGAACCTGGCGTGAGGTGTAAGGTTGCTGTTTCTTCTAATGATGAAAGAATTGATCCAATTGGTTCGTGTGTCGGACAGAAAGGTGTTCGTGTCCAGAATATTATGGATGAGCTTAATGGTGAGCGAATTGATATTATTCTGTGGTCAGAAGAAATGGAAGAATTCATAGAGACTGCCCTTGCTCCGGCAAAGACTGCCGTCATTGAACTTTCTGATAAATCAAAACGCGCTCGTGTATTTGTTCAGCCTGACCAAAGGCCGCTTGCAATTGGAAAACAGGGACAAAACGTACGACTTGCCTCTATCCTTACTGGCTGGGAGATAGACGTGCTTGATATTGAGGATTACGAAGGCAAAAAGAAGGCTCCTACCTCTGATAAAGTCAAAATTGAGAGCATGGAAGAGCTTGGGCTTGATGCTGGATTGGTTGAAAAGCTAGCGTCTGCAAATTTGACTTCTGTAGAGCAATTAAAAGGACTTTCTGCGAAAGATTTGGCTGAAGTTGATGGGATTGATGAAGAAGGATCAAAGCAGATTGCGAAGGCTATGAAAAAAGTTAAATAGAGGCCCTTGGTATGGGTTTCACCCTTTATTTAAGGGCGATTTTCTGCTATAATGCATTGATAGATTGCATTAAAAAGATTTATGGCAGATCCAAAATTGGTAACAACAAATACGCGAAAGACGTCGGGCGCACAACCGATTGATGTTGCAAGTGAGCAGGTCCAAATCAACCGAGAATTCCAAGAAAAGGATGCTTTGCGCAGAGCTAATGAGTTTAATTTGCCGTATGTAAACATTGGGAAGACTATATTAAACCCAGATTTCCTAAGGCTTATTGATGCTGAAACTGCCAAAAAAGGACGTATCGTTCCATTTTATAGGCTTGGGACTAAACTTCGCGTTGCAGTGGAAGATCCACGCAACGAATACACTGTAAAGGCTATAGAGAACCTTAAAGCTAAAGGATTTGAGGTAAGCCCGAATCTTTGTTCAACCTCTGGGCTCGAAGAAGCACTCAAAAAATATAATCTTGAGAAGCATTACAAAAAACCTGACTTGGTCGATAAAGTAAAACGTTCTGGTGTCCAAACATACAAGCAGGAGTTGTCAGATCTGTCTGAGATCCCGAAAAAACTTGGAGGCGTAACTGCCGAGGAAGGCTTAAATATGCTTAATATTGGAGCGACGCGAACTGGCGCTAGTGATGCCCACTTTGAGCCAAATGAAAGGGATGTAGTTGTTCGGTTTAGAATTGATGGAATGTTGCATAAGGTTTTCAATATTGCACATAAAGATTATGACAAAATCTCAAAGCAGATTAAGTATAAGAGCAAGATGCAATTGAATGTGACAACTATTCCTCAGGATGGGCGGTATGACTTCATGGTCAATAAGAATAAACTGGACGTTCGTGTTAGTTCAATTCCTACTCCGTATGGAGAGTCTATGGTTTGTAGGTTTTTGGATTCAAAAAATATGAATTTTGATTTTGAAGAATTAGGATTTCAGGGATTGGCTTTGAAAAAACTAGAATCAGCCTCTGGTATTTCACACGGGATGATCCTTGTGACTGGTCCGACTGGAAGTGGTAAAACAACCACTTTGTATTCGATTCTCAGTAAGATGAAAAATGATCAAAATAAAATTGTTACATTAGAAGACCCCGTAGAATATAAAATTGATGGTATTACCCAAAGTCAGATTGATGAAAAGCATGGATATAATTTTGCGGCCGGACTTCGTTCTTTACTGAGGCATGATCCAGATATTGTTATGCTCGGAGAAATTCGTGACTTGGAAACCGCAGAGACAGCTGCACAAGCGGCTCTTACGGGACACGTACTTCTGAGTACTTTGCATACTAATAGTGCAATCGAAAGTATCCCTAGGTTGGTCAATATGGGATTGCCGCCATTCATGGTAGCCCCTGCAGTTAATACAATTATTGCTCAAAGATTGGTAAGAAAGGTTTGCCCAAAGTGTTCTACGATGGAAGCAATTACGGAATCGGAAAAGACAGAGTATGAACAAATTATGGAAAATCTTCGACAGGTAAATCCTGGAGTAGCAATTGATATACCAACTAAATTGCCAAAAACTCATGGATGTGAAGAATGCAGTCAAACTGGATATCAAGGACGAATGGTTGTTGCCGAGATGGTCACTATTGGTGAACAAATGAAAAATTTGATTTTAAATAAATCGAGCTCAGTTGATTTGATTGCAACTGCTAGAAAAGAAGGAATGATTACTATGCGTGAAGATGGATATATAAAAGCCGCTTCTGGCCACACAACTCTAGAGGAAGTGCATCGTGTCACAAATGTGGCAAAGTAGTTTATCTTTCAGGAAGTGCAACCCAAAAGTATCCACCAAATACTAGCCATATTATTGCAAACAATAAAAATAAATAATTAAATGGAAGGAAAAATAGTATAACTGCTCCTGTGGCTGGCGCCAAGAAATATGCTACTGGATCTGCGGTCATGTACACTCCATACAATTCGTCCTCCTCTTTCTTTGGGGTATGCTTGAATAGATAGTATTCCTGTAATGGTTCAATAAATGCAGCTCCTATGTTGGCAACAATTAGCACTGCAAAATTCAATAAAATATATGGACTTAAGTAAACAAACAACAAACATATCGCTATTAGGAAGAACCCACCTGCTATTGGAATTCTTATCCCTTTCTTCTCGGCATATTCCCCCACCCACACTTCGAGGAATATAAATGGCACTATACTCAATGCCAATATTAATCCACTCATACTCTCTAGATATCCACTTTCTAATATGTATAGTGGAATATACAGAGTTTTAAATCCTCTCCAAATCATCAGGGAAAGCGTAACGAGATATGCTTTTTTTCTATTTACGCTACTGAAAAACTTTTTTAGGTGATCTATTACATTTGGAAGTGCAGTCTTATTTTCTTGGACTATTGCTGGGTTCTGGACAACAATGTGGAGGTGATTGAAATATAAAAATCCTATAAACATTACAATTGCTGAAATGAAAAATACTATTTCATACCCAAACTTCGAGGCCAAAAATCCTCCCGCAAGGAGTCCAATTAAAAACCCTATATTGTTAAACCTATAAAAGACTCCTTCCTCAACGCCCAAATCTTTTATCTTCGTGTAGTCACGAACAAAAAGTGACACCGCCATTATTGAAAATAATTTCATAATTACAAATATCCCCTGGAATAGCGAAAGCTCGTATACTCTTGTAGTAAAAATAAATCCAATTAGTACTATCGCTGATATTATAAAACTTGCCTTCGTTATTTTTGTGCGGTCTATCTTCTCCAAAATAACTGTACTTGCAAGCCCTCCACCCAGCATAACTAACGCCATAATTGAATAAAACACGCTAACTCCGCCATCAGAACCCAATATGTCCTTTACGAATCCTGGAAATATCGGAATAAGCATCGCTGTTCCGACCCCCATGATCAATGATAGCCATGAAAATACTCGCCCTCCTGGATGCTCATGATGAGTTCTTATCTTTTTTATCATGCGGTCATTCTAGCATGCACGCAGATATTTTTCATTTTTAATTTCTATTAGTCCTTTCAATTCTAAAATTGAAAGGGTAGCGAGAAGTTCTGATATTGGTAGAGTAGTTTTTTCTGCAATCTTGGATAATGGAGTTAAGCGATAACGATTTAGCGTCGAAAGAATCTTTTGTTGAGAATTTGGTTTTGTCTGGGTGGGCGCGATCACGGCTTCTGTTGACATATTTGAATCAAACAATGTTGGTTGTATGTTTAGTATTTCTAATATATCGCGACCTGACTGTACTGGGTAAGCTGCTGATTTTTGTAATAGTTGGAGTGGGCCTGCAGCCGTGGTTCTATAGAAATCTTGCGGGACTGTGAATATTTCGCGACTTTGATGTAGCGCGTGTGAAGCGGTATTCATTGCCCCAGACTTTTCGGGACATTCTATTATGAGCGTGCCGAGTGAAAGGCCGGAAATGATTCTATTGCGTTGTGGGAAGTTGTATTTTTGGGGTGGTGTGTTGGGCGGGAATTCTGTGAGTATGAGGCCTTGGTGGGCTATTTGTTCTGCAAGTGCTGTGTTTTGGCGAGGATAGATCTGATCAAGGCCATTGCCGAGAACAGCGATTGTTTTGAGATTACTCTGTAGGGCAGCCTCGTGTGCAATAGTGTCTATGCCTTTTGCAAGCCCGGAAACAATTACTATATCTGTGTGAGATAGTTCTTCGATTATTTTACGAGTGACCTGTTCGCCGTACTCAGAGTATTTGCGAGTACCGACTATGGCAAGGGCGGGCGATTTGAATGCAGATAGGTCGCCTGAGTAGAAGAGTTTTTGAGGTGGTTTGTAGACTTGCTTGAGCAGGAGAGGATAATCAGGATCGTTAATCGTGAGATGTTTCATGTTTACATATTAAAAACACCTAATCATTACCAGATAGATATTAAATTTTCTTAAAATATTTATGAAATCTCGATCGGCCCCTCTTGCACTTCCCCTAGAACTTCTGCCTTGATATCGTGTGCTGCGCAGATTTCTTTGATTTTCTCTGTATCGTTTGAAATTATTATCATTCCGACTCCCATGTTCCATGTCTTGTACGCTTCTTCTTTTGACACATCGCCCATTTCCATTAATTTGAGCATCAGCGTGTGTGGTTCTGGAAGATTTGTGATTTTCGCTCCGAATCCAGATGTTTTGAGGACTCGCTTCAGATTCCCCTCTATTCCTCCGCCTGTTACGTGAACAACCCCTTTTAGCTCTGCTTTTGCCTCTTCCTTGTATCGTCCATGCATTTCGAGAACTGCACTACTATATATTTTTGCTGGAGTTAGGACTGCCTCTCCCCAAGTCTTATTATCGTCATATTTCTGATTTGCCCAATCGTCACCTAAGTTTTCTTTTAATATGTATCGCACTAATGAAAATCCATTTGATCTGAACCCATCAGATGCTAATCCTATTATTTTATCTCCTGGTTTTATACTTTCTCCAGTTATTAATTTGTGCTTTTCTACTATTCCAATTGCTGTTGCATTCCAAACGTATCCATTAACTGCATCACCAAGTTCCGCTATCTCTCCACCTGGAATTACAATCTTGTGTTTCTTGCATGCCTCTTCGAGCCCTTTCATTAATCCTGAAATTTTTGTTTCATCTGCCTTGTCGCAATCAAGAGTATTCGAAATTGAGATGGTTTCAGCTCCAACGCATACCGCGTCATCACAAACCATCGCCAATAGGTCATATCCCATCGTGTCATATTTGCCAGTATCTTCTGCAATTTGAATTTTTGTTCCAACTCCATCGTCGTTTTGAACTAAGTAATAGTCTCCCATATCCATGGCTCCAGAAAAGCCCCCTTCATTTACTGCTGGCTCACCGATCATCCCTTTTCGTGATGAGAAAGTCGCCTTTGCTGCCTCGTATGCAATTGCCGAACACTTGTCTCCAAGTTTAATGTTTACTCCTGATTCTTCGTAAGTTGCCATTTTATTTGTAAGTTGCGTTTTTGCGATCTGATACTAATTTCCCATTTTTTATTGTGATTACTCTTTGTTTTAACATATCTACAATATCCTTGTCGTGGGTTGCTAGTAAAACCGTTGTACCACCTTTGTTAATTTTTTGTAAGAGTTTCCCAACTTCCAGAGTGCTATCTGGGTCAAGATTCCCTGTTGGCTCATCACAAATGATTAGTTCTGGAGCATGGACAAGTGCACGTGCGATGGATGTCCGCTGGCTTTCGCCTCCAGATAGTTGCTCTGGAAAATGATTTCGTTGCTCTTCAAGCCCTGTGAGTTTAAGAATTTCTGTTGTTCGTTTTTGGATGAAATCATTTGGATAGCCTGCTACTTCAAGGGCAAATGCTACATTTTCGAAGACAGTTTTCTTTGGAAGGAGTTTGTAATCTTGGTATACGATACCAATTTGTCTCCTGTATTCCTGGATGGCCTTTCTGTTTAATTTGTTCACATAATAATGGTCAACCACTATACTTCCACTTGTTAATCCTTCCGCACCAATTAACAGATGGATAAGTGTTGTCTTCCCTGCGCCGGATGGCCCAACTATTGAAACGAATTCCCCTCCTTCTACTTCGAAAGAGACTTTGTCGAGAACTTTTGTGTGCCCGTATCTTTTTGTAACTTCGTCTATTACGATCATGTGCGCATTATAGCAGGGCAACCATGAATTAATAAACGGTTTTTAAGTAGCAGTCTTCACAGTAGATTTCGTAAGGAGTGTCTGATGGGAATGTTGTGTAAATTTCCTTATTGCAAGATGAACAATTTATTAACCTTAGATGCTGACTCAACCTACGATTTATTAAATCCTTATACCTTTGATCTGGAGCTTTTCTAGGAAGGGGTAGTTTTAATTTTTTGTATAATTCAAATTCTTGTGGAGTTATCTTGTAATTCTTTTTTGTTTCCTCGCATATCAAAATATGATCACAAATTCCCTCATCTGCGTCCTCGATATTTTCTGGGATCTCATATTCCTGCCCAAAATGTTTGGCATCCTGCTTTTCTTCGTACCACCTATAGCATTTTGATATTGCCTCTTCTTTTGTGAGTGGATATGAGTCTTGGGCAACAGTTTCATTATATGCAAATGCCGTGAATGTTGCTGGTAACGGCCTTCCAAATTCCCCAGTTTTTTTCATATAATCTTCAATTTTGTCCACCATTTTTCTATATTCCTCTTTTGAATATTGCTTATTCAAAATCATATTCTTTCTTCTTAGTAGTCCGATACAACCAAAACAATCTTCCAAAAAGAAGCATTGATCTAAATACTGAACATTTTTTGAACCCACAAAATATGTTGAAAATTTTGAGTTATAAACTTCGTAATTCGTATCACATTCCAAGCACAGTTCTGATTTATCCACACAAAAACATTCGCAACAATCCTTCACTCGATCGCAATTATATACATTTATAGAATCTTCACTTTTTGTTACGTCAAAACCATTTTGGATGTTTTTTGAGTTTACTACAAAATCTCCAATGCAATTTTCGCTCGCAATAATTTGCAAATTTACCTGTGGGATTTTTGTTTTTAAAACTTCCAACTCCGCTTCATAATTTTTCATCTGTTTTGCCAGCGTTTTCAAAAACTCTTTTTTGTGCTTTTCGTAATCCTCCCTAGAGTATTGAATGTTTTTTATCATATATTTTGCGTTTCTTAACCCAACACAAAGTATGCAATCATTGCATGAACGACAGTCGTACATAAAATATGAGCTTGTACAATTTTGGCTTAATTGTGAGAAGTGCGCGTCATAACAATTTTCGCAATCGAGAGAGTTTGAGCAATATTCGCATACTGCCAAATTGTAACAATCAAAACAGTTTCTTGATCTATTCACTCTAACGCAATGATATATGTACTCACTATCGTGGCACGAAAACGCAAGATAACTATTGTTTGTATTTGCACAGTTATTTGTAAAATCACTATTCTCACAATTCAAAGATATTCGTGCCCATCTTGGAACCTCAAGTTGTAGCTCTGCAAATTGCTCAAAGAATGGTCTACTGAAATCAAAATCTCTTCCATATTCTTCTGCGTCAAAACTGTCATCCAGCCATTCATCATTATCAATAATGCGAAATGGACTCTCTTCTGGATATAGCGCAATGATTTGTTTCCCAGATTTATAACTTTTATTATAATAAAGATTTTTTTCATTTCGAAACATCATGCGACGCTTCTGCCGACACTCAGAACAATTGCTCGGAGCTGGCACATTAAACTTTGAGTAGGCGGCCTCCTCCCCTGGAAAGTATTCAAATGATTTTTGGCATTCAGAGCATTTCATGGTTGCGTGTTAATTGACCCAGTAGTTAATGATATAGCAAAAAGGCGTTTTGTGAACAGTATTTAGGTGCGGCAAAGTGTGTACTGTGTTTTTTCCTTTACAAGCTACGGTTATTTTGATTTAATAAAACTGTAATACCTGTAGACGACCATCTACACCACCTTACAATCATGATTACCAATGATCTCGAAAAATTAGGTTTTACGCCTGAAGAGGTGAATGCATACGTAGCACTCCTAGAAATAAATGGAGGGTTTGTGAGCAGCGTGGCAAGGAAGGCGGGAGCGCATCGAGTGACCACTTACAACACGCTGGCTAACCTCGAACGAAAGACTTTTGTGCGTCACACAAAGAAACGAGGAGTTAAATATTATTATGCGGTGAATCCCAAAGTCATAATGAATCAAATTGAGGATCAGTACAAAACTGCAAAGTCAATTGTGCCGGAATTGATAGCCTTACAGAACACCTATCACTTCAAGCCAAAAATTCAATTCTACGAAGGTCCGGATGGAGTTACTGAGATCTTAAATGACCTACTTGAGAGCGAGGGGGAGGTGATCGGATATACAAATTTTGATATTCCAAACGAAGAATTGGCAGATTATATTCGTGAGTACAGTAGTTCGGTAATGAAATTGGAAAAGAAGCACAGACTACTCTGTCCTAATGATGAGTTCAACAATCAGTATATCGTTGAAAATCTGAAGCCACGGATTGACGCAGGACTACTAGAAATTTTTGCAGTAAACCCGAAGCAATTTCAGTTCAAGAATGTTCAGTACATCTACGACAACAAAGTTGCAAGCATATCTTTTGATAAAGATGAGACTCTTGGAGTTATTATAGAGAGCGAAAGTAATGCGGAAACGAACCGGGCTATCTTTAATCTAGCATGGCTTGGAGCGACGAGCTTTGTGGCTAAATAAGATGGCGAGTTACTTGTGGAATTTGTCGTGGATCTCCTTCAGCTTCTTATTAGTAACGTGCGTATATATCTGAGTAGTAGTGATAGAGCTGTGGCCAAGCATTTCTTGAACTGAACGGATGTCGGCGCCGTTTATTAAGAGTTCTGTTGCATAGCTATGCCGAAGTGTATGTGGTGTGACCTTTTTTATAATCCCAGCCTTTAGAGCGCATTTGCGCACTATGTTCTCTATGCTGACTGTTGATAGGCGACGCTTTTCATCTTCCGTAATATCAGCCTTCATATTGTTCATGAATAAGGGCTTGAAGTTGTCGTCACGACCTTTCATATATGTTTGGATTTTGTCAGCCGCGTTTTGCGAGAGAAATACGATGCGGGGTTTGTCCCCTTTCCCACGAACCATGAATTCGCGGCGTTTGAGGTCAACTTGTTCGCGGTTAAGCTTGGATAGTTCGCTGACACGGAGACCTGTGGAATAGAGAGTTTCTAATATTGCAATGTCGCGGGCGGCGTTAGACTTTGTCCTGTCGACAGCTCCGAATAGTCGGTCGATCTCTTCGCGAGACAAAACTTCTACTGATCTTTTTGGGGTCTTAATGAGTTCAATCTTTTCTGGGGCAAGAGAATCAATGTCATTTTTCACTAAATACTTGAGGAATGCGCGAAGCGCAATCAAGTGATAGTTTTGGGTTACCATGCTGAGGGAGCGGCCCTTGTCGTCTTTGAAGCGGTTTAGGTAGAGGCGATAATTTTGTACTTTATTTAGGGTGAGATTTTTCAGCTTAATGTTTTCACTCAAAAATCCTTCAAACCTTTTCAGGTAATGTCGATAGTTTTCTAAAGTTTTTGAAGATTTGTTTGTGACTTCGCAATACTCTAGAAATTTATTGATTTGTTCGCGAATCATCATAAAAATAGCCTTTAAGTGTTATAAGGCTACCATAAATTCGGCGTGTTTTGTAGGGCTTGAATCTATGCCATAAACACATTATTGATTACCTTTGTGCAGTAGTTGTCTGTAATGATTTTCCCATTACTGTCCAATTTTTCTCCCGCCAAAGACTTATCCCGAAACTCATTCATGTATATTTCGCAGAGTTTCATTTCTTCATCTGACAATTCTCCTGCCGCTGCCAAATTCCCCATTTCTACTAGACTCCTACCGTTAAACTGCTCTTCTTTTTGTCGCACTTTTGGTTCAATACTCACGCTTACTGTGTAATGTATCAACTCAGCCTTTGGAAGAAGGTTGGTCTCATAAACTGCTGGTTTTACATCCTCTACCGCATCGACTTCTGAGTTCTGTGATGTTTGAGTTGTATTCATACTTTTTGTCTTATTTATCGTGATAGTATATCATATTAGAGCTTTAATTTCAACAGGGCAGGGCATGACACAAGATAGAAACAAGTTGGCAGATTACGCTATGAGAAGTGAAGATAGTGCTGGTCGACGGTTTGAGGAGCAGGCGTCAAAGGATCGGCTGTGTTTTCAGAAAGATATGGAGAGGATCCTTCATAGTAAGGCATTTCGGCGACTCGATAAAAAAACTCAGGTATTTGTTTCTGGAAGTGGAGATCATTATCGTACGCGACTTACTCATACACTGGAGGTTGCACAGATCGGTCGTGGAATTGCTAGGCGTTTGCAATTGAATGAGGATTTGGCTGAGGCGATTGCACTAGCACATGACTTAGGGCATCCGCCTTTTGGTCATAGTGGGGAGGACGCGTTGGATGAGATCATGCAGAAATACAATCGACGATTTGAACATAATGAACAAAGCCGACTTGTAGTTGAGAAGCTGGAGAAATCTTATCCCGATTTTAATGGGCTAAATCTAACTATTGAGGTTTTGGATGGGCTGATGAAGCACCAAACGCCGTGGGATCAGAAGGATAGAGAGTTTGAAGTGAGTGCACATCTTGAAGCGCAGATTGTAAATATTGCAGATG
>CAYLOL010000013.1:0-12132 GCA_964385295.1 uncultured Candidatus Peribacteria bacterium
ACTTAATGGTGGGCGAGGAGGGACTTGAACCCTCACGACTTGCGCCACTAGTTCCAAGACTAGCGTGTCTACCAATTCCACCACTCGCCCTTATTTTCAATATCTGGAATTTGCCTCCCTATTTTACTTACGGAATCCCAAATTGCAACTGTTTTATGCTTTTTACAAAATAATATTGACTTAAAGGCAAGGTTCATGTAAATTTACCTCCTTTCGGACATACTGTTATGAAATAACATTGCATTAAAATCAAATTTCTTGCTTGACATTATGTCCATAGATTAATATCTTATGTGCACAAACACAGACACTAAATCAAAATATTATGGCTACACAGGCTCAAACCACAGAAATAAATCTACCTGAAGTTATTGAAGAGATGTTTCTTGTCCTTACGCAAAAGGAAAAGGATGTGATCGTACAGCGTTTTAGCCTAGATAATAAGCCTAGACGTACACTAGAGAGCATTGGACAGAAGTTTTCTGTGACTCGTGAGCGTATTCGACAAATTGAGAAAATTGCACTTGGTAAGCTTAGAAGGACTGTTCAGACTACACGTCTAAATAATATCAATGATTTAGCGACTGAGCTCATATCAGAGCATGGTGGCGTAATGCTCGAGGAAAAGCTTGTTAGTATGATTCTAAATAAGATTGGATCATCTGAAGTTGTTGATGGAAACATCATCAAATTAGCGTTAAATATTAATCCAATTCTTGTAAAAACTGATAAAACAAATCTTACCTTCCCATTCTGGAAGCAAAAAGATCTCGATAAATCTTTGATTACTACCGTTATTACAGCTGCTATGAAGGTTCTAAAGAAAAAGGGAGACGTAATGCAGGAGGCTAAGATTGTAGTTGCCGTACGACAAGCGCTGGGTAAGAAAATCGACGGAGTTTCAGATCCAATGATCGTTTCATCATTGGTTCTAGATAAGAGATTAAAGGTTGTTGATAATGGATTTGGGCTAATGACTTGGAGACATATCAATCCACGAAGCATACGAGATAAAGCATACATAGTACTGAAGCGTGAGAAAAAACCTCTTCATTTTATTGAAATTGCAAACAAAATTTCAGAAGCAGGATTCGACAAGAAAGTAGTTACTACTCAGGCAGTCCATAATGAACTGATCAGATACGAACAGTTCGTACTTGTTGGTCGTGGTCTATATGCCTTGAAAGAGTTTGGATATAACAAAGGAACTGTTTCTGACGTAATAGAATCTCTTCTTGCAAAGAAAAGTCCTATGACGAAGCAGGAGATCATCGAAGGCGTTCTAAAACAGAGACACGTCAAAAAAGGGACTATCTCCCTAAATCTTCAAAAGAATCCACAATTCGCACGTGTAGGACGAGCAGTCTACAAACTAGACCCGAAGCGCAAGGGTAAATAGTTTACAAAGTGTGCTGCGAACAATAGAATGCGGTCATGAATGATACCGTTTTTGCTAAAATCATAGCTGGGAAAATCCCAACACATTTTGAATATGAGGATGATATATGCGTGGTTTTTAAGAGTATCGACCCAAAAGACAAAACTCACCTACTCGTTGTTCCCCGAAAACCTATTCTAAGTATTATGGATATGGAAGAAGGAGACGAGAAGATCGTAGGGCACTTGGTTTTGGTTGCGAAGAATATTGCTAAAGAGAAAGAACTTAAAGGATATCAATTGTGGTTTAACGTGGGGAAAGATGGAGGGCAAGAAATATTCCATCTACATTTACATCTAATATCTAAATTCGCTTAATGTCGTTTGTAAATCTACACGGGCACTCTCATTTTAGTTTATTGGATGGATTTGGAAGTCCAAAGGATATAGTCCTTCGAGTTAAAGAGTTGGGTTATCCCGCCGTTGCTTTGACTGACCATGGGGTAACTTATGGACTTGTTGAATTTTATCAAGCCGCGAAAGCAGCTGGCGTGAAGCCGATTCTTGGATGCGAAATGTACGTTGCTCCGAGAACCCGTTTTGATAAAGAAGTTAGTTTTGATACGAAGCCGTATCACTTAGTTTTGTTGGCAGAGACTAATGAAGGATATGAGAATTTGCTTACCTTAGTGACAAAAGCTCATTTGGAAGGGTTCTATTATAAGCCAAGGGTAGATTACGATCTTTTGAGGGAATACAGCAAAGGGCTTATCGCTACGAGTGCCTGTCAGGCTGGACATATTGGGCGACTGATATTGGCCGATAAGATGGGTGAGGCAGAAGAAATGGTTCGTAAATATATAGATATTTTTGGTAAGGATAATTATTTTCTTGAAATTCAGGATCAACCTTTGTCTGATACTCAGGGAATTATGAATGAGGGAATAAAAAAATTGGGAAAGAAATTCGATCAACCGATCATTCTAACTACCGACTCTCATTATCCTAAGCCTGAGGATAGAGATGTTCACGATATTCTTCTGTGTATGCAAACTGGTACAACCATCGATGCTGAAAATAGAATGAGATACACTGGAGATTACTCTATTCGCCCTATTGATGACCTAAAACAGGCCGTCAAGGATTGCCCAGAAGCTATTGAAAATACTGTGAAAATTGCAGAAAGATGTAACGTAGAACTAAAGTTCGGGACTAATCTAATCCCCTCTTTTGACACTCCAAATAAGAAGGCAGCAGATATCTATTTGAGAGAGTTGTGTGAGGAAGGTTTGAAGGGGCAGTTTGGGAAGAAAAAGGTTCCGAAGGAATATATAGAGCGTTTAGATTTTGAGCTTAATACTGTTCATGAGATGGGGTTTGACGAGTACTTTTTGATTGTTCATGATTTCGTGAGATACGCGAAAGATAAAGGCATAATTGTTGGGCCTGGCCGTGGTTCTGCGGCTGGTTCTATTATTGCCTGGTCTTTAGACATTACGGAATTAGATCCTATTGAGTATGGGCTGTTTTTTGAGAGGTTCCTAAATCCCGAACGTATAAGTATGCCCGATATTGATATCGACTTTGCTGATCATAGAAGAGATGAAGTTTTGGCTTATGTGGTTGAAAAATATGGGCGCGATAATGTTGCACAGATAATTACTTTTGGAACGATGGCTGCGAAGGCTGTAGTGCGAGATGTAGGGCGCGTTTTGGGGTATCCTTATGCGGAGGTTGATGCTCTTGCAAAACTTGTGCCTCAACCTATTCTGGGGAAGCACAATCCTTTGAGAGTTTCCATTGTTGAAGATCCAGATTTTAGAAAAGAATATGAGAACAATCCTCGGGCAAAGGTTTTACTTGATTATGCAAAGCACCTTGAGGGCACTGTCCGACACGCTGGTACTCATGCATGTGCCGTTGTTATTTCCGAGAAACCCCTAACTAAATATACGGCCTTGCAATATGGCGCTGGGGGAAGCAAGGATATTGTCACACAATATCCTATGAAGCCCCTGGAAAATCTCGGACTTCTGAAGATGGACTTTTTGGGACTGAGAAATCTGACAATTATTGAAAATACGCTGAAGATCGTGAAGGCAATCAGAAATGAAGATATAGATATTCGTAATCTTCCACTCAATGATAAAAAAACCTTCAAATTATTTCAACAAGGAAATACGACTGGGATCTTTCAGTTTGAGTCTGCTGGCATGAAGCGATATTTGAAAGAGTTGAAACCTACTATTTTCGAGGATATCGAAGCTATGGGAGCGCTCTATAGGCCCGGGCCTATGGAATGGATACCAAACTATATTAAAGGAAAGCATGAGCCCAGTAAGGTTAAGTACTTGGACAAATCCTTCAAAGGCGTTTTGGCCTCTACTTATGGAGTTGCCGTATACCAAGAGCAAATTTTGCAGATTGCGAGAGATTTTGCGGGCTTTAGTTTGGGTGAGGCGGATATTTTGAGAAAGGCTGTTGGTAAAAAGATCCCAAAATTGCTTATTGAACAGAGGGCAAAGTTTGTTGAAGGTGCCGTAAAGAATGGTCATAAAGAGAAATTTGCGGAAAAGGTTTTTGAAGATGTTATTGAGCCGTTTGCAGGGTATGGTTTTAATAAAGCTCATGCTGCATGTTACGGAATGATCGCTTACCAAACTGCATACCTAAAATCACGTTACCCTATTGAGTTCATGGCAGCCCTACTGATAAGTGACGCTGGGAATACTGATCGTATTGTCCTGGATGTTAAGGAATGTGCAGATATGGCAATTGAAGTTCTACCTCCTTCTATTAATGAATCACGAAAACATTTTTCTGTTATAGATAAAACCAGAATCCGTTTTGGAATGTTGTCTATCAAGGGTGTTGGGGAAGCTCCTATTCAAAAAATAATCGAGGAAAGGATCGCAAACGGTAAGTATACTTCTATAGAAAATCTCGCAAAGCGATTGCCGCCGAAAATTATTAACAAGAAACTTATCCAAGCA
This sequence comes from uncultured Candidatus Peribacteria bacterium, assembly GCA_964385295.1. Taxonomy (GTDB): domain Bacteria; phylum Patescibacteriota; class Gracilibacteria; order UBA1369; family LOWO2-01-FULL-3; genus CAYLOL01. Next base: position 4,371 of record CAYLOL010000013.1, read on the forward strand.
CTTGCATATGCTGGCGCTCTAGATGACCTTGGCGACAGAAAACAAATTGCCGAAAATTACGAAGAAATATCTAAATACTCAAAACATTGCCACGATTCATTATCGGCAGGACAAACAGATATCTTCGCAGCAATGCCTGATGAAGGTGTCGGCCAATGCGAATTCCAAATGCATGATTCTCCAAAAGCAACCCAGATGGAAAGTTTGCGCTGGGAAAAGGACCATTTAGGAATGTATGTTTCTGGGCATCCCTTGCGTGGATTGCGTAAATATATTGGGAAAAAAGGTAATTTGATTGGCGAATTGAAAGAAAAAGATGTTGGGAAAGTCGTTAAGGTATGCGGGTTGCTCTCTAATGTAAGGAAAATTCTCACAAGGTCGGGTTCATACATGGCTATATTCAAAATCGAAGATCCAAGCGGGGTTGTGGGTGGAATCATGTTCCCTAAAGTTTTTGCAAAATTTGGAGATGTTTTGGTTGAAGATGCTGTTATGGCATTTAGTGGCAGATTTGACTGTCGCTCTGGGCAATATCAAGTTGCCGTTGATGTTGCGAAGCCTCTTGGCATTGAAAGTATGATTGAAAATGCAAAAGAAGTACGAGCATATGATCCGAAGGATAATTCTGGGATTGGCATTCGAAATATTGACGACATTTTGGCCGAAGAAAAAGCAGAGAAAGAGGCTTTGACAGAAACCCCTTCTTTGAATAAAGATATTTTTACCATTTCTATTCCTAGTACTATCCCTCCGGCAGATATGGCCAAGATTAAGAAATTATTACTCGATCATAAAGGAAAAACTCAAGTTGAATTGGAATTGAATGGAACTAAGCGCATTAAGTTACCGTTTGGCATAAATGTGACTGATGAATTCAAGACTAAGGTTGACTCATTATTACACATTGCAAAATAATCCCCCCTTCACTAAAATTGAGAGGCTAATTTAATATACAATAATCATGTACAGATCACATATTTCCACTGATTTGAGCGACAAAAATGTTGGTGACAAAGTCGTTCTTGCTGGGTGGGTTCATCGAAGAAGGGATCATGGAGGAGTAGTTTTCATTGATTTGCGCGACCGTTATGGTCTTGTGCAAATCGTTTCTGATCCTGAGAACTTCAAAGAAGCTCATGACCTGATGGATGAAGTGAGAAGTGAATTTGTACTAAAGATTGAGGGAAAAGTTCGACTTCGTCCTGAGGGCCAAGCCAATCCAAATATGGTAAGTGGAAAAATCGAAGTTCTTACTGAAAAAGTTGAAATTCTAAACACATCGAAGACTCCCCCATTCGAGGTAGATCAAGACAAGGAGGTTGGCGAAGAATTACGCTTGAAATACAGATATATTGATTTGAGGCGCGATCGAATGAAAAATAATATGATTTTGCGCCACAATATGACCAAATACATCCGCGACTATATGGATAATGAAAATTTTATTGAAGTTGAAACTCCAATATTGATCAAGGGAACTCCAGAGGGAAGCCGAGAATATCTAGTTCCATCGCGTATATATGGAGGGACTTTTTATGTTTTACCACAGTCACCACAACAGTTAAAGCAATTATTGATGGTGGCGAGTTTTGACAAGTATTTCCAGATTGCTAGGTGTTTCCGTGACGAAGATCAACGTGGCGATAGGCAGCCGGAATTTACACAGCTTGATGTGGAAATGTCTTTTGTGGAAGAGAATGATGTTATGAAGCTAAATGAAAAATTACTAATAGAACTTACTAAGAAATTTAGGCCTGACAAAAAGATAAAAGAAACTCCATTCCCAGTTTTGACTTATGATGAAGCTATGAATTTGTACGGAAGTGATAGGCCAGATATCCGCTTTGATCTACCTATCTCTGATGTGACTGATATTGCCGAGGGATGTAGTTTTGAAGTATTCAAGAAGGTGGTTGAAGGAGGAGGTGTGGTCAAGGCTTTGCGCGTTGAAGGTGGTGGCAAATTCACAAGAAAAGAGATCGACGAGCTAGGGAGTGTCGCAAAAGTTTTTGGGGCGAGAGGATTGGCATATGTAATGGTTGAAAAAGATGGAGTAAAAGAAACTGCTATTGCAAAATTCTTTGAGAAGGATGAGTTGAAGGCAATTGTTGATAGGTGTGAAGCAAAGGATGGAGATATTATTTTCTTTGTTGCAGATAAATTCACAACCGCATGTGAATCTATGGGTTCTGTTCGACAGGAAGTTGCAAAAAAGCTCGACCTAATTGACGAAAACCTGTTTGCATACCTCTGGGTTAAAGATTTCCCAATGTTTGAAGCAGACAAGGAGACTGGTAAGTTGAGTGCAGTACATCATCCATTTACAGCGCCAAAGGATCCGAAGGATCTCGAGGAGTCGCCTGAAACTGCTATTGCTTATGCATATGATGTGATTTTGAATGGTAATGAGATTGGTGGCGGATCTATTAGAATCCATGAGCGCAAAGTTCAGAAAAAAGTTTTTGATATTCTTGGAATTACTGATGAAGACGTAGAGAGACGTTTTGGGCATATGATGGAAGCTTTTGAATTTGGAGCACCACCACATGGAGGAATTGCTTGGGGTTTGGATCGTCTAGTTATGCTTTTTGCAGATGAGCCAAATATCCGTGAGGTTATTGCCTTCCCTAAAGATCAAAAGGCTAAAGATCTCATGCTTGGAGCACCTTCTCCAATGCCAAAAGAACAGCTCGAGGAACTTCACGTAAAAGTGATTGAAGAGAAGTAGCTGTGGTGGCAAGAAGATGGCAATTGTGATAATAATATAAAAGAAAATAAAAGTACTTATGCCAACTTGGCTCATTGGATTATTGGTTTTAATAGGAGGTGCCGCAGTTGTTGCGGGAATTTTGAGGTATGTGCGCTACAAAGCAAATCTCAATCGTTCTTTCAATATGCTTTTCCTCGAGATAAAAGTCCCAAAGAAAGAATCAAAAGAAGATCGTGAAATTGAGGGAGAACAATATTCTAGTCAGAAAGATTTTAAAGAAGTTACTGGAGGAGTAATGATGCAATTTTTTGATTCGTTGCATAGTATTTATATAAGGGAGTGGTATAAGATTTTTACTTCACAGGACTTTTTATCTTTTGAATATGCCGTAATTGATGGATTAGTACATTTCTTCATTGTGTGTCCACGACAGCTGCTTCCAATCGTCGAAAAACAAATTACCGCCTTCTACCCCGATAGTCATGTAGACGTTGTTGATGATTATAATATATTCATGCCAAAATCGAAGGTCGCCTCATGCTACATGGTTCCGAGCAAAGCCTACTGGTTCCCATTTAAGACTTATAGCCGAATGACTGCGGACCCTTTGAATGGGATTGTTAATTCATTGTCAAAAATTGGTGAAGATTCTGGTGCTGCAATTCAAATCATGGTTCGCCCAAAAAGAGATGGCTGGCAAGAGAAGGGCCGTAAAACTGCAAGTAAAATGTTTCAAAGTAGCGGAGCGCATGATGTCCAGTGGTGGAACCCTATTTCGTGGATTAGCGCTTTCTTTGGCATGTTATTTCGCGGAGATGAGGTCATGAATATGGATAAAGATGGAGTAAGTACTAGAACAACACCTATTACGGATGAGGAAGTGAAGGCTATGGAGGAAAAGAATTCACGAAATGGTTTTGAGACCATAATAAGATTAGTTTCCTCTGCTCCAACAAAGCAGCTAGCTCATGTTAATTTAAAGTCAATGGATGGAGCTTTCTCACAGTACAATGCATTAAATACAAACACTCTCGAGTATACTAGATGGCACAATAATAAAACTCTTGTTACTAATTTCATTTATAGAAATGTGCGTAGAGGTATGTGGCAATGGTTAAAAAGAAAAAAAATGATTCTTTCTTCTGAGGAACTATCAAGCTTGTATCACGTCCCTAATATTCGTTTCAATAAATACCCATGTATTGCTTGGCAGAACTTTAAAATTGCTCCTGCCCCTCATAACATCCCAGCTGAAGGAATCCTCCTTGGACATAACGTGTATCGTGGAGAGAGCAAGGAAATCAGAATGAAAAATGAGGATAGATTTAGACACTTTTATGTGATTGGGCAAACTGGTACTGGTAAGTCTTCAATCCTCCAGGTAATGATTCGGCAAGATTTGAAGAATGGAGAGGGTGTTTGTGTTATTGATCCGCATGGTTCATTAATCCAAGATATCTTACCCTTCATTCCTCGTGAACGTGCAGACGACGTAGTTTACTTCGATCCAGGAGATATGGAACGACCACTGGGCCTCAACCTCCTCGAGGGAGACACATGGGAGGAGAAAGAGATGGTCGCACTTGATGCCATGAATATTATGATCAAACTTTTTGATGAAGAAATCTTTGGCCCTCGTATTCAGGACTATTTCCGTAATGGCGTACTTACTCTGATGTCTGACCCAGGAGGAGCTGCCCTTACCGATGTCGTTCGACTCTTTACTGATGATGATTTCGCAAAAATGAAACGTCAACACGTTACGAATCCTGTAGTTGCTTCATTCTGGGACCACCAAATGGCAAAGACCGGCGCACGTGAGAAACAAGAGATGATCCCCTACTTTGCAGCGAAATTTGGACAATTCGTTACAAATACAATGATGCGAAATATTATAGGACAAACAAAATCTGCCTTTGATATCTTTGACGTTATGCAGAACAAAAAGATTCTATTAATGAATCTTTCAAAAGGTACAACTGGTGAGATCAACTCGAAACTTCTTGGTCTCGTAATTGTACAAAAGATTCAAATGGCTGCACTTAAGCGACAGAAAATTGCCAGAGATGAGCGAAGTGACTTCTTCCTGTATATAGATGAGTTCCAAAATTATGTTACCGAGAGTATTGAAAGTATTCTTTCTGAGGCTAGAAAGTATCGTCTCAGCCTCAATATCGCCCACCAGTATATTGGACAGCTCGAAAGTGATGGTGGGTCAAAGAAGAAAGGTGCAAATCTAAAAGATGCTGTATTTGGAAATGTCGGTTCGATGATGTGTTACAAGATTGGTGCTCAGGATGCCGAGCATATGGCAAAGGAAATGGCCCCTGTATTCAGTGATCAGGACCTTATTAATATCGACAAATACAAAGCCTGCATGAAACTTTCTATTGATTCTCAGCCAAGTCGTCCATTCTCTATTACTCCGGTAAATCCTTACACTGAGGAAGGCGACAAGGAGGCTGCAGAGGCTTACAAGCAACTTTCTAGGCTCAAATATGGTCGTGATAGAGAGTTTGTCGATCGTGAAATTCTTCGAAGAATCGGCGCTATTTAGTATTTTTATCTAAATATTATTAAAAAACGCTTTTTTGCTTTGTGCAAGGGGTGATAGGGGCATTGAAGGCGATTTTGTGCTATAATCTCTTGATAAATATCAAAAACAAACATGAATACAAATAAATTTACAGCTGGTCTTTGCACTCTAATATTTTCTGTGTTTCTGACAAATCCTACCCCATACGTGGATGGCTTTGCTGGTGCGGAAACATTGTTCGGGCCTGATTCTCATGGTTATCCTTATGATGATACTTTTACGACTTCAGCTTATTACTCTCCACTTCCTTGTCAGGAAAAATATGCTACTGGCAGCTATGCTGGAGACATCCGACTAAATGGTAGTGGCGTGAATAGTGCGGATGGTACTCCTGTATATCCTGGAATGATTGCTTCACCTAGCAAATATGCCTTTGGTATAAAGATGTACATCCCTGGTATTGGAATCACTGCTGTTCATGATCGTGGCGGAGCCATAGTAACTGCCGGTAATCGTGGTCAAGAATACGACAGGCTAGATATATGGATGGGATATGGCGATAAAGGATTGAAGCGAGCTCTTAATTGGGGGAAAAGAGATGTTGATGTTACCGTGTATGGCATTTCTGATGCTGTAGAGGAGGATGTTTCTCTTTGGGGTTATACTCCAGATGAAGCAATCCCAAATGAATGCGTTATGGAAGAGTGGGAAGCTATAATTACTGAAACCACTACCACTTCTTCTCCTGCTGTTTATAATGTGCCCTCTGGGACATTTTTATATGGACTAGAAGATGGTGATACTGGAACAAAAGTAACTGAACTCCAAGAAGAATTAATCAGTATGAATTTTTATAAGGTTGAACCAAGTGGAGTTTATGATGATTTGACTGTTCATGCTGTTTATAAATTCCAGCAAGCCCAGGGAATAGTGGCTAGTGAAGATTCTATCGGCGCTGGATATTTCGGCCCAAGTACGCGTGGAAAATTGAATTCAATAGTTGCCATGCGTGGAGAAACACAAGCTTTAATAGCAGAAGCAACAAACAAAGCTACTACTACTGTTGTTGCAATGAGTCTATAGAAATAGTTCGCATATTTTCGTTTTGGTATTTAATATGAACGTCTATTCTTTCTGGCGGGAGATGTTCTGCGAGTCGGTCTGCCCATTCTATTACCAAGATATTGTTTGGATTTTCCCATAGTTCCTCCAATTCATGCAGTAGTAACTCGTCTATTTCCTCTAAGCGGTATAAGTCAATGTGGTAAAAATTTTTATATACCCTCACATATGTGTAGGTTGGGCTTTTTACTTTGAAGTCATGAAGTCCAAGTGATTCCGCAATCCCCTTGGTAAAAACTGTCTTTCCGCTTCCTAATTCCCCATATAAGCAAATAATTCCTCCAGCTTCTACATTCTTAGCTACTTCAGCTGCTATTTTGGTAGTTTCCCCCTCGCTTTTAGATGTTTGTATCATTGATTTTTTACCTTAGATTTGGTATAATTGTATAATCAAAAAAAATAAAAACAAACATGAAAATCAAATTTAATAGGGATTCTTTAAAACAGGGGGCCGCTATCATTGTTACCATTGCTGTATCGACCGCCATGATTAGTCTTGGTGGTGGGAAACTTATGTATACCAGTGTCCTTGATCTTCCTGAGCACGCCCCTTTTGATGGGACTGTTGCTCCAGTTAAGTATGTTCCTGATTGGGTGAATTTAGCTTCTGGCAGATACGATCTTAGTTATAGCGAACTGGATTCTAATGATTTCATGAATCTTCCAACTTATAATCCAGGCAATTTGTCCACCAGTACTGATAATCTTGTTTGGGGCAATAACGCTCATAATGATATCCGGAATGAAAAGATTACTTATTCCGTGCCTTATCTTGGGAATTATGAATTTGATGGACTTGAAAATGCAGGTTCACATCCAGCTATAGATATTAAAATCCCAGAAGGAACGCCAATATATGCAATTGCTAATGGAGTTGTTTCTAAAACTTCGAATCAGAGTTCTGGATTTGGGCATCATGTCGTAATTCAACATAACAATTTCCCTACATTGGAAAATTCTAGCGCAAATGAAACTGTGCATTCTTCGTATAGCCATTTGAGTACTATCCTTATTTCTGATGGACAAGTTGTAACAAAAGGAGAGCAAATTGCTCTTTCTGGAGAAACTGGGACAGCAACTGCTCCGCATTTACATTTCCAAATAGATACTGATGAAGCTCCTTGGCATCCTTATTGGCCGTTCACATCTACCGATGCATATAATGCTGGATATAATTACTGGGAAGCTGTAAATGCTGGATTTGGCGTAGAAAATGCAATTGATACAACTACTAACCCAATGAAATACGTTCAGAAATATCTTGATTCTGATGTAGCGACAAGTTATGTCCCTGATTCAGATAATGACGATGACGAAGTTGAGGTTGTTATCCCCGAGACAGATAATGACGATGACGAAGTTGAGGTTGTTATCCCCGAGACAGATAATGACGA
>CAYLOL010000013.1:12232-19706 GCA_964385295.1 uncultured Candidatus Peribacteria bacterium
TGACAACAATGATAGCAATACAAATCAAGTAGTGCTTGATGACCCTGAATTAGAATTTAAATTTAGTATTAGATCTACATATAACAAAGACCAGAACTCAGATTTCTCAGTCCTACTTCGTGACCAATATGATCGCGTATATAGCAAAGGATTCACTGGGGATGTTACTGTAGCTTCTACCAACGGCAATGTCACAGTTCAACACGCAATTATAGATCAAGGCGATTTCTATGATGGTCGATTTCAGAATTCGTTTAAACGAATGGAGGAAGGTACTGAAAAATTAAAAATCACTTATAATGGAGAGACGTACTATTCAGGTAAATTTGAGATTGTCGATGACGGAGAAGATGTAAGCTTTTCTGACCTTAGCTCTGACAATGATTCATACGAAGCTGTTGCTTATCTTGTTGAGGAAGGTGTTGTTGCGGGTTATCCTGATGGGACCTTCAAGCCTGGCAATACTGTAAGTCGTGTCGAAGCATTGAAATTCATCCTGGAAGGCGTTAAAGAAAATACTTCGAGTGGATCTTTACCATTTAGTGATGTCTCCAGTCGCGAATGGTATGGGGATTATCTATACACAGCCCATAAGAAAGGAATCATTGATGGCTACCCTAATGGAACTTTCAACCCTGCTGGCACTGTGAATAGAGCCGAATTTTACAAGATGTTGTTTAATGGGATGGGAGTAGAGGTCGATGATAATCTTAAAGAGGATCCTGCAAGTGACGTAAGTAAAGACGATTGGTTTGCTCCATATATTGCGAAAGCGAAAGAACTAGGGATAATGGATTCAGGAAAAATGACTATCCGCCCTGCGAATGGAATGTCGCGCGAGGAAGTTGCAGAGGCTATTTATAGACTGATGACGGTAGTTGATTAATGGTACGCCCGACAGGATTTGAACCTGTGACCTTCGCCTTAGAAGGGCGCTGCTCTATCCAGCTGAGCTACGGGCGCATAAGTGAGGGACGAGTGGAAAGCTTGCTTTTCAGCTTGTCCCGATCGTTGCGCACAGTATCGTAGATACGGGCGCGTGTTAAACTATTTGTTCTAACGAAATTACTTCTGTAATTAACAGTACTTCAATGGTAAATGCAATGCCATTGTTCAAAACGTGAAAGAAAATGGCTGGCATTATCGATTTGTGACGAATTACTAATGAATTGATTATCAAGCCAAGGATGAAGATCGGGATAATGCTTTGCCATTGCATATGGAAAAGCGCAAAGACTCCGGCTGACATTACACTTCCCCAAAACATTCCCATTCGATTTGCAAAATTTCTTAGCAAAAATCCTCTAAAAAAGATCTCTTCAAATATTGGCGCAATCCCTACGACTATTATTCCAGCTACAACCAATCCAAGCGTATCCTTTCCAAAAACCGCTAATACATCCTCTTGCACCTGAAATCCCGGGATCTTCAAACCCGTATATAATATGAAAATGCTAATTATTAACGTAATTCCTAAAAACAAAGCATATCCGCCAATTGCCGAATAAATACTTCGCAAAACACCAATATTTTTGAGTCCGAAGTATTTGAGCTTTAGCCCATATTTCCACTCAGTATAACCCAATAATGGCCCCAGCAATATTATTCCTTGCAACAAAAATAGTAGTGAAATGTACCCTACTGTATAGCGAGATTCTGTTACATATTCCCCTATCCCAAGCAAATGTGCTCCCCCTAAGGTTACGCCTAAAAGTGCTACCACCGCACCAAGTATCCATATTGTCTCTCGAAATTTCCACGGGACTTGAAATATTCTGCTCATATTGTGTAAGATAGGTTTAGTTTTCTAGATTTTACTATGAGCATCAAATTGTTGGAAGGCGAAAAAGTGCTAAGGGTGTATCATCACCATCCTACCCCGTTCATTTTCAACGTACTGAAGGTTATCTTGGCGTTTTCACCGTTTTATTTTTTGTTATGGGGAGTTGATTCGATACTTAGTTTGTTTTGGGCGATTATCGGGCACCTTGTTCTGATTTTTTTCTTTATTTTGGTCATAATATATATCTCGCTAATTTATTGGTTAGATCGGTTGGTTATTACTAATATGAGAATAATTTATATTGATTATAAATATCTGACTGTTAGGGACGATTCAGTTGCCTTCTTGGAAGACATTCAGGACGTAAAGACTGACGAGAAAGGGCTTCTCGCTTATTTTAAGTTTTTTGATTATGGTACAATGACGGTAGATACCCCTTCGTCATATATTACTTTAATTTTTGAGGATGCTCCGAATCCTGAGGGAATCCGCCAATTCGTATATCATGTTAAGAGTCAATAATGATTGAAAGTAATGCTGAAAAGGATGGGAGAGTCGTTTCGCCAGCTGGCAATGATTTTGTTGCATTTGAGAATACATTGAGACCGAAGACGTTGGAGGAATATGTCGGCCAGAAAAAAATTAAGGACAATCTAAGTATTTCCATCATGGCTGCCGACAAGCGTGGTGAGCCTCTCGACCACATTTTGCTTCACGGCGCACCAGGACTAGGAAAAACTACCCTTGCGCATGTAATTGCCCATGAGGCCGACGTAAACATTCGAATCACTTCTGGGCCTGCACTTGAGAAGCAAGGCGATATTGCCTCTATTATTTCCACCTTGAAGGATAACGACATTCTTTTCATTGACGAGATCCATAGATTGAAACCAATAGTTGAGGAGATTCTATATACTGCGATGGAGGACTATGCGATTGACTTGGTTATTGGGAATGGTCCTTCCGCAAAGACTGTTCGCCTTCAGTTACCAAAATTTACTCTGATTGGAGCAACCACAAAGGTTAGCATGCTTTCATCCCCTTTAAGGGATAGGTTTGGGAATATTTTCAGGTTGGATTTCTATGAGGAGACAGATATTAGCGATATTATTTTACGATCAGCGAAGATTTTGGATTTTGCTGTTACTCAAGAATGCGCAGATGAATTGTCAAAATCCTGCAGGAAAACTCCTAGGATTGCAAATCGCCTCCTAAAGCGTGTTCGTGATTACGCAGAAGTAAAACATGAGGCAAAATTGTCTATTGAAATATTAAACAAGGCTCTCCGGGCTATTGGTGTTGATGAAACTGGATTGGATCAGATTGATCGCCAGATACTAGAAACGATAATGCTAAAATTCCGTGGTGGCCCTGTCGGTCTAAACACCCTTTCTGCAGCCACGAATGAAGATCAATCTACCGTAGAGGATGTATATGAACCATTCTTGATACAGATGGGATTCCTGGAAAGGACCTCTCGAGGAAGGATTGCTACGCCTCGAGCATATCAACACCTCAATATTCCCGACCCACAAGCGCAAAAACCTTTGCAAATTTAGGCGTTTTCTATATAATTTGCGGGCATTTTTAATATCACCATTATGTATAAAAAATTGTTTGGATTATTCCTTCTAGTAACGCTAACTGCAAGTGGATGCTCATGGGGAGAAACTTTCGTGGATGGGCCTCAATACACTTCTTATGAAGGTGTTTTGACTGAGCAACACGATAGCGATGATTATCCTGGTACACATTTTCTCGAGACTAACGATGGCAGGATGCTACTAAGAAGTTTGAAATTTGACATTTCAACTCGTCAATATTTAGATAATCGCGTTACTGTAATGGGAGTGCTCAATGAGGAAGATGATGTCTTTGAAGTAACTGGGATTTCTCTTGCTGAGCTTCTTGGTGAATATTCTGAAATAGTAAAACTCGTTCAATACAAGAATACCGATTTGGGATTTCAGCTCGAATATTATAATGACTGGAAAGTTAAGGAAGAGGTTGATTCTGTTACATTCCTAGCTCCATCCGCAGAAGATACTGCTGATATCGACAAAGTTATCGTCTCTCAAGAGCCATATCAGCATGCGCCATCAGTTTTTGATACTGAGGGTGATGACACTCCTCTATCTTCATATTTTTCTAAAAACCTCCCTGAATTTACTGGCTATAATGATGCAATGAGAGAAATTGGTCCAGATGGTTTGGATGCGATTTTGGTTGAAGACTCCTTTGGAGCAATGGATTATTATGTTTATAGAAATGGATTGATTTATACCATTTCATTCACGCCTTCTGCAAAAAATCATATTGCAGTGAATGAGTCTGTGTTTAAAGAAATGGTAGCTGGATTTAGATTTGTTGGATTTACGGTTGAGGATGATGAGGATGAAAAGAAGTTTGATAATGAGGATGGAATTGATATTGATGAAAGTCTTTTGAGTGAAGAGGCGTCATTTGCTCCTGGGCCTTGTCAGCCTCTCGACTATGAATTAACTGGATTTGAAAGTCTTCCTTTCCACTTTATGGGCGAATACCCTAAGAGTTGGTATTATGCTGGAAGTCATAGTGGTGATTCAAACGTAGCACATCATTATGGATTTGCTACTGATTCTGTAACTGATGAGAATACGGTTATTAGCCTAGACATCTATAATGGCGACCTCCCAGAAATCAAAGAGCTTTGCTATGAGGATGATGTGTGTGTTAGGCATACAAATGAGAATGGACATACTATTTACCGAACTGTTGGTGTACAGAATTTTCGTATTAGCGGTTCATCTGAGTATGGGGATCTAATGTGCCATATGATCTTCGGCCTTTCTTCAACCAAGGAAGAATAATGGTACAAGTGCTAGCTTGGTAATATCACCACTTTTCCTTACCAAGTAAAGGAAAAGTAGGCAGTGACCATTCTAAGCAAGACCGATTTATGGTAGAATAGTATGACAAATAATAAAAACTATGAGCGATTTTAATCATTTCAATAAGTTTACAAAAGAAGCAAAAAAGGCACTAATGGTGGCTCAAGAAAAGGCTAAGGAGAATAAACTGAGTTACGTTGGCACTGAGCATCTTTTGATTGGGGTTTTGGCACAAGAGAATTCTCTTGGGGCTTCTATATTGCTAAATTTTGGCGTTTCTCTCGACAATGTTGACCTAGTCCTCAAGACCGTTGGTCGGAGTGCTGCTCCTGACAAAGCTGCTGGTGATCCAGGTGGATTGAGTGGATTTGCTAAGGATGTCATCGAGGAAGCAGTAAAAACTGCTCATGAATTTGGGCATTCTTTCGTAGGAACTGAGCATTTACTATATGCGCTAGTTTCACAAAACAATACTGCTGCAACTGTTATTTTGGAGAACATGAAGGTATCTCCTACTGATGTTAAGGAACAGATATTAGAGATCTTTGAGCGTGCTACGCAAATGCCTGGTGGACCTACCGGTGACACTGCGCAGATGGCAAAGCCATCACAAAACATGAATCCAATTGAATTCTTTTTGACCGGGTTACAAGGCGTACTTTCTGGGCAACAGAAGGAGCCATATGCCAAGGACGACAAAAAGAAGAAAAAGAAAGACGGAGAGAAGACTGCCACTCCAGCATTAGACTATTTTACAACTGATATTGTAAAAGAAGCACGTGATGGGAAAGTCGATAAGATTATTGGGCGAGAGAAAGAAATTGAGCGAACTATTAGCATACTTTCACGAAAAACTAAGAATAATCCAGTTATTATTGGGGAATCTGGCGTAGGAAAGACTGCCGTTGTTGAGGGCTTGGCTCAAGCAATTGCGAGTGAGGATGTTCCTTCAAGTATGTTGGATAAAAAAATCTTGATGCTTTCCATGGCTTCTGTAGTTGCAGGAACTAAGTATCGAGGTGAATTCGAGGAAAGAATTAAACAAATTATCGAAGAAGCTAGTAGCTGTGATGATGTGATTCTATTTATTGATGAATTACATACTATAATGGGAGCTGGAAGTGCTGAAGGAAGTCTTGATGCTGCCAATATCTTGAAACCAGCACTATCACGAGGAAAGGTCCGTGTGATTGGCGCTACAACCACTACTGAATACAGAAAGAATGTTGAAAAAGATGCCGCTCTTGAGCGAAGATTTCAACATGTGATTGTTGATGAAACTACCGAGTCAGAAACTTTAGAGATTCTTACTGGTATCCGTGAAGCTTTTGAGGATCATCACAATTTACTTATCACTTCTGGTGCTTTGTCTGCGGCAGTTGAGTTGTCGAAGCGATATATCAATGATCGATTTTTGCCTGACAAGGCAATTGATTTGATCGATGAGGCTGCGGCTAAAAAGCGAATCAAGGGAAAGAGTGATAATTCAAAAGTAAAAACGTTACAGAAAAAATTGACTGCGACTATTAAGAAAAAAGAGGAAGCTGTAAGCAAGCAAGATTACGAGAAGGCTGCTGAACTAAGAAATGAAGAGCTGGATGTTTCAAAATTGATTGATGCGGAAAAAGTTGTGAAAGTGCCTAGATCAAAGAGAAAAAAACTTACTGCCGATGATATTGCAGAAGTTGTCTCTTCTATCACTGGGGTTCCTGTCACTAGGCTTGTAAAAGATGACATTGATAGACTACAGGCGTTAGAGAAAGCACTTGCAAAAAGAATTATCGGACAAGGAGAAGCTATAGAGGCCGTAAGTAAAGCTATTCGAAGATCAAGGGCTGGATTTGCGGACGAGAAGCGTCCTATCGGTTCATTTATCTTTATGGGGCCAACTGGAGTTGGTAAAACTGAGCTCGTAAAAGCGATTGCAGAAGAAGTTTACAATGACAAAAACGCTCTCATTAAAATCGACATGAGTGAATTCATGGAGCGACACAATACTTCACGACTTGTTGGTGCTACTGCTGGATATGTAGGTTATGACGATGGCGGACAATTGACTGAAGCCGTAAGAAGAAAACCGTATAGTGTGATCCTTTTTGATGAGATTGAGAAAGCTCATCCAGATGTATTTAATTTATTGCTACAAATACTTGAGGATGGCGAACTTACAGACTCAAAAGGACTAAAAGTGGACTTCAAAAATACTATTATCATAATGACTTCAAATATTGGTGCTAAGAAATTGACTGACAAGGCTGCGCCTATTGGATTCTCTACTGATCATAATGCACTTGATAAGGCTGAGGAAGATTTTGCGGAAATGAAAGTCGAGATCATGAAAGAATTGAAGGATGCTTTCCGACCCGAGTTCTTGAATAGAATTGATAAAATCGTTGTATTCCATGCGCTTACTAGCGGAAATATTAATGAAATCGTCAAGCTACATCTTGGATACTTACAGAATAGGTTGAATTCTAAGAAATTGACCCTAACTACCTCAAAAGATGCTCTCGAAATTCTTTCAAAGGAATCGTACGATCCAAAATATGGTGCTCGTCCCGTAAGACGTGCAATACAAGAACATATTGAAGATCCACTTACTACAAAATACCTCGAAGGAGTGTTTGCCGAAGGTGATACTATAAGTATTGTGAAAAAAGGAGATAAGGTAGAATTGGTAAAGAAAGGTAAATAGTCTAATTTTTCATTGACTAATCCCCTCTTCGTCCATATAATCCCTCTGCTTCTTGGTTTTATATGCAATTTAATCTGCAAGATGGCAGTATTCCCAAGGAGTTATAAATATTAAGACATCTTGCAA
>CAYLOL010000014.1:0-1453 GCA_964385295.1 uncultured Candidatus Peribacteria bacterium
AAAGATTAGGCCAGTAATTAGAATGCTAATTTTTTTCAATGTGTTTTTCATTTTGTGCTTATGATGGTATGTCACTTTTGTAAATACTTTCATTACCTACAAAATCTATATTGATTATTAATGCTACGATTGTATATGCAAGTAATGCAATTAGTAAGGCTACTATTGCATATATCATTTGGTTTTTTGCTTTTCCTGTTGCTTCTTCGTTTCCATATGACATTACGTAACGGACTCCGCTTATTACCAGAAAGATAAATGTCATTATCCCTACAAATCCAACCATTGTTGCTGTTTGTTTTGGGATTAGTTGTTTGATTAGGATGTTTCGGCCTGGACTCTCTAGGTTTTCTTCTTCTCCTTTGTCCTGGTTTTTCAATGTTGCTTCCTCTGGTCCAGGTAGCGTAATTGGTTTTGGGATTATTGGTGGAGTAAATGCAAGTTGAATGTTTTCATTTTCGTGGGTATCCAATGAATTTGCATATGCTGGCAGTGAGCTTACGAGGAGGCTCATTATTACGATTGCCAATATGTATTTTGAGAATTTCTTCATTAGCCTAATGTGAAAAAGTTTGGATTTACGGTGTATAGGATTAGTCCTGATAAAAATAGGACTACGATTCCTCCGATTGATTTTAGGATTCTATCTTTTGCTGATTCGATTGCTTGGCTGTCTCCGCCAGATGTTGCAATCTGGACTCCGCTAAGGACTATTACCAATACTGCAATTAGACCAACGAAAGAGGCTCCCCATCTGTATATCATTCCGATATAGCCACTAATCATAGCCGTGCCTCCGTCACTAATAACGGCATATACTTCTTGGCAGTATAGTTTGTCGCCTTTCTCTTCGTCTGCTGGATCCCATTCAGGGCCTGGGCCAGTGGTCATACATTTGTTTAACATTTGCGTAATTGAGAGGTTTATCTCGGTGGAAACCCATGTGTTTCTTACACAGCGTTTTATGATGTAGGGGTTTGTGTTTTTTAGATCTTCTCCTTTGTCTGCTTCCCCGAAGGCTTCTTCTACATATGTTATCACTTTGTTTGCGTAGCAGAATTCATTATCTTTTGGTTTGCATAAATCCCCATTTGCATCTGTGGTTGTGACGCAGGCATTGCTATTGAGGTCCTTTGCAAATTTTGTCCATGTGTCCTCGATGGCTTTTTGTTCTGCTGTTTTGTCGGGAGGAAGGGGAGGAGGGGTGGTGGTTTTGCAGTCATGGCATGGATCGGTTTCCAAAAATGGTCCATAGCCGCATTTTTCACATTGTATTGCATATGCTGCAAAATTCAACGATGCGAGGATCGTGCTTATCATTATGAACAGTATAGTTTTTGCTAAAAGTCTTTTCATTATGTTGCTGGGATAAATATTGATTGGACGAAAATTACTATAATATAGGACAGGAATGCTGCTAAAACTCCAACGATTGTGTATTTGAACATGTCTT
>CAYLOL010000014.1:1553-6468 GCA_964385295.1 uncultured Candidatus Peribacteria bacterium
ATATAGGACAGGAATGCTGCTAAAACTCCAACGATTGTGTATTTGAACATGTCTTTTGCGGAGGTGAGGGCTTGTTCGTCGCCATCTGAAAACATCATTCTAAATCCTGCGATTATAAACATTATCATTGCTATTGTTCCGATTACCATTGTTCCGTATTCGATCATGCTTACGATGAATTTTACTATTGGTGATCGGGTTGCTTCTTCTCCTTCTCCTTTATCGAAGTAGTTTTGTCCTTGTTTTTCACCATCTAAGTTTAGATGTTCTTGGACGTTGAATGTTCCATCTTTTATGGTGTTCACGGCTCCTGCAGCGCTAAACATTAGCATGTTTGCCGTGAATGCGATTAGTAGAAGGATACCGAGTTTTGCTGCAAATTTTTTCATTATTTTTTTATTGTTCAAATTTTTGTGGGATATTTTCGAGAGCTTTCTCTTCTGTAATTATGCCGGCATGGCATAGGTCTGTAACGGCTTTTTTCATTGTCTGCATGCCTTCTTTTGTTGACGTTTCTATGACTGAATCTATTTGGTGGATGGTTGATTTTCTTATCATGTTTGCGATTGCGTTGTTTATGAACATGATTTCCATTCCTGCGATTCGGCCTTTTTCGTCACGAGTTTTCATTAGTGTTTGATAGAAGACTGCTCGTAGACTTCCTGATAGCTGTGTTCTTACTTGGTTTTGTTGTTCGTGTGGGAATGAATCAATAATTCTGTTTATTGAGTCTGCACAGCCGCTTGTATGTAGTGTCGCGAATACCAAATGTCCTGTTTCTGCAGCAGTTATTGCTTGCTGCATTGTTTCGAGGTCACGCATTTCTCCGAGTAGGATTATGTCTGGGCTTTCACGTAATGAGCTGCGTAGGGCTTTTTGAAAACTGTGTGTGTGTCCGCCCACTTCTCTTTGTTGGATTAATGATTTATCGTCTTTGTGCATGTACTCGATTGGATCTTCAATTGTTATGACATGCTTTGCTTGGTTTCTGTTAATCTCGTTAAGCATTGCGGCTAGGGTAGTTGTTTTACCTGAGCCGGTTGGGCCTGTGACTATTACCAATCCGTTTTTGAATTTCGTTGCTTTCTTGAGCTGAGTTGGTAGGCCGAGTTCGTCGAGGGTTAATACTGTTTCGGGAATTAGCCTGAATGCAGCTGAGATACCTTTTCTCTGGACGAACATGTTTACCCTGAATCTTGCTATGTTTTCAATTTGTAGAGAGAAGTCCATGTCAAGATTTTTCTCGAAGGTTTTCTTTTGTTCTGGCGTGAGAATTTCGAGTAGATAATCTTCTGCCATTTTTTTTGTAAGCTCTGCGTGTTCTGCGACTTTTACTAAGTCTCCGTTGATTCGAAGAGTCGGTTTTGCGCCTGTAGCAATATAAACATCAGAAGCGTTATATTTCAGAGCTGTTCGTAATATTTTTTCGAGTTTGTAAGCCATTTGTGTTTTTTATTTCTAATAATTATAGCATTTTTGGGCTTATTTAACAAGAGCCAAACTTGAAAGTTTTGGCTTTGCTGCGGGAAATGTTAATGAATCTTAGCGAAGGACTCTTCCGGTATCTTCAGGTTCTTCTTCTGACTCAGGTTCTTCTTCAATCTCAGGTTCTTCTTCAATTTCAGGTTCTTCCGTGATTGGTTCTTCCGTGATTGGTTGCTCTATAACCTTAATTGCAGCTGGTAGTTCTTCTGTTACTTCTATTGTAGTGTTGTCAGATTTGAATCCTCCCATGAGTGTGTACACAATGAGTGCCCCAACTATGATAATTGCAGCTACAAGGCCTGCAATTAGGTATTTTGTTCTTGCAGTCATTGGTTCTTTTATTGCTCCTATTTGCTCCTCTGATTCCAAAGGGATATCGATCTTTAGCGCGTTCTCTTCAGGAGGTTCTGGTTCAGAGACCGTTGGTTCTGCTGTTGATCCTGGAATGTTAAACTCGCCTGTATTTTCAGTTGGTGCAGCTTCGGGGGTAGGGGTAACTTCTACTTCGGGAGTTGGAGTTTGAGCTGGAATAGGGGCTCGAGTAGGCTCTACGGGTGTTGTAGTTGGCACTGCTGGGTTCTGGTTGTTTTGTGTATTATCGTCCATTGTTTTATTCGTTAAATTCTTCTGGCAATTCGTCGTTATCTGAAGGAAGGATGTTTTCAATTGCTCCCCATTCGCTGTCCTCCAATTCTGGAACGACTAACGTTACTTTATCACCAACCTCGCCTTTAAAGTAGGTAACTGATGCTAGAAGGACTTTGTATGCCTTTCCTTCTGCAATAACGCGATATTGGCCGTCTTCGTATGTCAGAGTTCCGACTATTGTCTTTCGTTCTGCTGGGCCAATTTGTTTGTATAGAAATGTTCCGTCGTCTTTTACTGTTAGTTTCAATACGTCTCCAGGAACTAGTTTTGATTTGCTGGCGTAGTTTGCTGGGACTGGATATTCTTTTTCGTTTTTGTCGGTCATTGTTTCCCCGTTGAACACGCCTTCGATGATTTTTTCGTCGTCATCTGAGGTGTCCATGTCTGGGAGATCTTTTGCGATCTGACCATAAGCCTTTTTGCCTGTATCACCAGTGAGTTCGATTAGCATTTGTTTGGCTGACCGAAGACTGGATTCAGCAGAATCAATCATTTCTTTTATAAGCGCGAGTTTGGATACTTGTGACATGTTGTTTTTCTTTTAATTTGTATTTTTGTACTCAAATTATAGCAGAAAATCGACTAAATCTCAATCTGGGGGACTTGACTACTTGCGTTTATATATTATTTTGTCTCCATTGTTTCCGGCGATTCGGAGGTCGATATATTCGAGAGGTTGCGTGTAGATATCTAGTTTCACGAGGACTTTTTTGAGTTTCTTGAGTTGGTCTTCTGTAGATTTTTGGATGTCGAGCATTATTATGAAGTCTTTATCGGTTATGAGGTGTACTTCGCGGGGAGTTGGTTTGTATATGATTTCTGAGACTCCCATGCCAAATTTTTCTTCGTAGTATGCAATCGTATCCATGATTATCTTGAGATTTGTGGCTTCAATTATTGGTGTTTCTGGATTTGCTGGCTCATCGGAAACTAGTTTGATGTAGGGAAGTTGGGGGTTTTCGTAGTCTTCTTTGATTGCGAAGCCGATCGAGTTTATTACGTAGCTTTTGCGGAGATTTGGACTTTCATTGATGATGTTTGCCGTGAGTGGATACTCTTGGAATTCGAGAACTATCGTGCTTGGATAGTCTTTTTTTACTTTGATTGTTTCGAGTTGTGGGAATGCGCTGAGGATCTTGTCCTCGAGTTCTGATTCGTTAATGAAGAGTAGGTTACTGCCGAGTGATTTTGTTAGGGATTCGCGGATTTCTTCAAAAATTATTTGAGTTTCGAGACTTGCATCTGTAGGGGCTATTTCTTTTGTTGTGAAAAAATCTGAGAAAAACACCCAATAACTGATTAGAATTAGGATTGCTCCAATACTGAGGATTGCCCCTATCCTACGTAGCTTTTTGATTAGTGGATGGGTTCGTTTTTTTGTTCCGTTGCTGTTTTGCCGTATGGGTTTGTAGCGCGAATTATTTCGAGCATTTTCTTTTCCATAGGTGCGGAGGTATTTGCGAATTTTTCTTTTTCTGTCGAACATATTTCTGTAGGATAGGCAGGGCATATCTTAAACAAAAACTATGGATTTTGAAAGCGCAGTCGAGTATTTGAAGTCTTTCC
Organism: uncultured Candidatus Peribacteria bacterium; assembly: GCA_964385295.1. GTDB lineage: Bacteria > Patescibacteriota > Gracilibacteria > UBA1369 > LOWO2-01-FULL-3 > CAYLOL01. The sequence goes on from CAYLOL010000014.1 coordinate 5,253, forward strand.
AGTCTTTTGAAGACAAGGAATTGAGGCGTGTTGATTATTATAGGTTTGGCTTAGGTAGAGTTCGATGCTTCCTGCGTGATTATGAGGTGGATTATCATAAAACGAAGTTTGTGCATGTGGCTGGATCGAAGGGGAAGGGGTCTGTGTCGACTATGGTTGCGGAATATTTGAGTGCGATGGGACGGAAGACGGGGCTTTTTACGTCGCCATATTTTATTGATGTGACTGAGAGTTTTTGGGTGGATGGGGTTACAATTTCGAAGAAGGAGTTTGTGTTGATGGTGGAAGATTTGAAGAAATATATTGATGGAGTTGGGGAGTGCGCGCTGACGTATTTTGAATTGTTGACGGTTTTGGTTTTGAAATATTTTTCTGAAAAAAAGGTGAAGTATGCGGTTATGGAGGTTGGGCTTGGAGGGCGGAAGGACCCGACGAATGTTATTCATCCGGAGGTTGCTGTTTTGTGTCGGGTGGAGAATGAGCATGCAGCTATTTTGGGGGATAGTGTGGGAGAGATTTTGGGTGAGAAGATGGGGATAATCAAGGAAGGTGTGTCGGTGGTTGTGGGGCATCAGAGTGAGGAGGTTTTGCGTTTGGTGAAGCGGAGGTTGGTGACGTGGGAGTGGCCGGTTGTGTACGTGGATGGTGCTGTTTCAGGTGTGGGGGGTGGACAGGTGCAGAGGGAGAATGCAGCGGTTGCTAGGGCTGTGCTACGCATGATTTTGGGAGATCTGGATTTGGAATTTTTTGGGAATGTGATGAAGGGGTTGAAGCTTGTGGGGCGGTTTGATGCGCGGAAGATTAAAGGGAAGACGGTTGTGTTTGATATGGCGCATACGGTTGCTAGTATGCAGAATTTGGTTGATACGTTGGGAGGGGAGTTTGAAGGGAGGGAGCTTGTGTTTTTACTTTCGTTTATGAAGGACAAGGATGTGGAGGCTATGGTTAATATTGTCGAGGAAGTGGCTGGGAAGGTGGTGTATGTGAATTCGCATGAGGAGCGGGGAGTTGATTATGGAATTGATGGGCTGGAGGCTTTTAACAAAGAACTTAAAGAATTAAAAAAGGACCAAGTTTTAGTGGTTACTGGGTCCCATTTCCTTGTAGGTAAGATTCTGAAGAATTTACTCTGACTTTTTTGCAGGCTCAGTCTTTGGTTTTTGACCTTCGGCCCCAGTTTTTGGCTCAGCCTTTTTCACAGGTTTTGCAGCAGCTT
>CAYLOL010000014.1:6478-8689 GCA_964385295.1 uncultured Candidatus Peribacteria bacterium
TTTCCTTGTAGGTAAGATTCTGAAGAATTTACTCTGACTTTTTTGCAGGCTCAGCCTTTGCTTTTGGTTCAGCTTTTGGCTCAGCCTTTTTCACAGGTTTTGCAGCAGCTTCGAGTCGAGCTTCTCTTCTTTCTCTAGCTTTTGCCTTGTTTTTTCGCTTTCGTAGCTTGCTTTTTGGCCTGTTGTTGCCAACTAGACAATGTTGCTTACTTGCGTGTTTATTAGACATTTCTTTGTATTATTAATTTGCCACGCTACTTTAGGGATTTTGTTGCTTAATGTCAATTGATAGTCTAAAATCACCCCAACTGGTGTGCTTTAACAGTTTCCACACCTTAATAACTAAACCACATTGCTATGAAAGAATTCAAACACATCACTGTTATTGCGGTGATTTTTGTTTCTGTATTGTTAATTTCTAATGTTGTTTCTGCGAAGATTGTAGAAATTTGGAAATTTGATTTTGATGCGGGGACACTACTTTTTCCTTTGAGTTATATTTTTGGGGATATTATGACGGAGGTTTATGGGTATAGGCGGACTAAGCGTATAATCTGGATGGGATTTGCAGTGAATGTCTTTATGGCCTTGATATTTATTGGAGTTGGACATTTGCCAGCTAGTGAATTGTGGAATAATCAAAGTGCTTATGATGCAATTCTTGGATGGACTCCGCGGATTGTGGTTGCGAGTATGATTGCTTATTGGTTCGGAGAGTTTTCAAATTCATATGTTTTGGCGAAAATGAAGGTGTGGATGAAGGGGAATGTGCTTTGGGTACGAACTATTGGTTCAACGTTGGTTGGGGAGGGCTTTGATACTGTGATTTTTGTATGCTTGGCATTCTATGGGTTGGTTCCAAATGAGTTTCTTATTGTGATTATTGCTTCAAACTATGTATTTAAAGTTGGGATTGAGATATTATTTACCCCAGTTACATATAAGGTTGTGGATTTTCTAAAGCGTAGTGAAGGTTGTGATGTCTATGATCGAAAAACTAACTTCAATCCATTTAAATTTAAATCATGAAAAATCTAGGAATTCTTTCGTTGGTTATGTTTTTTACTGCGTGTCAGGCGGGGCCAGTTATTGATTATGAAGTAGTGGGAAAGTGGGATCTTAATGAGGATGAAGAAGTGCAAGAGTTCGAGGAAGATCTTGAGGAAGACGTTGTTGAAGTAGAGAAACCTACAACTTATGTTAATGAAAAGTATTCTTATGAACTGCCGTTGTTGGAAGATTTTGAAATTGAACGATTGGCTGATGGAGGAGGAGTGAAATTTACGAAGTGGGATAAGTATGAAATCGAGGAGGATCACGAGATGGTTACGCATGATTATAAGATCGAGATTGGTTCGCGAATGGTTATGAATTATAAAGAGTATGAGGAATTGACCGAGTTTGTGATGGGTGAATATTCTGGGTTTACTTATGAGTTTGTTGGAGATGGAGTTTTTGTGAATGAAGGGGCTGGGGAAGATTCATTGAAGCATTATTTCGTGCTTGAGGATGGGAATATTCATGAATTATACCTACGAGTTTTGAGTAGGAATTATCCTTTGTATGAGGAGATTTTTAATACGTTTGTTGAAGGATTTTGTCTAACTTAGTCTCGGGAAGAAGTTTTCTTTTTAAGACTTCTTGTTTGATTGTGCGATTTTCACGAAGAGCTGATTTTGCTATTTCTGCTGTTAGTTGGTAGCCAAGATGGGGGACTAGGCAGGTTGCAGTTGAGAGACTGTTGTCCAAAGTTTCTTTGATTTTACTTTTATTAATTATGAGATTTTTGATTGCGAGTTCAGCTAGAGTGGTGATTCCGTTTGTGAGTATTTCTATTGATTGAAGCATGTTACTCATTATTATTGGGCAGTAGATATTTAGCTCAAATTGGCTTTTCTGTGCGGCTAAACGGATTGTTTCACTGTTCCCGAAGACTTGGAGGCATATCATCTCTACTGCTTCTAGAATTGATGGATTTACTTTTCCTGGCATTGCAGATGATCCCGCTTGGACGGCCGGAAGTGTTAATTCTCCGAGTCCTGCCTTTGGTCCACAGCTCATTAATTTTATGTTTCCGCAGAGGTTGGTCAATGTTGTAGCTAGTGATGTTAATGAACTTGAGAAATGCATGAATCTACTGAAATCATTTGCTGCCTGTGTAGCATTTTTGGCAGGTTTGAATTTAATCTTCGTGAGTTCCGAGAGGTGTTT
>CAYLOL010000014.1:8789-15074 GCA_964385295.1 uncultured Candidatus Peribacteria bacterium
TTGTTTGGGTGGACGAATTTGTATTCTCCTTTTTTGCCTTTCATTAGCTCGTTTGCGCGGTTTGCGATCACTTCGTTTGCATTCATATTGTAGCTTGTGCCTGCTCCAGCCTGGAAGATATCTACGCTAAATTCATTATCAAATTTCCCATCTATAAATTCCTGGCATGCTTGAGTGATTGCTTTTTGAGATTTTTTTTCTATTAATCCAAGTGATGAGTTCGCTTTGAATGAAGCCATTTTCGTTAGGCCGAGTGCGTGCGTAAATACGTCAGGCGCTGTTAAGCCGCTGATACGAAAATTCTGTTTTGCGCGAGCCGTGGTAGACCCGTAATAAGCATTTTTGGGAATTTCAACTTTTCCCAGAAAATCTTTTTCTACTCGTTTAGCCATGTATTAATATTGAAATGATGACTGGATGATAGCTTCACGCGAAATAATTGTCCAATTTTTTTAATTCGGGTTGCTATTTGTTGGAGAATTGTTAGAATAGTCCCGCTTTTGACCAAAATTATGTCTAAAATATGTGAAATTACAGGCAAAAAACCTTCTGCGGGAAATAACCGTAGTAAAGCCATGAATGCCACTAGACGCAGATTTATGCCAAATCTGGTAACCAAGAAGGTTACCATCAATGGCGTGACTAAGCGTATGAAAATCTCTACAAAGGCTCTTAAAACTCTTACAAAAAACGCTAAGTAATAGTGCTTAGATCAAGTACAGTGCTACGTATGCGAACAGTAGCCCTATTGCTGTTATAAGGAATCCCCAAAAGGTCATCATTTCTTTTGACCCGAAGAACATTTTCATGTTTTTTCCAACGAATTTTGGGAACCACAGGAAGATAAGTCCCTTTAGGACTCCGATCCAACCGAATAGGGGAAAGATTAGCATCCAATCCCAACCTGTATTGAATTGCCAGTGAACCGTCAGGAATAGGAAGCTTACTAACAGAACGAATGGCGCTATAATGCGCAGGTATTCGGTGTTAGTCATAATTGGTTTCATTGCTTTCATAAACCCTTTTGGGTTCACTAGTGCAGGAATTCCCATAGCGAGAATCCATACTGCTAGCGCAAGCAATAAGTTAGTAGGTGTGAACATGAATGAGGGGTTAAAGAGTTCACTTGCGGACAGAGGATATGTTATCATGCAGCGGTGAAAATCGCAATTCCCCGACAATATGGAGTGGCCATTCTGATAGCGTCTATTGCTATTCTGCCGTTTTTGCCGAATCAGGGGTTTGGGCCGTATGAAGCTTTTAACCCGTATTTGACTTGGCTGATGGTAGTGTTTGTATCAGGGATTAGCTTAGTGAGTTATGTGGCCGTGAAATTGCTTGGGGCGAAGAGGGGGATTGGAGTGACGGGATTTTTTGCAGGGCTTATTTCGAGTACTGCTTTGGCTTTTACCTTCTCTGAGCAGAGCAAGAAGAATAGTAATATCGTGAATCCGTATGCTTTTGCCGTGGTGTTAGCGAGTAGTGCGATGTTTTTTCGAGTATTGATTGAGGTGGCAGTTTTGAATATAGAGCTTTTCTACGATTTAGTTATCCCGATTGGGGCTATGGGGATTGCGGGCCTTGTTTGTGCGGTTTTCTTGTGGTGTGTCAAAGATGGCAAATCCGCAAAAGAGGGAATGAAGAAACGTCTTTCTGGAATAAATAATCCTTTTAATATTGTGCAAGCTCTGAAGTTTGGAGCGTTTTTTGCTTTGATTTTGTTTCTGTCGAAATATGCGATTGATGTGTTTGGGGATCGAGGGCTATATGGGACTGCTGTGATTTCGGCTATTTTGGATGTGGATGCGATTACTGTTTCCGTTGCAAATTTGGCTAAAGATGGGCTTTCAAATGATGCTGGGGTATTTGCAATATCTTTGGCTGCGATGACGAATACAGTGGTCAAGGGAGGAATATTTTTGCTATTTGGGAATAAGAAGGTGGCCTTGAAAATAATTATGGCTTTTATTTTTATGCTGATTACTGGAGGAATTTCGTTATTTTTTGTGTGAAACCGTTAGTTTTTATGGAAAAACTTGTAGTTTTTTTATAAAATTGATAGCTTTGTCGTATTATTGAATTTAATTTTTATGATTATGGCGGAAAAAACTATACAGGCACAGATTGCGAGTGGTGTTTTATCTAAAGTTGAGGGTCACGAGAGGCCTGATATTTTTGCTAATAGTGGAGATTTGTTGGAGTTGACTTATGATGAGTTGGAAGCAAAAAATTTAGAAATAAAAAAGGATCGTTTGGCTGGAGTTTCCGAGGCAGAATTCAAAAAAAGATTTTTGGAATATCTTCAAGAAGAAAGGAAAATTAGGGCAGTTGTTGTTTGTTTTACTGATATGGAGGGGCGATTTCAGATGCTTGATTATGATAAGAAGTTTTTTGTTGGCGCATATGACAATCTTACTTTCGATGGATCTTCTATTAGAGGATTTACCGAACAATGCGAATCGGACTTAAGATTAAAGATTGACTGGGCTACATTTAGGTGGGTTCCTGCTGATGTTTTTGGGGCGTGGAAAATGTTGGTATTTGCTAATATTTGTGATCTTGAAGGGGGTATTTACGAAGGGGATTTTAGGGCTAATTTAGCGAAATTGTTGACCAAATTGCAAAAAGACAAGAATATCGTAGTTAATGTTGCACCCGAAATAGAAGGGGTTTTGTTTAAAGGGGAGCGTGTTGAACAGAGGTTTGAAAAAGAGAATGGTTTTGAGCTTGCGACTGAGAGTGGGTATTTTAATTGTTTGCCGCAGGATTCTTTGAAGTTGTTTATTGATAAGGTTGCTGGGGTTCAGAGAGCTCTTGGGTTTGAGAACGAGAAGGATCATCCGGAAGTTGCTCCTGCCCAGTTTGAATTAACTTTCAAATATTCAACTGCTCTAGAAACGGCCGATCAGGTTCAACTTTATAAGATGACAGTGAGACAAGTGGCCAGATTTTTGGGATTAACTGCAAGTTTTTTGCCAAAACCAATACAAGGGGTGAACGGGAATGGTATGCATACCAATGTGTCTTTGTCGCGGGACGGAGTAAATATTTTTTATGATAAAAATGGGGAGAGTGGACTTTCGGAAGAGGGACATAAATTTATTACCGGAATTTTGCATTATGCAAAAGATCTTTGTTTGGTTATGAATTCGAGTGTAAATGCTTACCGTCGCCTTGATCCTAAATTTGAAGCTCCAAACGAGATTAAAGTTTCGGGTGTGGACAGAGGATCCATGGTTAGAATCCCATTTGGGAATGAGAAGAGCGCACGAATAGAAGTTCGGGCTGTTGCGCCGGATGCGAATCCATATCTTTTGATTTATTCTTTAACTAAGGCTGGGCTAAAAGGAATGGAGATGAGTAATTCTGAGTATAAGAAAGTTCATAAAATAGTTCACAACAAAGGGGTGAAAAAACTTCCAAGCAATATTTACGTGGCAATGGATGCGTTTGCCAAGAGCAAATTTATGGGTGAAGTGATGGGAGAGCAAAATCGGAAAAAATATCTTGATTTAAAGCGAATTACTGCAGATAGAAGTCCGCGGGATCTTGGAACGACCGTTAAAGCTCATGAAATAATTTATCATCATGAAGTTACGAATCAGCAGATTTGGGCAGATTTTTAATTGGAAGCATTTTTTAACAAAATGACATATGGTACTTTTAGAATCTTTGGATATCCTGATGGGGGAGCCGGCAGTTGATTTTTCGTTGCCTGGTACGGATGATAAGACTTATGCATTGGGTGATTTTGCAGGGGCGAAGGTGCTTGTTGTGGTATTTATGTGTAATCATTGTCCTTATGTGCAGGCGGTTTGGGGGAGGCTGGTTAAGTTGCAGGAGAAATATATGGATGGAGTGAAATTTGTTGGAATTAATCCGAATTACAATCCAGATTATCCCGAAGATAGTATGGAAAAAATGAAGGAATATTATGAGAAATATGGGATGAATTTCCCTTATTTGCTTGATGAAACTCAGGAAGTCGCGAGGGCGTATAAAGCGCAGTGTACTCCCGATATTTTTGTATATGATGAGGATCGGAAATTGACTTATCATGGGCGGATTGATGATAATTGGCAGGAAGAAGACGAAGTGACTAAGCGAGAATTGGACGAGGCCTTGGATGTTTTGATGAAGGGGTTGAGGCTTGAAGAAAAGCAGTTTCCAAGTATGGGATGTAGTATAAAGTGGAGGGATTGAGGGTTGACGGATTGGGGGAATTGTGGTATCTTTATTTGCAATTAATTTTAAGAATATGAGTCTTGGAAAAGCAGAAAAATCGAGGGTAAATGCGGTTTTGGAGATGGTTGCTCCAGGGCAGGATAATAATGCTCGGTATTTTTTGAATAATCTTTTAAGGACATTGAGTAATGGGGGAAACCCAGATATCGTTGCTACACAAGTTGATTTGTTAAAGTCTTCTCTTGGTTCTGAGTCTAATTTTTTAGCTCTTTTGGAGGCGGCCGGGGTTCATGATGAGGTTGCCGAAATATTAGGATGGAGAAATTAACCCAAACTATATGTTTACTAAATCCGTTAAAATTCTACCAATTCTCGTAGTTTCTTTATTTGTGTTTTCGGCTTGTGGTGCGGAAGAGCCGGAAATGGAGAAAAAAGTGACTGTATATAACGACACGACTGTTCGTGGGCAAATTGATGATGTAAAAGTTGAGATTCCACGTGTGGCTATGAGGGGAAGTCTTTCTGGTTATTATGCTTCCGAATTACAATCTCAGCCTATCATTCCTGACGCAAAATCAGTTATTAATGCAAAGGCTGGAAATTATCCTGGTCCTGAGTATCCATATGTGCCTACGCAAGGGCTTCGAGTTGATACTACGTCGCATGATGGGTATATCGAAAATCTGAATATTTCTGGACCTCGACACGAAGGATATATCGAGACTGCGGGTTATACTGGACGAGAATGTGATGGGTATATAGAATGTGTGCGATGAAGCATGTAAAAGTTTTTGGAAAAGAAGTAGAGATTGAGTGTCCGACCGAGGCGGATTTGTCTGTGGTGGATGAGGTTTTTGTGGATTTGGATTATAAGATATTGGATGAGGCGATTGTAGGGGCGGGTACTATCGTGGATATAGGGGCGCATATTGGGTGTTTTTCGGTGTATGCGGGTGTGAAGAACCCAAATGCAAAGATCTATGCGTATGAGCCTGTGGGGCGGAATTTTGAGCTGATGAAGGGTAATTTGAAGCGGAATCGGATTAGGAATGTGGTGGCGAAGAATTTAGCAGTAGGTGCGGAGGAGGGGGTGAGGAAGATCCAGTTGAGTGCTGATTCTCACAATCATTCGTTTGTTGAGGTACAGGAGGTGGTTGGGGAGGATGCCGTTAATGTTACGACTTTGCCTGCTATTTTGAGGAAAATTGGGAAGGCTGATGTGGTGAAAATGGACTGTGAGGGTGCTGAATTTGAGATTATGAAATCGATGGGTGAAGAGAACTTCTTGGATGTTGGAACGTTCTTGATTGAATATCATGAAGGAATAGCTGGCCGTAAGGGAGAATTGATTGAGATATTAAAACAAAACAACTTTAAAGTACGGGATTTCCCTTCACACTACGACAAAAATATGGGATTTGTTTTTGCCTCAAAATAGTGTTAATTTAGCGATCGGTTTTAAACTTTATTCTTATGATTATTGGGCTTACAGGATCTATGGGGTGTGGAAAAGGGGTTGTTGTTGAGATTCTTGAGGAGATGGGGTTTGAATATATTACGCTTTCGATGATGGTGCGTGAGGAGGCACGACTTCGAGGCGTGGAAGAGGAGAGGGAGAAGATGATGGAGGTTGGGAATAGTATGAGGGCTGCTGAAGGGGCAGGCGTTTTGGCGAAGCGGGCACTTAAGAAAATTGCCACTAGTGACAATCCAAATTGGGTTGTTGATGGGATTCGAAACCCGGCTGAAATTGATGCATTACGAGAAGCGGATGATGTGCATGTTTTTGGGATTGAAACTAATCATGAAATTCTTGTTGAGCGTATTATGGAACGTGGGCGAGAAAGTGATGCTACTGAACGTGATGCAATTTTGCATAAAATTGAGCGTGAATGGGGGCAAGGTGAGCCCGAGGATGGGCAGCAGGTAGGAAAGTGTATGGCGAAGGTTGATTATACCGTGGATAATAATGGGACTTTGGAAGAATATAAGGAAAACTTTATGAATTATTTTAACCAAATTAAAAATGACTGATGAAAGACCTTCAAAAGATCAATACTATATGGATTTGGCAAAAACTGTTTCTGCTCGGAGTACTTG
>CAYLOL010000014.1:15174-18370 GCA_964385295.1 uncultured Candidatus Peribacteria bacterium
TATATTTATGGACACTCGAAAGAGGGTGATAAGGAAGTGCTCAATGCTTTCCCATGTTTTATTTGTAAGAAGATGATTATTAATGCTGGATTGAAGAGGTGTATTTGCTCAATGAAAGACGGTAGTTTAAAGATTTTTGATATTGAGGATTGGGTTGAAGACTGGAGGAAGAATGACATTATTGATGATACATATCAATATGGAGCTGGGTTTGTAGATACTGCTTCAGGAAAGATTGATTAGTCGTGGAAGAGATGTTTGTTCTTGCGAACAAACTTTTTTACTGAATGGTCAAAGGCGAAGAAGCTGATTTTTTTCTTCATCCATAGGTAGCCTAGGATTGAAATTATTGCTGCTCCAATCATTGCGACTATCAAATCCCACATTGTATCTACGATGCCGCTTTTTTGCATGTTGAACGCAAATATTTGGTCCATCCCAAATTCGAATATTTCCCAAAGCGATGCCATTGTCATTGAAAACCCAAATGCAAATAAAGCTACATATCCTGCCTTCATGTGTAGGCTAATGTTTTTTTGTTCGTTGATTGTGTATGAAAGAATGAATCCCACCATTCCTAACAAAAAGCCTGATCCTGAGTGAAGATATAGGTCCCACCACCAAAATTTGATGTAATAATCCTGTATTTCTCCTAGGAAAAGTGATAGGAATATGAATGCTATTATAAAAAAATCGAATTCGATTGGGAAATATATTCTGTATTTTGCTTTGAATAGCGTAGGGGCGTACGTAAGAAGAAATATTAGAGTAATGAATATTGAATGGACCCATTCTTGTTTTACTAATGCAAAACCTAGACCTACAAGGATTAAAATCTTGAGGGTGTAGTAGAGGAGTAATGTAATTTTTTCGTATCTTGATTCCATGTTTGTATTATAGCATGTATGAGTAACAGGGCGATTGACAGATCGTTGTATAGCTTGTATGCTTGTTTTTCTTAATTACGTGAAAATATTATGAAAATCCCGAAAAAACCAATTGGATTCATGTGGTTTATCGCAAAAAAGAGCCGGAAATGGGCTACGTTTGCTATACTTGCGGTTACTGTGGCGGAGATCATGGACGGGGTGATGTTGCTTATATTACGAGAACTAACAGATTCTGCAACTGCGGCTGTGGATTCAGGATTTGGAATTATGGACTCATATTGGCTTTGGTTTTGGGTGATTGTTTTACCGATAACACATTTTATTATCGAGAATATCTGGAGAATGAGTGGATATTTTGGGATGAGGCTTATTACAAAAAGTGAAGAAAATTCTTCTCGTGATCTTTTTGAGTATTTAATTGAGCATAGTCGTGCATACTTTAGTAGTAAGTTTTCGGGTTCTCTTGTGAATAAAATTGGACATGCTACTCGTGGTGTTGATCATATGTTTTCGAGTATTTTATGGCACTATTATCCGCTTTTGATTGGGTTAGCTATTGACCTTGTTATCGTGTCATCGGTTGATTATACCCTTGGGCTTATGTTTTCGGGATGGGTTGCGGTTTTCTTGGTTGCGAATGTGTTTATGGTCAAGAAGAAGCAGCATCTTTCGTATGCAAATGCGCAGGCGAGTTCTTTGATGAAGGGAAAGATGGTCGATACCGTTTCAAATATTGCGGCTGTTCATGCGAATGCTTCCCATGCATATGAACGAAAATATGTGAATAGATATATTGCGGATCGGCAGAAGAAGCATCTTGCGAGTTGGATGGCATCTGAATGGATCTTGTTCGTGAATGGTGCAATGTTGGCTCTTTTTGCTTTTGGGATGTTCAGTATTACTATTTGGCTTATGAAAAATGAGATGGCGAGTCTTGGAAGCTTGGTACTTATTATGACTATGACTTTCGGACTTATGCGATCGCTGTTTTTCATTGGTGCGAGTATGACGGAAACTATTGATCAATATAGCCAGATTGAAGAGGGGCTTTATGAATTACTGGTGCCGTATGAAGTTGTGGATCGGCTGGGGGCGAAAAATATCAAGAGTACGCTTGGAGATATTGATTTTAATGATGTCTCGTTTAAGTTTGATTCAACCACTGTATTTGACCATTTCAATCTTAATATTAAGGCTGGGCAGAAAGTCGGGATTGTTGGCGTGAGTGGTGCGGGGAAGACTACGCTTGCAAACCTATTGTTGCGAAACCATGACGTAAAAGAAGGGATGATCTCGTTGGATAACGAGGATGTTCAGGACATTACGCGAAAAAGTTTGAGGCGTCAGATTGCTTTCGTGCCGCAGGATGTTTCGTTGTTTCATCGAACGGTGAAGGAAAATATTCGGTATGGGAATTTGAATGCTAGTGATGAAGAAATTGTGGAGGCGGCCAAGAAGGCGCAGGCGCATGGATTTATTAAGACTTTTCCTGAAAAATATGATACTCATGTTGGTGAACGTGGAGTGAAGCTTTCCGGGGGACAGCGTCAGAGGGTTGCGATAGCACGTGCGTTTTTGAAGCAGGCGCCGATATTGTTGTTGGATGAGGCAACAAGTGCGCTAGATAGTGAGAGTGAAGTTTTGGTTCAGTCTGCGTTGGCCCAGTTGATGCAAAAAAAGACTGTCATTGCCATTGCGCATAGACTATCAACATTGAGGGTGATGGATAGGATAGTAGTGCTTGAGAAGGGTAGGATTGTGGAAGATGGTACACATGAATCGTTGGTTGCGGAAAATGGCGTGTACGCTTCGCTGTGGGATCACCAAGTGGAGGGATTTATAGGGGAGTAGAGAGTTTTGGTACGTCTGCAATCCAGAGTTTTTCTTCGTCAGACCATTCCATTTTTAAGGTACAGGCAATTGCTCGATATCTTAATTCTACGTTTTTTGATGCTGCCTCAACTATGTTTTCGATTTCTAAATAATGTGGCATTAGAATGCGTCTGACTTTTGCGTTGGAATGTCGCGAGCATTCTTCGACTTCGTTGGCTAGAAGATTTTCCCATCTCAACCCCGTTGCTATTCTGTAAGATTTTTTAGAATGTCCACCTTGTACTTGAGGGATTGTCCAATTCTCCCCTGAAGTGTCTTCGGCAATACTTAATATTCCTCCAGCTTTTCCCTTGTATGATATTTGCAATATACCAACTGCATTTCTATCTATAGGGACTGAGATTTCATCAATGCCATTAATCATTCTGTGCAGTTTTAATTCCCCTATATCCATTAGTGGATCAATGGGCTTT
>CAYLOL010000015.1:0-4627 GCA_964385295.1 uncultured Candidatus Peribacteria bacterium
ATACCCCTTTATCATCAAGCGCGACCCCACAATTCAGAGCCGTCTGCCCACCAAATGCCAAGAATATTCCATCCGGCTTCTCCTGCTCAATCACCTTCTCCACAAAATACGCATTCACCGGCAAGAAAAATATCTTGTCCGCCAATCCCTTACTCGTCTGTATAGTCGCAATATTCGGATTCACCAAAACCGTCTCAATCCCCTCTTCCTTGAGGGCCTTGATAGCTTGTGATCCAGAATAGTCAAATTCGCCCGCCTCTCCGATCTTCAGTGCTCCACTTCCCAATACCAAAACCTTCTTAATTGAAGGTCGTTTTTTATAGAGCTTAGACATTGCTTTAATGAGCTTATTTCGAAGGGATTCTATTGGAGTTCTGGCGCGAGGTCAAGGAAAGAACACATTAAAAAACCACGTCCCAACTCGAAAGCTGGGACGGGTGATAAAATGCTGACGGCTAGCCACAGCTAATGTCTCTTGACACCAAATCCTCGTCCTCTTTCTCTCCTCCGAGGAAGGTGTCGGCAGGGGCACTACTGTCCCCATCGTCGTTATCATCATCGTCGGCTACGGACGAGGTCGCTACTGTGCCTAGGGGGGATTCTATTGTGGATGAATACCCATTTCCTTCCGCCACGGCATTCACCATGGCCGATAGGACGTCTTCACTCTCGCTGTGGACCTTTAAGATCCCAACGGAGACCGCTATGGCGAGCGCAAGACAGAAAAAAACTAGAATAAAGAATTTTTTCGAGTTCATCGTTCCCCTCCAATTTTTAAATTATCAGCATCCATACCCCTATGGCATAGACGCTGATAAATATTTCAGGCCAATCCTAAAAGGCAGGAAGGGAACAATACTCCATTCCATAACTTTAGTCAAGTAAAGAATTTGTTAAAACTCTAAGGCATGCGACTCTCCTTCGCTTCCCACAATCTTCCAACTCATCACGGGTTTCAGCTTCCCTTCCACTCCGAATCCACTAGCCTTCGGATGGCCACCACCTCCCCATTTTCCAGCTACTTCTGATAGATTCACGTCGTCCCGCTGTGTCCGCAAACTGCCCTTAACCAAGCCTTTATCGTCCTCACTCAAAAGTACGCAATATTTACTCCCAGGGACTGAATTTAGAAGATCGATCACTCCGCCAGTATCTCTCGGTGTCGCGTCAACAGAAGCATAATCCTTCATTCCAACCGCAGAGATGGTTACACCCTCCTCATTAACATAGGTCCGCTCCATAATTTTTCCCCACAATCGCAACTTATTCACATTAGTTGTATGGAAAAGTTCTTTGCTAATCTTCCGCAAATTCGCTCCCATCCCAACAAGTTTTCCAGAAATACGGAATACTTCTTCCGTAGCATTGCTATGCATCAGGCTGCCAGTGTCAAAATAAATTCCATGCAGCAAGCAAGTCGACATATCGACATCAACTCTCCACTCGCAGAATTCAAAGAACTTGTAAAGGACGAGACAAGTTGCACAAGCTTGAGGATCTACGGGATTTATCGTTCCATAATTATTGTTTGATTCATGGTGGTCAAAATTTATAAAAGGTTTGGGCCCATTCAAGATCTCGGGCTTTGTTTCTGGGAATTGTACTAATTTCAATGCTCCGCAATCGACACTCACAATCACGTCAAAGTCTTCGTATTCGAAATCAATAACGTAATTTTTTGCTCCCTCCAGGAATAAACTATTCTCTGGGATTGGGTCCACGCACGCACTTACAATTTTTTTTCCCAATCTTTCCAGCGCTAACTTCAAAGCCAAGTTTGCACCAATTGCATCTCCGTCAGGCCCTCTATGCGAAATTATGACAATTTTTTCGGCTGCCATTAGCGCCTTTTTTGCCTTCAAAAATTCTACTTTTAATTGATCGGGAATATGTTCCATAGGAAGTAATAAGGAGGGAATTCTATCATATTAAATTTGAATTGCAAAAACCTCGCCAATACTGAAACATAAGAAAGTGTTAAAAGAATCTATAACAAAATTTGCAATCGAACAGGGGTTTGATTTGGTAAAAATTGCTCCTGCGAAACTTGAAGGGAAATACGTTGAAGCTTTTGACAAATGGCTTGAAGAAAAATATGAGGCTTCCATGGAATACATGAAAAAATCCACACCTCGCCACAACATTAAAAAGCTTCTTCCCCGTGCCAAATCGGTCATCTGCCTTGCAATGAACTATTATCACGAGCAACCCGAATTAAAAAAAGACCACGGGAGAGTAGCCCGCTACGCCTACGGACGTGACTACCATAAAATTATAAAAAAGAAACTCCGAGCCGTCGAAAACCATCTTCGCGAACTTGAACCAGACGCCGAAACCCTCAGCTACGTCGATACAGGCCCAGTCCTAGAACGCGCATTTGCAGAAACTGCAGGCCTTGGATTTATCGGCAAAAATAGCTGCCTAATAACAAAAGAATTCGGGTCGTGGGTCTTCCTAGCAGAAATAATCACAACGGCAAATCTAGCTCCCGACGAATCATTAGTCAAAAAAGCTCGAAAACCATTTGCTGGATGTGGAGCATGTAGAAAGTGTATTGACGCTTGCCCAACCGGAGCAATCATTGCTCCTGGAGTGATTGATGCCAGTCGCTGTATCTCATTTCTCACAATAGAGAATCGTGACGACATACCAGAATCATTGGCAAAGATAATCTCAAAAACCCGCCGCCTCTATGGCTGTGACATATGCCAAGAAGTTTGCCCCTACAATACAAAGTCCACCTCTACAAAACACAAGGAATTTCTCGATCCAAAGATTGCAGGCGACTCCCTATCCCGCAAAAAAATTCTCTCACTAAAAACCGACGACCAATTTCTAAAAACCTTCGCCGGCTCCCCGCTCATGCGTGCAAAACGGATGGGGCTACAAAGAAATGCTAAGATACTTTCCAGCCAGACTCGGTAATCTTCTTGCGGAGAGCAATCAAATCTTTAAGCTCGTTAACAACAGGAGATTCTTTAGAAATCCAATTGAAACGGTCACGCTTAGCGTTTATTAATCGCTGAAGTTCTTGATCAAACCCTTCTTTTTGGAAGAATTTTTCACGAGCACGCGAAAAGATTGTCAGAAGTACGTTTAGCCTCCCCTCCTCTTTTTTGGTTATTTCTTTGTCGGAAGATGCTTCTTCCTCAGCCTGATCTTCATTGGTAGGTTCCATAACCTCGACCTCAGAGAAGTCTACCTTTATTTCCTCTACTTCAATTACGGAAAGGTCTATTTCAATATCTTCCCAGTCCGAATTGGCAACAGCCTTCAGTAGCGATTGAAGACGTATGCCTTCGAGTAGATCGTCACTATTTCTAAGCTCTTCAATTCTAGTATCTATCTGTTTTATATAGTCATTAAGTTTCGCTGAATCGTCTTTGTTTAGTTTGCCAGCACTTATGAAGGCATTAAGAAGAGGTGGCACAATCATTTCTACAATAGTAGACATAGCTCCTGAGTTATGAAAATAATCAGGCAATTTGCCTACTTCATCCGAGCTTTCTTCTTGAGGTGGTTTTGGAATAGCTGGGGCTTCTTTGACCAGAGGCATTTCATCATGATTCGTAGATGTCCCTACTGGCCATGACTCTTTATCTTCAACATTGATTGATCTAAATATAGAAGGGTCATATTCTCCAATTTTAAGGATCGACCCAGATGCAGCTTGTGTAAATAAATGGATCTCTCTTGGGGATTTTGGGTCTCCAACAATTTTGAAGTCCCCTCGTTCAACAGTAAGGCACCCATATCCCTCAGGTACATAAGATGCATCGTCTGCACTGAAATGAGTATCTTCAGAATATTGCCCATGAATTTCCAATAATGTACATCTTATATTCTCGAGACAGCCTTTTTCCAAAACAAGACTCATTGGCCAAAAGTGAAGGGTTTCATTAGCTTCATTATCAGGTTCAACGGATATGAGATATGGCTTTGGTATAGAAAACGTGTGTTCCGCATGGTCATCTCCAATCATGCAAAAAGAAACCGAACCAGTTTCTCCAATGCTAAAAGATCCATTTTTTAAAGTCACCGTGAAAGTGCCACGAGCTTCGTCAATTTTTCCGACTTCACATGAGCCAGATATCCTATTCATTCTATTTAGAATTTTTGATAAAGGTTCAGTATAATGCTCATCCAAAACAATAGTAACCTCTCCAAATTTCATAAAATCCAAATTAACGCTAGCCCATTCAGGAGCATATTCGAGAAATAGATCGTCAATAGTTGTCGAAATATATTCACGTATAGTATTACTGAGATCGGTATCTTCTGTTCGAAAATAATCCTCTAATCTGCCAAAAACTGTGTCTGCAAGCCCGTTTGCATAATTTGAAGCAATCATGAAGGCGGAGATATACTTTCTATTAGAATCAGGGGCAAGGTTAGACGAATAAGGTTGAAACCCACCCCAGCTCTCAATATCAGCCATAATTATTTGGCAAGTAGCATCAATATCCACATCTCCTTTTGTTAAGGCGGTGTTTTTTACGAGAGAAAGACGCACGGTAGAATCAACCAAATCAATTGCAACTTCAGATATTTTTTTAGTCAACGCAGCAATTTGATGCTCATCAAGCTCTATATTATCAACTTGAGTTAAAACGTTAGTCAAATTTCT
>CAYLOL010000015.1:4727-18358 GCA_964385295.1 uncultured Candidatus Peribacteria bacterium
TCGTGCCTCTCATCCTCCAATTTATAAACTCTCTTTCTGAAGAATTCATGAGTATTTACTTTATTGAAAGTTACACATGGTTGGAACACATCAATCAATGAAAATCCACGGTGCTTAATCGCTGCCTCAATCAACATAGTCAAATGAGCCATATCTCCCGCAAATCCTCTCGCAACAAAAGTACAATGACTTGAGAGCGCCAACCGAATAGGATTTACTGGCTCCTCGATCACTCCATGCGGAGTGCTCGGCCCCTTCGCACCCTTCTCGCTCGTAGGTGAAGTTTGCCCGAGAGTAAGGCCATAAATCTGATTGTCTTGTACGACATAAGTTATATCCAGATTCCTCCTCATAGTATTTGCAAAGTGCCCCATCCCGATCCCGTATCCATCGCCATCTCCACCAGAAGCGATCACCGTCAGCTCAGGATTTGCCAATTTTACCCCCATTGCAATAGGCAAACTCCGACCATGTAATCCTGCGATACCATAGGTTTCAATCCATTGATTTATCTTTGATCCACATCCAATCCCAGTCGAAATCACGACGTTTTCAGGTGCAAGATCAAGATTTACAATCGCTTGTTTCATAGCAATCAATATCCCGTGATCTCCGCATCCTGGGCACCAATTCGGCCGGTCGCTAGTTTGTAGATCTTTCATTTCTGTCATACCTTGAGTGATTCAATTATATATTGCGCGGTCATTGGTCGACCGTCATATTTTAATATTTTTTCGTCAATTTTAATGCCGGTATTTTCGGCAATCAATCCCGCCATCTGTGCCGTGTAATTCATCTCCACTGCCACAAGTTTTTTTGCCTTCCCGAGCAATTCAGCCACCTCCTTTGCGTGGAATGGATACGCAGTTCTAATCTGAATAACATTTACTTTCCTTCCTTCATTTACAAGAATATCAGCAGCCTCTTTACATGCCAATGTCGTAGAATTCCAAGTCACAAGCGTCAAATCGGCTTCCTCTTCTCCCCAAACCTTTGGTCCCGGGAGGTCTTCTAGTGCTTCTGCTAACTTTCCCATTCTCTTCTCCATCATCAATCCGCGGTTCTCCGCACCTTCAAATATTTCCCCCTTCTCATTATGCTCATCGCTTGTTGCTCGGTGCGTTCCGCCTTTCATTCCTGGAATCGTACGTGGACTTATGCCGTCCTCGGTTCGCAGATATCTTTGGTATGTATCAATTTTGTCTAATTCTGATTGTGTTAATAATTTTCCCCGATCAACCTTTATCTCATCATCTTCAAATGGTGGCACTGTGAAGTACCCTTCTCCAAGACTTTTATCATAAGTGACGATAACTGGTAATTGGTATTTCTCAGCCAAATTAAAAGCCTCAAACCCCATCTCAAAACAATCTTGCACGGTCCCGGGAACCAAAACGATCTTGATAGGATCGCCTTGTCCAGAATGAATTGCCTGTCTCAAGTCCCCAGCTTCAGTACGAGTTGGTTGTCCAGTTGCTGGACCTGGCCGCATCACATTAACAAAAACACATGGCACCTCCAGCATTCCAGCTAGCCCGACCATCTCTGTCATCAGCGCAAATCCTCCGCCGGAAGTACAAGTCAAAGCTCGCACCCCAGCGTAGCCTGCACCCACAATGCTTCCCGCTGCCGCGATCTCATCTTCAGTATGCTTCACTACGATCCCATAATCCTTCGACCACTTTGCCATCATGTGTAGCACGGTAGAACTTGGTGTCATCGGATAAGCCCCAACAAATTTACATCCAGCCTTTATTGCGCCAAGCGTGAACGCATCATTTCCCATCAAAAACATATTTTTACCATCCTTTCTCTCTATTGTATCGTCCCCTTTTGGAGCTAATTCATACCCAATTTTCGCCGCTTTCTCATTTAGCTTAACAATCTCAGCACTTTTGTGTGCAAAGACTTTTGCGACCACTTCGTTAAAATCCTTAAGGTCAAAACCAACCACTCCAAACAGAGCTCCAAGAGCGATGGTATTTGCCATTACAGGATTTTCTAATTCCTCATTAGCTAGATTTTTCAGAGGAATATCAAGCATCTTTGCCTTACCAGTATCGATGCCATCAAGCCTTATGTTTTCTCCGTCATAAATTATAACTCCGCCCTCTACTACTTCATTTGCATGCTCCTCAATAGTCGTCTTATCCAGCGCAATCATAACATTAATTTTCTCGACGTGACATTCATGGGGAGCCTCACCAACACGTACCCTCAAGAAGTTATTCCCTCCCCGAATCAGCGACATATGTTCAACATTCCCAAAAACATAATATCCACTTCGCACGAAAGACAAGGTCATCAATCGGCCAGTTTTTTCAATTCCAGCCCCAGCAGGGCCACCTATCAATATATTTAATTCACCCTGATTCATTGTGCCGATATTCTATCAAATTTGACTGCCATAAGGAATAAAAGATCACTCAATCTATTTATATACTCAAGCATCTCCGCGGGGATCCCAAGCTCATCCTTGGCCCGAACAACGTCTCGCTCACACCATCTACAAAGCCCTCTTAGTATATTTAATCTTGCCGCTGCCTCATTACCATCAAGCTTCAAAAACTTATCCAGTTTCCCCAATTCCGCCTCATACTTCTCAACTAACCCTTCTAGATACGAAACATCCTCAGGCCCCAAAGCCTCAACTCCCTCCGGCGCAACCATTTCATTCCCAACCAGACTCATCATTCGATATAAATCATCCTGAACCCGCTCCAAAAACTCCACCACGCTTCCGTCGTCATGCCCATCTTCTCGCACCCCATTCTTCGCCCATCCAGTAAAACAACTCATCTCATCCAAATCTCCCAAAACATCAAAAACCATATCGCCTTTCGGGAGCTTTTTCCCAGTCATTAAGCTACTTTCGCCTCTATCCCCTTTTTTTGTAGAAATCCTCATCGCAAAACTATATAATTAGCCAGCAAATGCTAGCAACCTTAATCCTCAATTTCAATGCCTAAACGCAAAACGACCACGCGCAAAGCGGTTTCAAAACAGACAGCAGACGAAATCCAACTCGCAAAAGAAGTTCGCACACTCAGCAAAGAAGTTCGCAATCTCAAAAATCTTGAGTTTGTAAGGATTCTAAAACGTCCTTGGAAATTTCTCGTGATGTCATTGCTAAAAGGAATAATGGTAGGTTTCGGGTCAGTCCTCGGGGCAACAGTGATGGTGGCATTGTTCATCTACATCCTCGCACAAATAAGCTTTGTGCCAATTATCGGGGATTTTGTAGAAGGAATAATGGCAGAGATTGGGACTACTCAGGCAGAGGGCGGAGAAAGTGACATCTTCAACCAGTTTCAAGAAACCAAAGAGGATCTTAAAAACTAATAACTAGCTTTATGGAGGAAGCAAAAAGCCACCTCAAATTTTGGGCCACTACAATAGTAATAATAGCGGTCGCCATATATGGAGTAATAATTTTAGCGGCTGATTCAGTCCCAGACACAGGCACTCCAGACAAGATTGGCAACTATGATTGGGTAAGAGGGAACCCAGAAGCAACAGTAGAGCTAATTGAATACAGCGATTTTCAATGTCCAGCATGTGGAGGTGCAACCGAAATTGCACAATTGCTTATGAATGAGTTTTATGACCACGTTGCATTCACATACCGTCATTTCCCGCTGGGGTATCACGAGAACGCAAAAAGTGCAGCCGCAGCAACGGAGGCGGCAGGGTTGCAAGGTAAATTCTGGGAAATGCACGATACAATATTTGCAAATCAAAAAGAATGGGGGAGAGAAGATGCGAGCGAAGTCTTCGAATATTACGTGTGGTATGCCGAAGAAATAGGACTTGATATAGATGAGTTTGTAGAGGATTACGGCTCATCAAAAGTTCAAAAGGCTATTCAGGATGATATTGATGATGCTATGCAGATAGGTATCAATGCAACGCCAACATTCTTTCTGAATGGTGAAAAAGTAACCAATAGAGACTATGACGTTTTTAGGCAGGCTATTAGGGATGCCATCAAAGAAAATTCCTAAATGGTTGATGTATGGGTTCGTGGTAGTGAGCTTTCTTGGCCTCATGGATGCAACATATCTAACAGTCGAACATTTCACTGGCGAAAGCCTCGGATGTTTTATCTTTAGTGGGTGCGATATTGTGACATCAAGTGAGTGGAGCGTGATAATGGGGATCCCGTTAGCATTAATGGGAGCGATGTTTTACTTTGGTATGTTAATGCTATCTTTGCTATACATTGATATCAAAAAAACATTTATTCTATACCTCCTCCCTCTGGGCGGACTCACAGGCTTTTTAGTTTCATGCCTTCTCGTCTATTCACAGTTATTCGTAATAGAGGCAATCTGCACATACTGCATGATCTCAGCGACAACTTCGACGTTGCTGTTTATTCTTGGAATCATCTTGCTTAGAAAACTGAGGGCTTAAACTTCCCAGTTTAACGGTGGATACTTATCTGTTAAGCAGATTAAGTATGCAGAAACTCTAAACTTGTAGTTGTAATAAACAATGATTAATCGTTCTAGCGGTTTTGGGAATTTGCCTGTAAATAGGACGGCCCAAACTCCAAAGAAGTAAGCCAGTCCAGCCAACATATCCATCACGCACATCACAGCTAGGTGAGGAATAACTAAGATAAATTTCACAGGGATGATAGTCCAAAGAGCCATCCATCGTGAATTTTTCTTCTGGTGAGTAAATTTTAATTTAAGAGGAGAGTCTTTGCCAGCCAAGGTGAATGAAGGGTACTTGTCGGTTAAACAACCAAAGTATACAGCCCCACGCCAACCCCATCGCATTACACCAAGGATGAATTTTTCAAAACTTTTTGGATATTGACCAGTGAACAGAACTCCAAAAACTCCAATGAAACCAACTACGTAAGCGACTAGAACAAGAAATGCCAATGCTATTCCATAAGGGATAAGAAGGATTAGCTTAATCGGAATGATTGTTAGAAGCGCCCAAAGATTCGAGCTCTTCTTCTGATGAGTAAAAGTTAGAGAAGCAGGGTAAGCCATAGGAAGAGGGTTAAAGATTACTTTGCTTTATGCCGTTTAGAATAATAGAACACGGCGGCTCCGATCGCAATCAAAATCGGCAATATACTGAGCATCTGTCCCATCGAAAGTGGAAAGTCGACAGAGATAGTATGTCGCTTTTTGAAAAACTCTACCAAAAATCTCGTAGAAAAATACAATCCCATATACAAAAACATTAGAGACAGAGGGGATCTCTTTTTCCACTTTAGATAAATGGAAATCAGAACTGCAAATATTGCAAAACTAAGCCCAGCCTCATAAAATTGAGATGGGTGCCTAGGAAAATCTTCCCCTAATCTTTGGAATACAACTCCCCAACTTCCGTCCGTCGCCTTTCCGACAATCTCCGAATTAAAATAATTTCCAATCCTTACAAACCCAGCCGAAATTGGCATCCCTAAAATCATATAGTCCGCATATTTCGTAAACTTTACTTTGTGTATCCACGCCCAAATCAAGTAAGCCAAAAACACTCCAATAGCTGCGCCATGACTTGCCAGTCCCCCATTCCAAATCTGTAGAATTTTAATGGGATCATTCAAGAAATATTCCGCATTATAAAAAAACACATGTCCCAACCTCGCTCCAACAACAAGCCCAACAAACAAATATAAAATCAAACTATCCAGATCCGCCACATTAAACTTCTCCCTACCAAAAACCCACCGCAACAGCAAATAATTCAGCAGCAACCCAACGGCAAAAAGCATCCCATACCATCGCACCTCGATGGGACCAGCGGCAAACAAAATCGAGTCTATACTATTTGTAAAAATCATAAATCTCAAGTAACAGTGCCAAGATAATAGCCTATTTCAAAATCACTCGCAATTCCTGCGAAGGCCGCGCCTCGCAGCTTCCCCGCGAATTTTTATTTCCCTCTTGTCACTCTCGCTGAAAAGGATATAATCCGAAAAACGAAAAAAATTAACAACAGAACGCATGTTGACTAGACTAATGGAGCATCACCCAAAAGCGGCGAGATATCTTATCCCTTTCTTTATAGCAAGTATGTTCATCGCAATCCCAGCCTTCGCGAACACATCCGGAGAAGCCGGGGGGCACGGAAGACGGAAGCGCGATCCCCGTAACATTTTTGTGGCTTGCGATTCTTTTCATGCTGAGCAAAGTTGGGACTCTCGTAGAAAAAATCGGCCAGCCATCAGTACTTGGCGAAATAATAATTGGTGTGATTCTCGGGAACCTCGGCCTACTTGGTCTCCATTGGTTTGACCTTGTGGGAACAAACGAATTTCTACTTTTCCTTGCCGAATTTGGAGTCGTCTTACTCCTTTTCCGCATCGGGCTAGAGTCGAATATTAAAGAAATGAGTAAGGTTGGTGCACAGGCATTTTTGGTCGCAACAATCGGAGTCGTATTGCCATTTGTGATGGGAGCTTTCGTTGTTGGAGAACTTTTTTATGCTGATTCGAGCCTTGGAACAAAGCTTTTTATTGGTGCTGCAATGACCGCGACATCGGTTGGAATTACCGCGCGCGTTTTTCAGGATCTTGGCAAACTCAAAATTAAAGAAGCAAAAGTCGTTCTTGGAGCGGCGGTTATAGACGACATCTTAGGATTAATAATTCTTGCTGTTGTCAGTTCGTTGGCAGTTTCGGGTTCATTGGAGGCTTCAACAATTGCTATTCTTTCTGTCAAAGCAATTGGGTTTTTGGTAGCGGCAATTGTAATTGGACAATTAGTGGCTCCATACATCGGGAAATTTCTCTCAAAAATTCACGCAGGAATTGGAATGAAATTAACGTTTGCAATCTCGTTTGCCCTCCTTATCGCATACTTTGCTTCATTGGCTGGGCTTGCCCCAATTGTTGGTGCATTTGCGGCAGGACTCATTCTTGACCCAGTTCACTTCAAAGGATTCGAGAGCCCCGGATACATTGCAAAAATTAGTAAAAGCCTGGAACCACTAGGCGCAAAATCAGAGGAAGTGATGGAAATTCTTGAAGCGACTGAACACAAACACATAGAAGATTTGGTGGACACCGTAGGTCATCTTTTTATTCCGTTATTCTTTGTGATGACGGGTATTCAGGTAAAGCTCGAAGTCCTCTTTGACCCAAAAGTTCTCGCGGTTGCACTTGTCGTAACGGTCTTGGCATTCCTCGGTAAAATCCTTGCAGGACTAGGAACGTGGGGCGGAACAAAAAAATTAATAGTTGGTTTCGGAATGGTCCCACGAGGAGAAGTTGGATTAATCTTCGCAAACGTTGGGCTTGCAATAGGGGTAGTCTCAGACGAACTATTTTCGGTGATAATCGTAATGGTTATCTTCACAACCCTGCTCACCCCACCACTCTTGGCATTTTTATTGAAAAGAGAGGACAGGAAAGTTCACGCCTAATACCGTCTGGTTCAGTCGTTTGAAGTTTCCGGGTTGCCCTTAAGGTAAGGAAGCCCCGTACTCTGGTTGTTATGGGTTAATGCCCGTAGATTGGAGGAGAAGCCGGAGGGCTAAGGAAAAAATCAATCTTTCTATAATCGGTGCTATGCACTTTCGGAGATTTGCTAGCAGAATTGTTGCTCACGCATTTTCCATTTTCATCAACCACGATGCCTATATGTGCGTGTCCTGCCCGAGCGCGACCGTTTTTTGATGCTCGTACCCACACAACAACGTCTCCGGGTTGAGGGGTATAGTTGTCTGGGGGATGTTCTCCCCATCCCATCCCGGATAATTTAGAGGAGACAGAAGTTATTCTTACGTGTTCAGCAAGGTGGTCATCTTCCTTTCTGGCCGCAATCTCAGGGTCAAATGCTTCATATTGTCCAGCATTAGCTAGAACGCTAGTTACAACATATGCACATGCGAGATTACCACCATCCACACATAGGGGCGGGCCTCTAAAATCAGTGCTATCGACAACATCCAAAGCTGCGCTAACGATATCCCCCCTTATCCTAGGGAGTTCAGGGCCTGTCTCTACATCAGAAACCATGCCCTCGGGCGGAGGATCCGGAAGGGTTAAGAAAAATTCTCTCCAAGCAGCCTCATTTTCCTTTAAGGCCTCTGGCAATTGACCTTCGTATTTTGTTAGGAAATATACAACAGCTTCAAAGTCGTTGTATTCAGGGGTTTTAACTTTCTCAAAATGCTCTTGGATATTTTCTCTCTCCGCCGCAGAAACATTCTCGGGGATTTTATTTTTTTCAATTACGCCTTCAACTAATCTTGCAAACCCTTTCTCATCATTGGTCATGGCATCAAAGAGCTTATTTTCACTAACCGCAGAATCGTCGGTTTCGTCAGGCAGTAGCTCATCTCCACCTTGTATGGATCTTTGCCCCTTTTTAGTTTTAATGATTGCGGCATTTCGGTCTGCCGATATTACGTCAAGTTTAGGGAGCGACTTTTTAACTTTAGGCTTTTCTACCATAATATAATGTGATGAGCGTGATTAAGCTCTGTCTGGTGGCGTCAAAATCATTGCAATACCACGCCGATTCCAATACCCATCACTAGGGGCGTTGCCAATCTTATGTGGCCTAGGCGTAGCTTTGTTAGAGCTATTACTCACGCAATCTCGGGGACCAGTGGCAATACCGATATGTCCGTGCCCTTTAGCGACGTATCCATCCCGTACCCTGCTTCCAGTTTTATTCCAAATGATTACATCGCCAGCTTTTGGAGTATGAGTTGGACTCCGTTTCGCCCAGCCTTTTTTAATTAGAGTGCTGGCGGTAAGATCAACGCCAAGAATGACATTGTCCAAATATCCAGTCTGTTTTAATACAGCCGTAACGAATTGCGCACATGCTAGTCTTCCTCCATTCACTTCAGGTCCGCGAAACGCAGTGCTGCCAATCATTCCAGCTGCAGCTTTAGCAATATTGTCATCGCCAGTATATGCAAAGGTAGAGTCAGGAGAGTTGTCGCCATTGTCGCCAGGGGTATGAACAAAATCTTCAAATTTTTGGATCTCCGCTTTTTGTTCTTCTGTTAATTCACCAAGATTGACCCCAAATTTAGCAAGTAAGTCTTCTAATATAGCCGAAGCTTCTTCAAGAGATATGTCGGCGTCTCCTACGGCTTGAAGTCTTGAAATTATAACCTTTTTTCTCTCTGGGGGGAGGGCTGCAAGGACAGGATTTTCATCCATAGCTAAATGCATCTGGGATGTATTAGCTACATCAAGCTTAGTCGGCTCTCTTGTCTCTTTATCCTCCTTCTCTCCAATTTGTAATCCTGGGGCAACGTCATCCGCAGAGGTCTCCTCGCCATCATCCAAGCCGGCCTTCGCTCCTTTCGAAACAATAGTCCTGTCTTTAGCGGCTTTCTCTCGTCGCGTTCTAACTTTTCCCGAAAGCTTGTCAGCACTTTTATCCATGAGAAATATTTTAATTACAAAACAATCATAACTTATTTCAAAGATGTGCTCAAGAATGAAACACGGTACAAATTTTAAGAATATTTAATTTTTGAGTGATACCCTGAATTCGGAAAGCATAAAATGCTCAAATTATTTTACTATTTTACGAATTTAAGAAAACGCCATAACCGCAAACCCATGAAACTAATCAAAATTTCTCCAAGTTTTCAAGTCACAATACCAAAAAGGCATCGGTAGCTTCGTGACAGCGGGTGGTTTTCTTTCACGGCAAAGCAGAGAGTCATTACCTTGAGGCCAATTGAAATCCAAGAAGCAAAGACCGATCAAGAAATTTTTGACGAACTCGTAGCTTAATGGCGGAATTGACACAGCCCAATAAAGTTGTGTACCTTAGTGTCGAACAAATAACCTACTTTGCAATGATTAAATCAAGACACCTCTTGGCAGCACTACTTACAATGGCATTTCTCGTCCCAAATGGAATCTCAAAAGCCTCAACGCAAGACTACGAAATCCCCAACGGCACGTATGAATCAATGAGCGCAAAATATATTCAAGAAGATGGGCAGGGCTATTTACGCTTCTTCCCGCCATATACGCTGGAATATGAAATGCCGGAGGACTTATTTAAAAATAAATACATAACAATCCCAATCGGTTGCTATACGGAAGATTCGGTTGGAGGCGAACCTAAACACGTAGTTGACGGACAAGAATACAACGCCCTCCTCATGAGCCAGGAGAAAAACTTCGAAAACGAAGAACTAAAAGAAAAAAACGAATTTTCGTCGTCATTCCAAATATACCCATACAGTAGTTCGGCATTGTTCCAGCCCGAGAGAGATGCTCTTTTAGTAACGATGACGATTACGATCGGAGACCTAGAAACTTTTTCAGATGGGTGCCAAAGCCGCTTGGATGATCTAAGCATGGACGACGAAGATGGCCCACTAAACGGGCTTAACTACTGGTACTACGATCCATACCAAGTCTACAGTCCGGCATATTATCGAACTGGAGATTTCCCTGCGGGAGAGTATGAAGTCGAGGATGTGGAACTTTATGAGGATGAAAATGGAGAACCCTACCTCGAATTCCGAAAGCAAGCGATTGATGAGGAGATCGATGACAGACGTTTTTATATCCCCCTTGGTTGTCACGAAGACGGCAAAATAGGAAACGACACACTACAAATTACAGGGCAGGACTACGAAAACATTGTAGAAACCACTACCGAAACAAAATATAGCTATAAGATAAGAGCGAACGCTCGGTTAACATTCGGCGAAGATCAGGATAAAAGCGATGAGTGCTACTCCCCTATTGTCAAAGCAGAATTTCCGTACACGACTACTCGCGGGAGAGGAGATGAGCAAGCAGACATACTGAGGGAAAATTTTTCTGACGTAGATAGCGACCACCCTTTTGCTAATTCGATAGCATACTCGTATAAAAATGGCATTATGGACGGGCATCCAGATGGGACTTTCCGCCCTGAAGGGGTAGTAAACAGAGCTGAATTAGCGAAGATGATAGTGAATGGAAATAGCGAGTTTTTAGGCGAAGAGCCGGTCAATCTCTCAAACACAGACTGTTTCACCGACGTTAACGACGAATGGTTTGCGCCATACGTTTGTTATGCAAAAGGCAAGGGGTGGGTCGTAGGATATCCTGATGGATCGTTCCAGCCAGAGAGAAGTGTTAATCGAGCAGAGGCAATAAAGATGACGCTTGCGTCTATGTACACAGGAGACGTAGGTAAGATGATCGGAACAATCAAAAAACCAACAATTCAAAAAATATTCGATTTCTTCTTTAAGGATTGGTACAAAAGTTATGCCAAAGAGCATTTCTTAAACGACAGTAATTTGCCGATTTTTTACTCAAGCAGCGAATATGGGTGCGAAAAAGGATGCAAAAGCTATCGCAAAATGCCACAGGACTACGACGCAGAAGAATGGTATGCGCCATACTTAGAGTATGCAATAAGGCATTCAATAGTAAGCACCGAGCATATTGTAGACCTTGATCCCTCGGAGGCAAAAAAATATCGTCTCCCAGAAAAATACAACTACTTCCCTCAGGACGACATGACGCGTCAAGAAGCTGCGCATCTAGTTTTATCTTCAGAATCCTCGATGTACAACCGAGGGAGAGAAGTCCTGAGTGATATGTTGAAGCATTTTATTCCCTACGTGATGTTTGATTACTCGTCCTTTGTTGCATATACAGATTGTTACATTGATGGGTTTGGAGAAGAAACAATAATGGATCTTTTCCAAGAATATGATGATTATAATTTTGCAGGCCCACTCGACAAAGTAACTCCGCATGTATCTTTCCACGTGGAGCCAAATAGCTATTTTGAAGAATTACCAGTGTCGGTAGAAGATTTTCTTGCTATCGCAGACGAACAGTATGAGCACTGGGGAGATCGTCGTGCGGGAGATGCTTCGCTGGAAGAGCTGGAATTGCGAACAATCTACAGCCCAACGGTTGCTAAAATCCGCGAAGCCCAAAAAGAAGGCACTCTCATTTGTGAGTAAGCCAAATCGATTTTTACTCTCGCACTATTCTCATGAGGCTAATCAAAATTAAAGGAATCAGCAATTTCATCGAAAGGAGAGTCGATAATTATTGCTTTGATTTTTGCTTTTGGCATCTCCTCGCTTATTGCATTCTTGATAGCCCTAATCGTTTGGTTATATGCACTCAGGTAATGTTGCCTTGTTGGGCGAATGGCTTCTTTGTAAAGTACATCAAATGCATCAGACTCTTTTCTGCTGATTGGATCAGTGCCATATTCGCTCGTATCGGCCTCATAAGGTGACATGTATTCATATAGAGTAGAAGGCCCATAGGTAGTAAAAAGTTTTCCGCCGCCACTCGCAATGTCATCATATGTCTGTTCTTCAGCTTTCAAAATTTGATCATTATCAATTCGTGCCAAGATCTCATCTTTCAAAATTGAGTTTGCCCATAGCCTATAATGCTCCTCCTTCGTTGATCCTATGCTTCCTTTGTCTATTGGACGAGAAGGATCGGTCTGCATACTTCTATATTCTTTTCCCACGTCATTGAGTGGAAGCATGGCATTAAACATATGGATGAATTCATGACCACTAGATGACTCAGCCCCAAATCCAACCATCCCAAGAAATTCCGGTCTTTTGGCCAGGCTTTTATTTGCTTGCCCAATCATCACTCCGCCGTGCAATAAAGGAGAAAAGGAAGGGACGATTTTTTGAAAAGCCGTAAAATTGCCATGGTAGAAATAGATACCATATTCTCGAATTACCATTTGCATTCCGCTAGATTTAACTCCAAAAATTACATGGAACATCTTGTCGGCATCAGAATCACATTCCTTTTGCAGGGCGTCTAGCCTTTCTTTTCTGCCATTAGTTTCACTTTTGACTCTTAATACGGTTTGTTCGTTTAAATATTTCAAGACGTCCATACCCATAACGGTATTTATATCGCGATTTATGATATTTCTATCTTCATTCACGGCAGTCTTCTCTTCTGGGTCAAAATAAACAACTTTGTATCCATCTTTGCAAAATTTCTCCATCAATTCTCCATCAACTGCCATCTCTTTTGCATAAGTGGTTGCAACAACGTTGTCACTATCGGGAGCAGCTGTTTTCCAGCCAGCAGACTCCAGTCCTGCGATAGCATCTGGATTTCTCGAAAACGCAACCCAAACTACATTTGGATTTTTTTTCATTTGCTCACTAAAAAGATAAAAAGCCAAAGTTTTTGCCAAACCTTTCTCGCGATATTCCTCCAATGTTGCAGTTTTTGAAATCTCAATCAGCGGTCGCCCATCAGACATAGTTGAAAAGCGGTTTAGCCCTTGGATTGCAACAACTTTCCCATTTACCCTTATGCACAATAAATTGCCTTCGCGAATATGATTTTCGATCTTGCGCGCCTTTTCCTCTCTAAAAGCCTTTTCGAGATCGTGGGGTTCCCCCATTCCAGCAAAAACACTATCATCAAGATCGGTTTTTGTGAGATTGCCTGCGAGAGAATCAAGGTCTGTCTTGATGCTTGGAATGTCGCTTTCGGAAAACCTTACAACCTCAGCCTCTTTCCCATCCAAAGTAAATCCCCCAACGACATCTCCCCCAGCAGGATTTTCATCTGCATTATCCATATTTTTTTGATATTTAATCCAGAAATTATACCACAAAAAAACAGCTTTCTCAAGCCATATCTTAATGGCGGAACGGAAGGGACTCGAACC
>CAYLOL010000016.1:0-17530 GCA_964385295.1 uncultured Candidatus Peribacteria bacterium
TCTGGACCTCTACCTCGTAGGCTGCGATCAGTGTCTTACGGGACACTTCTTCCGCCTTCACGGCCGCTTCATTTGCCGTCGTAGCCGCTTTGTGCTCGGCTTCGACATTCGGGCGGTTTTTCAAAGCCGCCTGCCAGGCTGCGTACTTCTCGGAAACTACTCGGTAGTTCTTGTTGTAGGTTTCCCGAAGTTTCACGTCGTTGGGCGATGCCGCCATTGCCGCTTCCGCTTCTTTCAGGGCAATGATCGCTTCCTTGTGCTCCTTGTCTGTCTTTTCAAGGAGCCCCATGGCAGTTGTGGCAGTTGCAAGGCGCTTCGCGGCGGCGATCATGGCGTTATACGTCTTAACGTAATCCACCTTAGCCGCCCTGAGCTCAGCCGACTCTGTGTAGGAATCGGGCGAAACGTTGAGGGTTTTTCCTGCGAGGCAGCCGGGGGTCACCATGAGGATACCAAGCAACGCAAAAATTAAAAGAATGGCCATGAGTTGGCCGGGGTGACTCCGTTGGATCGAGATTGCTTGCTGTTTCATAACCTTCTCTCCTTTGCAAATTGGGAAAACCGTAATCCTTACCGTATATCTAATACTGCTTGTGTTTGCAGCGACAAGCCAATAATTCCTAACCCTGATGTTTTGCGCTTATTTAAAAGCACTAATATCAAGAGACAGGAAAATTGACTCGTCACAAACTTTGTTTTCAAGGTTCGTTTGCGGACACTATCCGCAAAATAGCTTCGAATTATGACAAAAACTTTATGTTTTGTCAATGAAATGTTGATTTTGGTTTGACTTCGACCAACTTTCTATATATATTCCCCGCAGTCATAGACAGTAGGCGATCCCCTAAGACCTGCCGAGACGCACAGAATTAAGGCTTTCCAAAGCCGCTCTCCCCCAATGAAGGCGGGGACGAGAAATGCGATATCTCGATGTCTATGACCCATCGAGATTTTTTTAACTATCACGAAATGCCACTAACAAAAGAGCAAAAAACTGGAATATTGGATGGAATGATCCAAAATATGAAAGATGCAAAAGCTGTCGTGTTCGCGGACTTCCAAGGACTTACGGTAAAAGATATGAAGGAATTGCGAGCTCAAATGCGTGAAAAAGGTGTTAATTACCAAGTCGCAAAAAAGACCCTTATCAAATTAGCAGCGAAAGAAGCTGGGTTCCCGGAACTTGCAGAGGAAACATTGCAAGGCCCTGTGGGAGTTGCATTTTCAATGGAAGATGAAATTTCAGCGGCTAAATTGATATTTAATACTTCAAAAAAGAACGAAAACCTAAAGCTACGAGGCTCACTATTTGAAGGAAGAGTGCTTAGCATAGCCGAAACTACGGAATTGGCAATGTTGCCGGGACGTGAAGAACTACTCGCAAAATTCGTATACATTCTCAAATCACCATTACAAGGATTCCACGGAGTCCTCAACAATACTGTTTCTGGATTTGTACGAGTGCTTGATGCAATTCGCGAGAAACAAGAACAAACTGCCTAATAACTTATTAATAAATAACCTAAATTATCATGGCTGATGACGATCAAAAAACTGATGATGCTGTAGCTGAAGAAGCTCCGAAAGAGGAAGCTGCTGCACCAGTAGAGGAAGCTCCTGCAAAGGAGGAACCTAAAGCTGAGGCTCCAAAAAAGGAAGAGCCTAAAAAAGAAGAAGCTCCGGTTGAGCCTTCCGTAGAGCTATCTAAGGATGCTCAAAAGATTATGGATTTGGTAGAGAAACTACCAGTTCTTGAGCTTGCAAACCTTGTAAAAGGATTGGAAGAGAAATTTGGCGTAACTGCTGCAGCCCCTATGATGATGGCTGGAGGAGGAGCTCCTGCAGGTGGAGACGCTGAAGCTGAAGATGACGGCAAAAAAGACGTGATTCTAGCTTCTGCTGGAGGTCAAAAAATCGCTGTAATTAAGGCAGTTCGTGAAATTACTGGCCTTGGTCTAAAAGAGGCAAAAGATCTAGTTGATGCGGCACCAAAAGCTATCAAGGAAGGTGTAGACAAAGCTGAAGCTGAAGAACTAAAGAAAAAGATCGAAGAAACAGGTGCAACCGTGGAATTGCAATAAATTTATAGAGGAACACCCAGGATTTCATTATTTTGGGTGTTTTTTTGTGTCCAAATGCCATTTAACCATTTACGGGAAGCCAAAAAAATGATATACTGATTGGATAAAAACATAAAAACAAACATGACAAACCAACCGAATCAAGCAGTTGCTGCAACCCAGGGGTTTGTTGCGCCAAAGAAGGAACCGAAAGGCCCTTCAAAAAGCCAAGAAATTATCAAAAACATTGCGGCAAACGCAGGCAGTGAAAAAGATGAGAATATGCTTGGTATAGCGCCGGATTTTGATAGATCGCTTCTCGAAGAGATTGAAGCGCCAAAAAGTATATTCTTGCTGCTTCTAAAGATCTTATTCGCATTACTATTACTTGGAGGTATTGTTTCAAGCATTTTCTTCACATTCCAGCTTTCAAACAAATTTGCTTTCATTAGCAATAAGTGGGATGTCCCTACGGTCTATAACGATATTATTTCAAGTAATTCTGAGCTCGCAAATCTACAGACCGATCTAAATTACTATAGACACCTACAGGGAAAAGCGTATCTCGACGAGTTCACTTACTACGGAGATATGTACATCCAATATTTTGACGTTTCTGAAAGTCAGACTGTTTCGAGTTACGATCAAGAAGAAGCAAAGAAGGAGATGGATCGGCTACGAGAGCCAATGCGTACAGCTTTCTTGGCCACAGCTGAAAAATTAGGACAGCCCCTAGAGGCAAACCTTGTTGCTATTGGTGATGCAAATGAATTTCAAGCTAATTATAAATTTACGGAAGATCTACGTGCAATTATCAATCAGAAAATCCAATCCATTGGAAGCAATGATGACCCAGAAGCAAAACGTGAGATGAAAAATTATCAACATATTTTGAAACTTATTGGCAATACAAAACTGGCTAGCGTACTGAATGCAACTGACTTTGACGCTCTAGATGATGAGGGGATTTATCTACTTGTAAGAAATATTAATTCGATGGTTACAAATGATTTAAGCACTATCCAGAAAATCAAAGAGGGTCGAATCCGTTGGTCGGATATTATCAATGAGCTTGAACTACGAACGCAAGAAGTCGACGAGTTTTACACTCAATCATTCTATGATCAATTTGGAGGGATTCTCTACACAAGCTATGACTTCGACTCAAAATCTAGACGGGTTTCAATCGTTGGCGAAACAAAAACATTGGATACTACAACTTTCTCACTCATATCAAATCTCATCGATAAATTGAATAGTTCGGAAATGTTCAGCAATGCTGAGATGCGGTCGTTCAGTAAATCTGGAACTCTCGAAGATGGATATACTTCGACCTTGAAACTTAGTGTTGATATGAAGGACGAAAAAAATATTAATGATGAAGAATTAACTGAATAATATGTCGGATACATCAATAAAACTAACTAAAAGACGACAAAGACTTTATATGAAGGCGTATGGATTACTAGTTATAATCCTAATCGCAACAGTGGGAACTTATTCGTATTTTAAATGGCAAGAATATAGTGAATTGAAGACTGGTTACGCCTCTAATTTGCAAGCAGTTGAGACGCTGCAAGACGAGGTTGCCAATGAAAAAGCTTACTACGTAAGCTCAAAAGATGAGTTCGATGATTTACAAAAAACTATCTCTCAAGGACTTGAGACTGTGTTCCCAACTGATGATGAATATACAAAATTGGTTCGAGATATGGATACAATAGAGGAAGAACTTGCTACTCGTAACAACCCATTTGAAGTTGCGAATATTGATTTCCAAAATGTCGTGAAAAATGAAGATGTAGGATATTCCATCCTTCCGTTCCGCATGAGCATCCGGAGTTCTGGTTACAATTTTACGAAGTTTTTACATTTGATTGAAACTTCCGGAACTCTAAATACAGATGTTCGATTGATGGATCTTTCTTCAATACGATTGAATTTTGAGAATGCTGACGTGACTGATTCACGTGCACAAATTATAAATTTTACAGTTCAAATTAACGCTTACTACCAATAAAATGGCAGATCTGACTAATCAAAATCAGGGACAGGGAGATGGGGCCGTACAGCCTCAGGCTGTGGCGCCTGCGCCAGTGCAAGTGCAGCAAGTTGTTGTGCCTGCGCAAGTGCCAGCCAAAGCGGCCGCAGTTCCTGGAGAAAAATTAAAACAACTACAAGACAGTATTATATCTGCAAATGTTCCCCAAATGGTGATGGTTTCTATCGCCCATGCGTTGGAACTTCGTGCAAGTGATATCCATATCGAACCACTCGAGAAACATGTAAGAATTCGTTATCGTGTAGACGGCGTGTTACGTCATATTATTGAATATCCTACAAATTTCCATCCTGCAGTTGTTTCGAGAATAAAGATTATGTCGAATCTGAAAATTGATGAACAAAGAGTTCCGCAAGATGGTCGTGCCGATGTAACTACTCGTGATGGTCGTCAGATGGATCTGCGTGTATCTACATTGCCTACTGTAAATGGAGAAAAAATCGTAATGCGTATTCAAGATAAGTCTAGAAAGATTCCGCCACTTGGTGAACTAGGAATTTCTGGAATTAGTCTGAAAAATATTGAGGAATCGCTCAAATCTCCGAATGGAATTATCATTAATACTGGTCCTACTGGAAGTGGTAAAACAACCACTCTATATGCATGTCTGCAAATGCTTAACAAGGTAGATGTGAATATCCTTACTATTGAGGATCCGGTGGAAATCCAGCTAGATGGGCTCAGTCAGAGTCAGGTAAAGCAAGATATTGAATATAACTTTGCGAGAGGAATGAGGGCTGCGTTGAGACAAGATCCGGACATTATAATGGTAGGTGAGATCCGTGATAAAGAGACTGCGGACACGGCTATTGAAGCTTCGCTTACTGGTCATCTCGTATTTTCTACGCTCCATACAAATAGTGCTGTTGAGTCTTTGACTCGACTTATTAATATTGGGATCCAACCATATCTTATTGCTTCAACAATTGAACTGATCATTGCGCAGAGATTGGTGCGACGTTTGTGTGAACATTGTAAAAAAGAAGCGCAGACAAGTCCCGAATTGATAGCAATGGCAAAGAAAGCCATGAGTGAAGTGAAGGCAGAAGGTGAAGTTGATCCTGCGCTTGTACAGGGGATGAAATTTTATGAGGCACCTGGATGTGAGCATTGCAACAACTCCGGTTATCATGGGCGAGTTGGTCTTTATGAGATGTTTAGGATGAATAATGAATTGCGAAAAATGATAATTGAAGGGGCAAGTACAATTGATATTCAATTAAAGGCTCAAGAGCATGGAATGATTACATTGGAACAATCTGGCGTGATAAAGGCTCTAGAGGGACAGACTAGTCTCAATGAAGTTTATCGTGTAGCACGTAAAGCAGAATAATATGCCAAAGGAAGGTGGTTTTCACACAACTGGATCGGAATCATACGATGTGAAGGGGCAGAAGCCTACAAATGATCGGATTGTTTTGAATATCCAGGAAAAGGAAGCTAGCGGTATAAAATTGGACAAAGATGAAAAAAAGAAGGTCTCGAGTGGAAGCTTTTTTATGGATATTTACTACAAGATTAATTCGTTTTTTGTTGAGAGAAGTTCTGTTGGGATTGAGGTAAAAGCTCAGTTCTTTCATTTACTTGGCGTCATGTTGAATTCTGGTATTCCAATGTTGAGATCTATCGAATCGTTGGTAGTTCAGATGGAAGATTCTCCGAGGATGAAAATGATTTTGCTTGATATACATCAAAACATAGAAGGTGGTTCTAGTTTGAGCGGAGCAATGATGGTTTACCCTGATGTGTTTTCTGATCAGGAGGTTGGAATGGTTCAGTCTGGTGAAATTGCGGGACGTTTGACCCGCGTTTTAGAAAATCTTGCTAGCGATACTGAAAAGGCAGATATGATGAGGAAAAAAATAAAAAGTGCGATGATGTATCCTATTGTTGTACTTACGCTTTTGGTCGCGGTTATCATTGCGATGATGGTTTTTGTTGTCCCAAAGCTGACCGATCTTTTCGCCTCTACAAATGAGGAGTTGCCTTTGATTACAAGGATTGTCGTTGGATTTAGTGACTTTCTTATTGCACATGGCCTAATGTTGTTTGCAGGGTTTCTTGCAATATTTCTTGGTCTTACGATTTTCAAGAAAACTGAATTGGGGAAATACATGTTTGATAAATTCAAATTGAAAATTCCTGTGTTTGGAAAACTTTTAATGAAAGTATATTTGTCGC
This sequence comes from uncultured Candidatus Peribacteria bacterium, assembly GCA_964385295.1. Lineage (GTDB taxonomy): Bacteria > Patescibacteriota > Gracilibacteria > UBA1369 > LOWO2-01-FULL-3 > CAYLOL01. Next base: position 6,304 of record CAYLOL010000016.1, read on the forward strand.
GGATTTCTAGATCTCTGAATAACCTACTTGATAGTGGAGTCTCAATATTGAAAACTATGGAGATCACCGCAGAGTCCGTTGGTAATGAAGTATATAGGAGACGATTAATGTTGGCACTGGAGGATATCAAACAAGGTATCCCGTTGGCAGAAAATCTTACCGAGAGCGAACTTTTCCCTCCAATGATGGTAAATATGATCGAAGTTGGAGAGAAAACTGCGCAGCTTGATGAAATTGCAGATAAGATTGCTCACTTCTATGAAGCCGAAGTAGATAATACTGTTGGCGGATTATCAAAAATCCTCGAGCCTATGATTTTGATCATAATTGGACTGACTGTAGGTGCTGTCGTAGCTGCGGTGATGCTACCAATTATGCAACTTTCAAATATTGCGAGTTCACTTTAGCTTGTCTTTTCGCGGTTAAAAGCTAAAATGGGTGTTAGTAAAGAAACTTTAACCTCATAACCTATGAAAATGAAAAAAGGTTTTACACTGATTGAACTATTGATCGTGATTACGATCATCGGAATCTTGTCAGTTGCACTGTTGCCAAGTTTGTTGGGAGCGCCTGCAAAAGCTAGGGATGCTGCAAGGCAAGCTGACTTGCTGAAGATCCAAAAAGTTTTATCCGCTGGAGATCTCGAAGGAGAGTCATATCCAGATGGTGCAGCTGCTGGAAATGGACTGTCGAACTGTATTGGTGTTGATGGAACATTTAATTACTATCTTCCTTCTCTTGGCGGAGCAATACCAAAAGATCCTAACGATTTAGCCGTTGGCGGATGTGCTGGTGAATACAAATATGTAAAAATGAGTACAGCTGGGGAGACAGCTTCTGGTTACTCATATGCCTTAATCGCTAAAGTCGAAGATGTTGCAAATGGTAATTACGCATGTACAGCCACTGGTGCGACAGTTCCAACAATCGCTGGTGCGAACATGACCCTTATTGACCAAGGGGATGCAACAGCTTTGTGCTACGCAGTCCTAGTCCAATAATTTTACGCTTACTGCCCAGCCGAAAGGCTGGGCTTTTTTTGTGGTTGAATATTTGTGTTTCTAGAGTTACTATTTACCCAACATAACCCCTCATAATATGAAAAAAGGTTTTACACTGATCGAAATCCTGATTGTTATTACAATTATAGGTATTTTGGCGGTAGCACTTGTTCCGACCCTTCTTGATTCTCCGACACAAGCTCGTGATGCTCAGAGAATTGCAACTCTAGAAGCAATTCAGGAGGCTCTTACCTATGGTGTTCTTAAAGGAGAAGATCTTCCTACCGCAGCTAGTTACGGACTTTGTTTTGATGAAACTTTGTTCCCAAAAGCAACCCATCAACAAGCTTGGGCGAATCTAGGTGGAGCAATCCCAATGGATCCAAAGGCAACCTTCTCTGCGCGAATTGATTCATGTGCTGATGGAGATCCGCAACCATATGCCTATAAGAGTGATCCTTATAATGGTGGCGTCGATCCCGTTGAAAAAGGGACTTATTCTTATGCAATTTGGGCTCAAGTTGAAAATCTTGAGAATGCAAACGCTCATTGTAATTATGTTCATCAAGGATTGAAAAACGACCCTGTTGCTAATTATCCTTGCTATGCCCTCCTTGTACAATAATTGATTTGATTTAATGCTTACTGCCCCTGCCTTGTGCGGGGGCTTTTTTTTATTTTCTGTCAATTCAAAACCGTGTTTTGCCGCTTGAATCAATTGTTTGTTGCGTGTTGAGTGTGGTATATTTCTGAATTGGAGAGTCGTATCCTCACGTTCCTCATTCCTTATGAAATTAGTTGCTATAAAAAAATGGATTATTGCGTTTCTGGCTTTCGTTGTTCCATTTACGCAAATCATCTCTTTCCCAGTTGCATATGCGGTAAATTGGACTCCTGTTGAGACTGCCGAGGCGGCAGCTATTGGGCCGATCACTCCTCCGAACACTCCATTAACAATAAATGACCTTGTTGTCCTTGTTGTCGACGAGGATCTCTATGTTGATCGAAGTTCATATATTGGACTGAAAAATGACTTTCCTGGGTATGGATTGAGTGACGCAACTTTGGAAGGGAGAATAAACCGTTATGCAGAAGATCTCGTGAAAAATAACGAGATGACTGACACGAAGCTGCTTTTTTATGATAAAGATGAGGATACTGTGCAAAGTCTGATTGAAGCGCTGGAAAATCTTTATATTAATGGATCAGATGGAAATGGCGAAAATAAGTTGGCTGGGGCTGTGTTGATTGGAGATATTCCTCTACCGGTCGTAAACAAGAATGGAAATCGATTTGTGAGTATGTTCCCTTATACTGACTTCAATGACCCCGCCTATATATATAGTTCTGAAACGGACAGCTTTGATAGGAATGGTACCGTGAGTTTCCCGAAGGCTGAGATTTGGCATGGAGTTATACAGGCACCACGAAGTGGAGTTAGTGGTAAGGAAGACTTGGCAATGTTTTTTGACAAGAATCATCTCTACTATGAAGGATATAATGAATTTGCAAATTTTGAGAAGAAGCTTTTCTATAGTGATTTGATATATGAAGACGAAGGTATATTCCCAGAATCATTTGCTGGATATTTGGCTTATGTAGACGGCATGGAAGATATGGCGTACCAAAGATACAATAAATATTGGGCGAATGGAGCTTTTGATAATGCGAATGAGGATCTGTCGGAAACTCTGGAAGGAGCACAATTCGAGGAAGAGGGAGAACGGTTTTTTGAGACGATTGGGCTGATTGAAGATAAAGATGGAAGCAGTAGTGGCGCCCTTGACCCTATGGCGATGGTTCCTGATATTTTCTCAAAGAATATTATTGACCAAAATTTACTTCCTTATTATGCAGTCGTAAAAAAATATATTTCCTCAACAAACGATTGGGGTGAATCAACTGGAAGATATGGAGTTAAGGATATTGACCATGTTCCAGGCCTTATTACAATGAAAGATGAGCATACGAAGGGATATTTGCGAATTGTTAATGATGCCTTGGAGACTGAGATCAATGATATTGCCGAGGCAATTCAAGAACCAATCCCGTTGCTCAAATACACAAAACTTACGGGCAATACCGCAATTGGCCCTTTTGAAATTCTTTTGTATACCCAACAACTTGGCTCGGGACCTCTCGGAGGCGGTACTACTGTAACCTATACGACCGATGGTCCATTAATGAGATATCCATATTTTAATGAAGAAAATGAGAAGTATTACATGAATGGAGTGGACCTCGACACTATCGAGAGTCCAAAACAGTGTAGTTATTATTTAGGTTCTACTCGAGAAGATTATTATGATTCAAGTGGGGTTTATGATCCAATGAGAGCTGGCGTGACAGATGGAGAGTATTCTATATTGGCAAGAGCAATGAGCATGGATAATCCTGGCACTGCTCTTCTGAAACACACTATTGGAGTCAATGCTAGGCCACTCGGACCGGAAGATGTATATAGACTGACCGGAGGCGCAGCAAGCTCTGGAGCTATTGTTGAAGATAATTTTGAATACGGAATCGCGGCTTTTGCGCCAAACTTTTTGCAACCTAAATACGCAAATCCATATGACGGCGTTTTGGGTAGAGGAGATGTAATTGTGGGGGTAGATGGATATGCCGTGAATGCAACTAATACTCTGGAGAAGCTTGTGGAAGACGCCTATAAACGCAGGTTTGCAATTGTTAAAAGTGGAGGCAGTAAGGTTGGAACTTTGACTATTGAACATTACAGCGGAGGAACTCATTACGTAAATTCTTCCACATTTACCGTAGATCCGGATAACAACTCAACTACAAGCAGTAATTCTGATGGAGTAATATTTACTGAGAATTTGGGACTTTTGGTAGACGCTGGATTGGGATATTCGGATAGTGGATTTGGCAATAAGGCTGGCTGCACATATACAATGGTAATGGATAGTGACGGCAAAGTTGAAAGTGATAAGTGTTTTGAGACTATTGCCGCAGAACCTATCCTGGATCCTGGAGGTGGGAATGCTTTAGTAAGCCTAAATGGCGAATTTGGATTCCCAAACAGAGATGGGAAGACCTTGGACAAGAACGCTCAAATTCCGAAAAAGTACCTATTCGATGATATTGATGAATACTTTATAAACTCTTGTTATGAAGGGTTGCCTGCTCTCGGGGATACCGAAAACAACATGCCAACTTCCGTTGGTGGGTTTTCTGTTCCAGATGATGACGACGATATGACAATGCAATTCCAACAAGGTGGTGAGCAAGCTTTTGTTGGGACTAATCCTAGTGATGATCGTTTTTCTGTTGATTCAAACCCTTTTGGATTCCCCTTAGATTATGGGACGAAAGATCCTACCAATGACCAATTGGAAAAAGTTTATGGGTTTGACTATTATGGTAGGTGGCTACAATTCATAGGGCACTATATTAAATATTATGAGAAAAATCTTGACGACGTGCCGAGTGATCTTAACTTTAATGTTGGTAGTCAAGGGCCTGCCCCTGGTAAAGTTAAATTTTTTGATATAGATAAGGTTGATGCTAGCGACGTTCTTCTTAACGATAGTCCGAATCTTACGTTGGAGATGTTTTCGGAATCTTACGGTGTATTTGATGGAATAGATAATGATCGAGATGGGGTCAAGGATGAGAATGATATTGATGAGATTGGCTCAAATCCAATTCCTAAAGGCGACATGGGCCAGATTGGAAGGAAAATACTTTCGCAAAAAGCTTTCTACACTATCCCAGCATTTGAATATACATTGAAAGTTTTCCCTGAAGTATATAAAGAAATATCGAGTGTGATTATCCATAATGAACCGACATATCACACCGTTACTGAACAATTAAACTCAATGGGCACTCTAAGCATGCCTATTGATAATCCTAGATATGTTGCTTTCCAAAGCGTCGGCAAATCTGCTCCACGTCCTGAAAACCCTAGCTTCACTCTCCCTGGTGATATTGAAAAGATTTATTATCCAAATCTATTTGAGGCTCCAAATTTTGTGCAATTCGATGCGAATTTGAAAGCTCTGGCCGATCAGATTGCCCTCATCCCTGGAAGCTACCGTGCAATACCTGGCGCTAGTCCCGGCGATTATTCACTGCGAGAAATCTCGGACATTATATATGAGGATCACCTATCCCCTGTCGTAAGTGGCGTGGCGGACAATCCTCCTGGCAGCATGGAACTACTCATTGCAGATGCCGTGAAGATTGTAGATGCAATTGACTGGAATAGTCGTGGGATTGATGACAAGCATGAATATATACTTGAGTATTATTTGAGTGGCGCAAAGGATGCTTACATTAATGATTCGCCATTGGGTTATGAAACTGCATATCTCGTATTTGATGAAAGTGAATCTTTTGATATGGCTTTCCATAAAGATGGTGAAATTGAAACTGAACCTTTGTTTGATCCGTTCAGCGATGAATACCAAAATCAGTTCAATGATGATGATGACGATGATGATGACAACGATGATGATGACGATAACGATGACGATAACGATGAAGGAGGAGTCCCGTTATGGGTTTGGCCTCAGGAGGAGCTAATCCCTTTTATTGAATCTTTAAGTAATATTGGGGAAACAGAAGACTGTTGTGGTTACGCAGCTGATGCTGGAGATGGTAGCGATGGAAGCGGTGGTGGGGGCGGTGGTGGATTTGGTGATGACGATGATGATGACAATAACGACGCATATTTGGCGGGAGTTGCTGTTGCGGTCGATAAGACCCTGTTTGCTACAAGCAAAGGTAAGAAGCTTGCCGTAACTGTTGTTGGCCTTGATCAATATGGAGAGTTAGTTGGCAGCGAATATAATTCAGAGCTTTTAACTTTGGACCTTACCCAAAAGAATGATGAGCCTGTCGTGAATTTGGCGGGACTGGAAAGCACTACTCTAACTAATGGAGTTGCTACATTCACATTAACAACTGCTGGTAATTCTGGAAATGCCGTGGTCTCTGCAAATACTAGCGGTGGCCTAAGCTCTAATAATGTCTCCGTAAAGGCTACTTCAAATGACGTTAATATAACTACCTATACTTATTCTACTTTTGAACCTGGAGGTTTAGAAATTAATGAGATTTTGGAAGAAGAGGATGAAGAAGAGGAGCCTGAGCCTGCCGAAGAACCTGCCGATGAGCCTGAAATTGAGGATCCAATTGTCACTGAGACTGAAGAACCTGCCGATGAGCCTGAAATTGAGGATCCAATTGTCACTGAGACTGAAGAGCCTGCCGATGAGCCTGAAACCACAGAAGAACCATCGACAGCTACAACTATACCAATTATTAATTCTACTCAGCCTTCCTTTGACGATGATGATAACTACGTGAAAAAAGGTTGGGAAGATTATTACTTGTTCAAAGAATATTACGAAAAATATTTAGACTTGGATTGGGAGGGATATTTTTTCCTAAAAAATTATTACAATAAATATATTGAGCCGAATGTTGAGCTAGAATCTAGGGCGAGACGCTTGATCGCCGCAATCCCAAATGATCAAAATCCGTTTGTTCATGAGCGAGAATATAAAAATAGTAAATATCTAGTTGAGTCGAGTGATGAGATGGTGGCCGATGGCGAATCTATAATGCGGATCGATGCACAGCTTTATAGTGATGATGGAAGCTTTGTCCGTGACGATGGGCGTGTACTTGATTTCTGGGTTGAGTCGGACATACGTGATCCTATCGTGTTTGAGAATGGGAAAATATCTGTTACGGAGGATGGACGGGCTACCGTATACCTTAGGGCTGGTACGAAGGCGGGAGCGTTCACGCTAAAGGGCCATGTCATTAATGATGATGGGACTGTGGATTTAAGTTATCCAGAGTTTGAAAAAGACCTCTACTTGATTGCGGGCGATCCTTATGCAGTCGATATTGAGTCGGACTCTTATGTGTTGGTTGCAAATAGTCAGTCGAAGACGACTGTTAATTTTATCATCAAAGATGAGTTTGGAAATGTTGCGAATAATTCGTTCTCTCAAATTGCAGTTTTCGCAGATGATGAGTTTGCGATATTGGACGAGAATGCTGATACGAACTCTTCAATTCCTGGCATACAGATTGGAACTTTTGAGGGAGTTGGAAGTGTGGATTTAATCGCAAAGAATGAAGCTGGAGAAATAGAAATAGTTGCAGTTCTGATGGACTATGACTTGGAAGAGGCCTTTTTGGAACTTGGAGATGGGTGGAAGGAGATTGATTTCATGGATGAGATTGGCTCATCTCAGACTTTTGAAGTTCTGGATGATGTAGACCTTCGTCTTACATTTAATAAAACTGCAATTCGTGCGAATGGAAAGGATGCAGTAAAACTAAAAACTGAGCTGCTACACAATGGCTCTGTGGTTGCTCTTTATAATGGGCCGATTGAGATCAGTGTGCTCAATGACAATCTTTTACAATTAGCAAAGGAAGTGCCTGCAAATATGACAAGCGGTTTCTTGCATGAGGCGAATGTGCGGTTTAGGGCAACGACGCTTGCGGGCGAGGCAGAGATATATGTGAATCTTCCTGGATTTATTTCTGAGACTGCGACGATCACAACCACCCCTGGGGCACCAAAGACAATTGACCTGGTTACTGATGCTGAGAAACTTTATACATATGCTGACAATAATGTTGTGCTTGAAGCGAGGTTACTCGACAGGTATGGCAATCTTGTCACAAATGACAGTAGTACCGTGGTGACATTCTCGGCAACTACAGCTACTCAAAATATGATGCAATTCACTGGAGCAAAGACTGCTCGTTCGCTCGAAGGAATTGCCTCTACGACTATTTCTGGTGGAGAAAGATCGGGGACTGTGAACTTGATGGCAGAGGTGAATGGACTTTCATATATTGGCGTTCTTTCATTGCCGGTCGTAAAGCATATAACAAATGTAAAAGCTCGTGATTTTGAGCCACGCTCTTTGTACATCTCACTCAATGGAGGTGCTTATGGCGATCCTGCTCGAACTGACAACCTCGCTTCGACCTTCTTGTTTAATGGAGAGTCACAGGTTGTGAGTGCCGTTACAGCCACTCCGAATGACAGTAAGCGATTAGTTGCTATAGGAGGTGGCGGAATGGTTGAGGCAGTATCAAATGTGGTTGAATCCAAAGTCATTTCTGCAACGGATTCATTCCCTTATCAAAAGGTTGTGTTCTCTGACATGGTCGATCAGACTGAATTATTTAGCACTTTCTATGTTCCTGGAAATGTAGATGTTGTGTTCCTAGATACTGAAACTGTTGGTATTCCTGAAAATCAGGGAATATATGTGAAACCTCTTCTTGGGGCTCCTTATAAGCAAGATTATGATGAGAATGGTATTTACTTCAAGCAAAGTGGAGAAATATTATTCAAAGTTGATGAATTCGGGCGGATTACAATTAATGATGCAAATATTACTCTTGCCGTAACTCCTGTCATTGATCAATACACGGAAAGTTCTGGTGGATTTTCACTACTAGTAATAGACGGTAGCCGTGGAATTGCTACTGTGAATTATGTCGGGAATAATTCTGATATTAATGTTTTGGATTATGATGATGCGACTACTAGTTATAGTCCTGGAATCTACGTGAAACCTGCTTCAACTTCAAATAAATATGGATTTGTTCCTGCATTCTCTGGTTCTTCTACTGAGGGTCTCAAGGGCGTTTATCTTGTGGATCGGGAAAACGAGCTAGACACTTTGCAGACTCCTGGATTTGGATATACATCGACCGAGTCAACTCAGACTAAACCTGGCGTTGGATTTGAGGGGGATAACAAACACATTCTACTCTTTGCTGCTGGTAACAATGCTGGGCAGTCATATATTCCTTATGCTTCTGAAACCGGTATCTTGTATGGAGATCCAATGATCCGTCTCGACAAGGAGGATCCTGCGCTTGATTTGATAAGCGATCTCAGCGGCTACACAAAAGATCTTGGACAACCTATTTTCTCTGGAAATGAAGATATTAAGGAATTGCTAGAGTTTGATTACAATGGAGATGGTTACAATGATCTCCTTCTCGTATATGAAGAAGGGCTCGTGCGTCTTTTGGAAAATGTCATTAGTAATGGAAGGTATATGGATCGCGGCTATATCCTAAATGTGTATGGCGGCGTATTTAGTGCAGCTAGGATTGATGTTAATGATGACGGTTTTGACGATTTGATTTTTGGCACAAAGGATAGCTGTAAAGAGGGAGAGGAATGCTTGAGTTTGTTTACTAATTATAATGGCCATTTTGAGCGAGAAACTTTGCCACTTGAAATTTAAGGGAAAGTATTTGAGATGGAAGTTGGAGATATGAACAGGGATGGATGTGAAGACTTGGTTGCAAGTGATTCTTCTGGAAATATACGAGTGTTCTTCAATGAGAACGACGGAAGCAGCTGTCTCGGTCTTGATACTGATTATGGATACAGCAAGAACTTTGGATTCTCCATAGATTCAAATGCAAACTTAGTTGATAACTTATTTATCAACTATGCGGGAATGGAAACAATTGCGGGAGATAAAAGTAATTACGAGAAATTTATCCAATTTACCCTCGATAGCAATAGTAAGCCTGCAGCTACCGTACTTCCCGTAGTTGGAGCCGCGTCTTCTGAACCACTTGAGGCTGATGCAAGTGATTTTGCTGATCAAGCGGACATGTTGCAATCTGCATTATTATCAAAGCCTGGAATTGCGAGCAAAATTATCCCACCGCAAAATTACAATAAAGAATATAATTTCATTCATATAGAAGAAGATAATAAATTTGGGGGAACTTCTACGAAGATTGGTGTCGACGTAAATGGGTCAGTTGCTGAGCTTGGAGACAAAATTAACTATGTAATCACTCTCAAGAATGCTGGAGCGACTGTAAATAACTTAATGCTGTCAGACGCAATTCTAGCCTCTACGGAGCTTGATATGGAAAGTTTAGAGTGTCTGGATACTGGATGTACTGACAATCTGCAATGGATTGATACTAGCGTTAGTGTGCGCCCGTATATTATTAGTGGGATCTCTGTTCCTGGTAATGGAAAACGGACTATTAAATACAGCGTTGGCATAACTTCCATGCCGGAGGTAAATTTTGAACTAGGTCATGATTTTGTTATTTATCCTTCTCATAATGGGGATAAGCATTTGGACATAATGGTTCTTCCAAAAGCGAAGATTACTCCTGGGTCTACATATCTATATTCGGATGGTTTAAATCCGGATGGAACTGTGGACTATTCATTGTTGAACAATTTGCCTGTTGGTGGAAAAGATATTTTGATAAAGAATGCGGCGGCCGAAAGTGGACTACCAGATCCTTTTGATATGTTGGATGCTGCAAGTGCGCTAAGTGGGATCGCGAGTAGTATGTTTGACACAGAGGCTTGGAAGCCTGGTTCTCCAACTCCTGACCCAACTCAAGCTCAGATGGATGCCTTGTCGGATGCAATCCCTGAGGGCACTGAAGATCAACTACAAGATTCTTACAACTCTTCAAATAGTGATTCTGATTATGATGGCTGCCCTGATACATGGGGAAATGGGACTTATGGATACTCTGGAGAGATAGACCTAGGTGCTGGATGGGCTGATAATGTTTCTGGCGCTATTGAAGACGCGATGGCTTTGTTGCGATGTTCTGGAGCTGGATGTTTGCCTATCCCATACAACTATGCATTTATGGTGCCAGATTTCTTTTTGCCAGGAACTGCAATATTTGCCACTGGAATAACCCCAACCCCAATTCCATTCCCTCCTACAGCAACTATGTGGCCATCATATCTCCCTTCGATGTTTAGGTTTTACATCTCCCCTACCTTGACTGGGGGGATGGGATTAGCCGCATGTGTTGGCCCTTCAGTAGGACACCAATCACCTTGTTGGCCAATAGCAGTTCCACTGCAGGCGCTTGGCGTGTGTCCTGACTTTATGGGGCCGATTGAAGACGCTTTGGCAGAAGCTGAGGAGTTTGTTAATGATCCAGAGAGTGGCACTGGAGGCCTAGTCTCAAGCGGAGAAGGAGCTCCTGGTGGCGATGCTAGTGGAAGTTATAACTTCTTCCCCGACGACTCCCCTCTTAGTGCGCAAGTTGGAATGAATTTGAGAATACCTGGATTCCCTAGTGTCATCACTGACTGGTTTGACAACCAAATTGATGAAATTTACAACAAATTACTCGATCTACCCGACTTCTATATAATTTATCCAGACGTTGCAAATATCGTTGAAGACACTATCGCTCCAACT
>CAYLOL010000017.1:0-16024 GCA_964385295.1 uncultured Candidatus Peribacteria bacterium
ACTTATATATAATTTATCCAGACGTTGCAAATATCGTTGAAGACACTATCGCTCCAACTTTAGCAAAGGAGAATTTCTCATCAGGCGCTGACTTTGACGCCGGGGATGTAAAGGCTAGCATCCAATCTATTCATGACTTCCTTCGTGCTGCAAATCAGATTCCAATGCTCGGTATTGAGGGAAAGGAAATTACATTAAAGATTCCTACTATTCCAAGAAAGGAAATTGAAAAATATAAAGTTCAGGCAAAAATGTGGATGGAGTATGAAAAAGGACAGCTATATAAAATAAAGGAGTTCTGGACTTGTGATGAAACCAGTGAAAATGCGACCCTCTGCGACCAAGTCCTGGTTGATATGGACGAACTTATAAAGTCTGTAGAAAAACTGATGGACGATCTTGATGAATTACAAAAGCTTCCTAGGAAGATTCTTGAATGGAGAAATTTAGAAGCAAAATATGCTCAGCAAATCATCTGTTATTTGGATGCGATAATGAAATTTATGGGCGGATACATCTCAAAACAGCAGAGGATTGTAATGAAATGGATCAAGGCTATCGAAGAAGTGATCAAGATGCTTAAGAACTGGAGGATTGTTCTTTCTCTAATTATTGATTATCAGGCTGATTGTGACCAGTGCAAAAATGATCGATTCAGTAGGCTTGGGCTTTTGATGCAACTTTTTGTGGCGATACCTTCTCCTCCCATAATCCCACTACCAAAATGGCCAAATCTGGTACTTGATGTTTCAAAGATTCATACGGGTGTGAAATTTACATGGCCAGACTTGAAGTTCAAGCCTGAACCAATCAAATTGCCGGATCTGCCCGTAATCACATTGCCAAATATTATTCCAAGTATAAAGCTTGAAATCCCTGGGTTCATTGTGAATTTCCCTACTTTTGAGCTGCCTGAATTACCAGACTTGCCTCCATTGCCATTACCAAAATTGCCGGATCTACCTGATCCCCCTGAGATACCAAAATTGCCGGACTTCATATTCCAATTGGCACTCAACTTGAAATCAATATTCAAAATCTTGTGTCTACTCAAGCTTGCACTTATGCCCGTCCCTGAATGGGCACTTGAAACCGAGATTGAAACTATGACACAACCAAATGTTAACATCGTACTAAAGATCATCGCAGCTCTAGCTATATCACTACCCCCTATCGAATATGACTATGTGAAAGAGTTACGCGTGACAATGGAGATGGGATTTGAGATGGATGTTAATTTCATCCATTCCGTCGTAAAACAAGGGGCAGATGTGTGGAATGACAGCCTGGAAGAATTAGTAGAAAAAATAAACGAATATACATCATATAATTTACAATCCGTTGTAGATAAGTTTGTGAAAGAATTCTTTAGTAGAATTTATGCTGCAGTTGGAGCAGCTTTTGGAGCGTGTGTCGCAGAGAATGGAGATGGAGACTTTGCAATTAGCATGTGTGCTAAGGAAGCTGAACAAGCTTGTAAGGACGCTGCGGGTCAAACTAATCCAGCAGTTGATTCTGCTTGTTCGAGTAGTGCTGCTAGTTATACAAGTGGTTACTTGCTAGATAAAAAAACTGATAACGATGATGATGATGATACAACTAGTGGTGGGATCGAACCTCCTGACTTTGACAATCTTGATAACATGTTCACCCCTGCCGTGACAGATTACAAGGATCCATTTGATGCTACTGGTTTTGATTATTCTGACTATTACGGGGAAGATGATGATGATGATGATACGGGTGATACATTAAACAAATTTGAAGAAGATGAGATCGAAGAAGTTGGAGATTTAAGTTTTGCTGATTATCCTGGATTGGGAGAATTGGCTGGTGGCGTAAAAGAATTTTCGGACAAAATTACTGAATATGTAGAGGGTCTTGAGCCACAAGATATTCCTGAAACTTATTATCTGACTGCTACTGAAACTATAATCGATGGTTCGCATCCTATACTGAACAGAAGTATTGAGGATATTGAGACTTCTATTTCCGTAGAGGATCTCCCTGACACTCCTGAGATGCGGCAAATGGCAGAATTGCGTGATAGCCTTATTGCTTACACAAAAGATTTGAATAAATCGAATGCGACTCTTGAGTCGATCGATGACTACGATGAATTTACAAGAATGATTGCAAATGATGATCAGAGCCTAAATAGAATCGCTTCCCTTTCTTCATTCTTCGGATTTGGGGATGACAACACAGAAACAGTTGGTGGTGGCTTCTTTGGTGAAGAGTTCGATGAAATTATAGAGGATATTGCTGGAAGTACTGAAGATCGCAAATTGATCGCCTCTGCACAAAGTGGAGACTTTGATGCACTTGGTGATGCCTTGGGAGCTGACGAGCCTGTATCAGCACCAAAAGGTCTGTATGTAATCATTGGAGATGAGAATGAGAACGTTTTGAATTATACCGAGGAACTTGATGACACAACTCAAATTGTATTTAGTGATGTTGATAATGATAATGATACTGATATCATATTCTCACTCGGCGGGGATGTTTATTTGAAAGAAAATTACACTAATGTTCCAAGATACAGCCATGGTTCAATGCTATCTTTGGTCCGAAATAATTCCGTTAGCGATTATGCAAATGGACGGCGCGTACAGAATGTAAAATCAAATTATGAAAGCCATGAGAGAGCTGACATCTCTTGGGCTCCTGTTGATGGGGACGTTTCGTATTATGAGATTTATTTGAGGAATTCTTTAATGGATAGTCTAGATGATGCAGCTTATAGTTTCGTGAAGCCTATTGAGGAAACAATCGAAAGTGCGGGAACTTTAACTATGTCGATGGAGATTGAGAATGGAAATTATTATGTGAATATTTTTGCCGTAATGGCAAATGGCAAAGTTTCTCCTGGCTCTGAATCAACTATTGTCGCACCTCAGTTGTGTGCTGATAAGGAAGCTCCATTCCCTATCGTAACTTCAAGCGAGAAAGATTATAAATTATCTATATTTAAAGAGTTGACGCTAGATGCGAGTGATTCGTTTGATACTTTAGGAGAGATTGTGAGTTATTCTCTTGAAGTTCTCCCATATGAAAACGCAGAAGATACTGAACTTGAGATAACTGCTTTACCAAGTGTTTTGTGGAGTGACACGGATGTAACTATAGATGGTGATTATGACGGAATTCCTGATAATGACATGGACAACCCAATGTTCCGAGTTGGGCCGTTTGGAATGCCGGGAGATCCTGGCGTGCACAATTTTGTAATGAAGGTAGTGGATCAATCTGGCAACACGGCTGCTAAAAATATCAGTGTCGAAGTTTATGTTCCGGAGATTACTTTGGATGAAACATTTGCGAGAACTTACGAGGCCTCTGGCAGCACAGATCCTTCCGTTGAAGAATTACCATTTAGTTTAATGAGGACTCGTTATATATACCGAGTTGTTGAAGATAAACTAGCTATGGTTCCACAGATTGAAAAAATGCTTGCCGCTATTACTGATAAGGCTGGGCAATTTAATATAACTGATCTCAAAATTGATGACATGATTTTGGTTAGCGATTCTAATGAAGAGATCATTGCAGAGATAAATCAGAAGACTGGTAACGTTGCTGTGGCAGATGGATATAAAGTAAACGCATTGCCAGCAATTCCTCCTATTCAGCCCACTCACCTAAAGATTTTGGATGATAATGACATGTTACTTGGATCTGTGTACGTCGTCCCTGATCCAAACATTGATGTGTGGCTATATGAAGAGTTTGAATTTACGGCTACAAATACTAAAGAATTCTTTGGTGTACATGTCGACGATCTAGATGGAAATGATAATTTTGTAATGCAAAAATTCCCAGTCAATAACCCAGTATATCCTGGGGGAGCTGCACTACTACACGAAGGGAAACAAAAAGTTATCATTGATACTACTGGTCACATTGTCATGCTTGACGATCAATTTACATTAAACAAAAAAAATAATAATCATGAAGTGGATCCATTAATATTTGAAATAGAGTTTGGTGGTCAACCTATTGTCGAGGTTTTGATTTCTGCTCTCAAGGGAAAACAGGTTGGGATTATTGTTGGGCCAAATGATGTACCTTACCCCACTCCGAAAGTTCCTGAAGATAAGAGTCTATATGGATTTACAAATTTATTCTCTGGCCTTTACCCTGATAATGCTGGTGCCATCGAAGAATTACAGAAAAAAGGAATTATTGATATGTATGATGAAGCTGGAAATGTAAAAAATCCTTACGATCTAACTACAAGAGCAGAGTTCGTAAAGGCGTTGCTTGAAATGATGTGTATAATTCCTAGAAAGCCAGAGGCATATGAACCGTATAGTTCAGATGAAGCCGGTGGCGGATTCTATGATATTGAATTTACTGATCCTCCTATTTGGTATTATGCATATGTTAAAGAAGGCGCATTGCTTGGGCTGGTGGATGGGTATGAAGGAGAGGCAAATAATGCTGGTCTTACGCCATTCAAACCCAATAACTCAATATCACGTGCAGAAGCACTAAAGATTATCCTAGAAGCTCTAGAAATGCAGGGTGTGATCGATCTCGCTGGAGTTACTATTGGTGAGCCTTGGTATGAACCTTTCATTGAGGTTGGGCTAGATATCACGCCATATCTCACAAGTGGTGCTACGCCACAAAACAATTTCATTATAACTGATGAAGAAGCAAAGAATCCTGAACAAAATATGACTCATATTGATCTTATAGAGATGACTGAGCGTGTAATATCTATCTATAATTGTCATGATTCAGACTATTGCGAAGTGAAATATGGAATTACTGACCCCGATGGAGATGAAGATAATGATGATCTTGAAAACAGCATTGAGTGCGCTATTGGAAGTAATCCTTTGGCAGAAGATACTGATAAAGGAGGTGCGTTTGATGGAGCTGAGTATTATGACTTTGGCACTAACGTTCTTTATAAATTAGATGACCCTATCGATAGTGATGGTGATGGATGTACGGATATGTCTGAGGATATATTGTATGGAACTGACAAGAATAATCCAGATACGGATAATGGCGGTGTTGGCGATTGTGTCGAAGTACACAACCTCACTGATCCTTTGAACGCAGAAGACGATTTGGATGAAGTTGAGATAAAAGAGGCTACAGCTGGCGTGTACTTTGTGCCTCCAGAGTGTAATACGTGCCCTTGTCCTGCCGGATTTGAATTTGAAGGTGACGTCAATAATTTAGACGCATTCTTTGCTATAATCTCAACAAGTACTGAAGATTATATCTTTGGTAAAAGTAATGAGGTTAATATTGGAATAATAAACAAATAATATATGGAAAGACTTTTTGAAAAATTGGCTATGTGGATGTTGGTTTTTGTGATGGTGGTTTTAAATGCTGGAGTTGTTTTGGCTGTGGATGACGATGATGATAACGATGACGATCAAGTTGATGCCTTGCAATGTCAGGCAGACTTGGCAGTAAAATTCAATCAAGAAAATGAAAAGTTTATAACTTTTCTCAAAAATCATTTTGAAAATAATAGTGCAAGCAGCACTTTGCTCAACACTGGAATTGCTCGCTACATACAGCACAAATATCAAATAAATGCCTATTTGGCGGAAATCCAGCCAAACTATGACAAGCAGGCTGATCAAAATTTTAAGGATATTATGGCAAATTATAAAAAGTGCCAAGAACTTGCGGATATTTATATTTTGCGAGCAAAAGAACTATTAAAAACGAAAATTGTCCGAACCAGTTCAGAGAAAAAAGCTACAATTATTACTGAAAAGTACAAAGCAATCAATGAGCAAATGGGCGAACTTAATGCTGAAGTTAATAAAATGTTCAGCTATTACAAAACGTTCGATAATAAACTAACTGGGTTCTTAGGTAATAAATGCATGAAATAATATGGGAAAGTATAAAAGTACAATTGGATTTCTTATTACACTCGTACTGACATTTACGTCTGTATACGGTGGCTGGGTTGTGTTCGCTGATGATGATGACGACGAAGATGGTGGTGGCTGTGAACATCCAACCGAAGAGGGTTCATTTGCAGATGTTTATTATGAATCACTTGAGGAAGGTGGCAAAACTGCACTTCGTGATGAATATGCAGATCTTGGATATACCTGTGTGAAAAGCTTATATCACAATGAAATGAATGACTATTTTAATGCTAGATTGAAAGATTTGGTTCGCACTTTAAATGATTCTTTGGAGGATGGAGACAATATAGTTGTTTTTGATGACATTCCTGGATTTGCTTTGCCGAAAGAAACTACGCCTACAAATTCCAGAGGGAAATGTGCAGCCACAGATAATGGCGGAATATTGAATGTAAGTAGTTTCTGTGTCGGGATGGGTGCTTTGGATATTTATTCTGGATACACCTTTGTGCTTGATGAGGTAACTGGATACTTACCAAACACCGACACTACAAATTTGGTAGTTCTCACGAAACTTACGGCAAAAAGAAATGCGAAGATCAACCAGGAATATTTAGATGCACAGGAGGTCCTAGAAGCGACTGTAGCTACTTATGATGAGTTTAGACTCGCCTATCCAATGCACAAGATGTATGAGCGTATTATCAAGGATCTCGTTAAATATAAACAAAAATTGAAACGTATTCGTCAGCAAGTTCAGACTTTCCCAGTAAAATTTATTGATTCAACGTCCACAGCATGCCAATAGACATCAGAAAATTTGTTCCGGTTTTGGGAGGCGCAGTTATAGGCCTCATGCTTGCTGTGTCAGTAATCGCAATAAGCAGTGCTGTGCATGTTGTATACGGATCTGATGATGAGGATCTAAAGGCAGATAAAGATGCTCAAGACAAATGGGATGGTGCGGTAGCATATGGTGATGCTTTTGAGTGGCAAGACGTTTTTGCAGCAGTTGGGGCAGCTGAGGATGAGAATGGACAAGACTTGTATCAGTTAGTTCGAAATAAGCTCATAGTAAAACCTGATCAAGATGCCGTGGAGGCAGTAGCACAAAGCTATGGATTGACGAAAGAGGAGTTTGAAGAGATCAGGAAGGGTAGTTTAAATATACTATATTACAATCAAGGCATAGAAGGTGGAAGTTTGTCTACGGGAAATCTTAGTATGCAAGAGACTATTGATAATGCTGAACTTATCATGAATGACTTTAATGAATTGAAGGACATTTTTGACCTACAGCAAGAAATTGATTCGGCCATTACTCCTAGTGAATTGTTTGCCAATGGCAATCTGGAAGATTCTGGATTTGATTTGATCGAAGATTTATCAATGATCGAATATATATTATTCATGAATGACACGGATTCTACAGTCGGTGCTCCATTTGAGGACGCAATGGATTCCCCTGTTACTCCTAACGACAATCCAACTCAGTATCTAGCTCCTGCCGGTGATCTTTCGAGTGAAACAAAATTCAGCGAGACTCAGGAGGGAACCATTGCAACTATCAAACTTGGAGTTAGCGGTGGAAATCCTGTTGAGATCAAAGCAGATGTTTTGAAGGAAGACGTTTGTCCCAAGGAAGAAGGTGGTTATGGAGATTTGGTTAATACTTATGAATCGAAACAGCCTCCTGGAGATGATGATGACGACGATGATGATAATGATGACGACGATGATGATAATGATGACAGTAAAATTGGAGAGGGCGATTATATTTCTGCAGCTGCAGCTTCTGAATGGGGTAGCACTTTCTGCCCTGAATTTAATGTAGCGGCCGAAGGTGGTAACCCTGGGACATTGAGCTTTGGGGGACCTCCATATCAAGCAGCTGATCCTCTTAGTACTGCGTTGTCTATAAAGGTCCCTCTATGCATTACTATTGAAACTATTATGGATACCGCAAGTAGCTCAGCAGGGGCAAACACTAGTTGCATACAATGTGAAATTGAAGCTATCAACGCTCTATTTGAAGAAACCCTAAGGCACTCTCTAGTTCCAAATAAAACTACGGGGAATTATCTCGAATCCGCAAAATGTAAGGACACATTGACTCAACTTCCACTCGACATGCAAATTATTGCTATTGCATCCCCTATCATGACCCCACCAAATGATGATATTTCATTTGGAAATAATGTTCTTGATGAATGGAATCAATTCATCGAAAAATCACAGTCTGTTAATCCAGTAAAATTGGGAGTAGGAATTCTGACAGAAGATAAAGTTTATGGTAAAGATGTTTATGGAAGGGCAATATTAAACAATGGGTATACTTTTGTCGTATCAAAAACTGACGAAGACTATCTGGAAGAGTTTGTGCTAGCAGCAGTCCCTGAAGGCGTGAGTTCTATCGATTTGATTGTTGGCGTTGAAGTTGATAAAGCAAAGGCAAGAGGTGATGCCTTGAACCTTACAAAAAACATACAGTACGCAGCTCAGGCTATGCATGGCCAAGCTTATTCCGCTGCTCTATTCCCAGAGATACAGCAGATGACAAATTTCTTTGAGAAGTTTGCCAAAATTTATTATAACAAATCTAAAGATGCTGAAGATATCGTTACGTCCTGCAAAGGAATCGTTGCTAAACCCGATATAAAATGATCAATGCACGTGGAAAAATTAAAAAGCTTTTGAGTATGTTTTTGTTGTGCCTAACTATCATGACTTCAGGAATCGCAACTTCAGGAAGTGGGTTGGTAGCAAATGCAGAGCTTAAACAAATGGTAGAAAATGCTGGACTAAATGTTGGTGGATGTATACTAAAGGGTGGTTTGGACTTCACTGGATTTTTAAATAGTTTGATTTTTAATGAAAATTTTTTGGAAGAATTGTATGAGCCATGGAAAGACGTGCTCTACAGTAACCAATGCCATGCTGCTGACTTATTAAACTTACTAAAGGCTGAAGATGCCATACGAAAGCAGATTCGCAAAGCATACTATAGTTGTAATACCAAAGATCTACCGAAATTAAAAACAAAATATTATAAAGTTTTGATGGAAATCCGTTATGTGAGGAAGGTCGTAGATAGAAAGGCAGTTTTTTCTTTGCCATTTGGCCTTAAGCTAAATGATCCGAAAATGTTGTATGCAAATCGAACAACTCTCGTAAATGAGTTGAAGGATAAATACCAAGTTAAAGACAAGCTGTCTAAAGAGGAATTTGATCAATTTCTAGCTCAGATTGAAATTAAATATTCAGGGCGGATAGAAGATTACATCAAGTGCAAGAACAGTTCTTGGCAAGACGTAGTTGATAAATGGACTGAATTTGAGGACTTCATGAAAGGTGGAGCAGGTACCGTTGATGCCTGGGAAGATACACAAGAAGCTTGGGAAAAAACTGTTAAAAAAGAGTTTAATGCTTTGGTGGATGCCTTTAAATCAAAGGAAGGCTTCTCGGCTTATTTTGGAGGTATTCTTGACATGAATGTTAATGGCCTTGATCCAATCAAAGGTTTTAAGGAAATATACGCTGATCTCGAGGAGCAATATTATCCATTCGTGGTTAAAACATCTGATCAACGCAGAGAGGGAGAAAATGCAGCTAGAAAAACAGAGGTTGGGACCACGAGACAAGAGATTGGCTCTAGATTCCAAGTGAAATATAGTGCTACGGATACAAACGTACAAAACTTCGTGAAGCAGCTCGAACACATGGATATAATAATCAAAAATAGCTTCCCTGCAATGGATGCGATAGAGAATTGCTCAAAGACTATCAATGATAGGCAGTGCTAGAGATTACATAAGTAAAAGCCCCTCATCTGCAATAGACGGGGGCTTTTGGGCTTTTCTAGGGTCTTTATGCTCTAAGGGCATAGAGCTAAAGGGCATCGAAGATTTTTAAATTAATTTGGGTTATCTGTGTACGAGTCCAAGCATCAAATCAAGCACGCCAGTTTTCTCTTTATTAAACTCTTTAATCCCGTTGGCTTCTAAGGTTATCTCTGATATTTGCGAGAAGCAGTATGGGCAGCTTGATGCATGACTAGATACCGACTTTCCACAAGAAAGGCAATGTATGATCATAGGAATGAGGGGAAAATACTAAATAATATGATAGTGATCCTCGTCAATATCCGAGTTTGAAGGTTTTTCTAGGTCGTAATTGGGATCAAAGTTGTCTTCATCATCTATTTCTTCTTTAGCTTCGATGACTTCAACTTTCTTGCCCCCAGCGGACCTATCTTCCAGAAATTGAACCATGTCGCTCTCCTGTATTCTATAGACGCGACCAAGTTTAATTCCCTTTAACGTTCCTTCCTTAATGTACTTTAGGATAGTGAAAGGATGTACCTGGAGAATATTTGCGACCTGTTCAGTTGTAAGGAATTTCTCAATCATGGACATATAATATATGCAGTATTAAACAACTTTACAATGCTTAATTAAACATTACTATATTTTACCATATTTTAGCCAATCCCTCAATAGTCTCCGTCGGTTTTTCAAATGTCGTAGTGCGTGAGAGAACTTAACACAATAGAAACAATTTTTCAATAGTTTTGGCAAGTTAATTTAACTTGAGCATATTTGAGCTAAACTATTTACATATGCGCCTAAAATAGCCTGTTTCATTAAACTTAATCAAAGTTCATTAAACTTTACTAAAGGTTACGAAGTGCAAAGTGGTTTAGAATAGTTTACATAATCTTCTTTAACCATTGCCCAGTGTATGAAGATTTTTCATTTATGACTTTTTCTGGAGTTCCTTCGGCAATAATCATGCCCCCCTTGTCCCCTCCCTCGGGACCCATATCAATAATGTGGTCCACGGATTTGATTACATCAAGGTTATGCTCTATTACAAGCACTGTATTGCCCTTGTCCACAAGCTTTTGGAGCACACATAGGAGCTTTTTGACGTCGTCAAAGTGCAATCCAGTAGTTGGTTCATCTAGGACGTATAAAGTTTTTCCGGTGGAACGTTTTGATAGCTCTGTAGCCAATTTAATACGTTGTGCCTCACCTCCAGATAGTGTTGTAGCCGGCTGTCCGAGCCCTATATAGCCCAAACCTACTTGGTGGAGCGTTTTTAGCTTTGATTTAACACTTGGTATAGCTTTAAAGAATTCAAGAGCTTCATCTACAGTCATTTCTAGTATTTCTGCCACATTTTTTCCCCTATATCGTATTTCCAAGGCTTCCTCATTGTATCTTTTCCCCTTACAAACTTCACAAGGCACGTATATATCAGCCAAGAAATGCATTTCTATCTTCTTAACCCCGTCTCCTGCACATGCCTCACAACGCCCACCTTTTACATTAAAACTGAAGCGCCCGGCCTTATAGCCACGCATTTTTGACTCTGGGACTTGCGCAAACAAATCACGGATATCGGTAAATACGCCTGTATATGTAGCTGGATTTGATCTTGGGGTACGTCCTATCGGGGATTGATCAATATTTATTATTTTATCAAGATTTTCTATGCCCTTTATCTCTTCGTGCTTACCTGGAATTGCCTTTGATCCATATAGATCATGGGATACTTTACGGACTAAAATATCATTTATCAGTGTGGATTTCCCTGATCCTGACACTCCCGTAATTCCGATAAACATTCCCAATGGGAATTTTACCGATATATCTTTTAAGTTATGTTCTTGTGCTCCAACCACCTCTACGATTTGGCCATTCCCTTTTCTGCGTTTCTCTGGAGTTTCTACTTTTAATTTACCCGCTAAATACTGCCCAGTTATCGATTTCTTATTTTTCATTACTTCTGCTGGAGTTCCATGTGCAACCACTTTTCCACCACCTTTTCCTGCGCCCGGCCCAATATCAAAAAGATAATCGGCTGCGAGCATAGTATCTATGTCGTGCTCGACCACTATTACCGTGTTTCCAATATCCCTTAGGGAAATGAGCGTTTTAATTAGCTTGTCGTTGTCGTTTTGGTGTAATCCGATGCTTGGTTCATCCAACACATATATAACACCTGAGAGCTTCGATCCAATCTGTGTTGCAAGTCGGATACGTTGCGCTTCCCCACCTGACAGTGTGTTTGCGGTACGATCGAGAGTTAGATATGAAAGTCCGACGTCAGTAAGAAAGTTTAGTCGATTTTTCACTTCTTTTAATATTGGAGCGGCTATTTCTGTATGCTCTTCTCCAAATTTTAGAGCTGAGAAGAATTTATCGGCTTTTATGATAGACATTTCTGTTATATCTATGACTGATTTATCATTAATAGTTACAGCTAATATCTCTGGCTTTAACCTTTTCCCGCCACACAGTGGACACTGTAATATCCTCATGAATCCTTCAATTTTTTTACGTACGTAGTCTGAGTCAGTTTCCAAATACCTACGTTCTAGATTTGGAATAACTCCTTCAAATTTTGTTTCGTATTCACCATTGAAACTCTTCGATTCGTATTCAACGTTATATTTTTCGCCATTGCCTCCATAGAGAACTAATTTTAAATCATCTTCACTCAATTTCTTTACTGGCACGTCCATCGAAAACCCATGAGCTTTTGCGACCCCTGCAAGGATTTTGTTATACCAAGTTAAATGCGTTGTTGTCGTAGACCAAGGCATTATCGCGCCCTCTGCCAATGTTAAATTTTTGTTTGGCATTATTAGATCTGGATCTATTTCTAGTTTCGTCCCAAGTCCATGACATTCTGGACACGCTCCGTGCGGACTATTAAAAGAGAAACTTCTTGGAGAAATCTCTGGGATACTCACATTACAATCACTACAAGCAAAGTGTTCTGAATAAACATCCATCTTCCCTGTATCGTGATTTACTATTGATATAAGCCCTTCTCCGAACTTCAGTGCAGTTTCTATTGAATCTAGAAGTCGTGTACGGCTTGGGTTTGGGAGATCAATCTTCTCACCTGAAGAAAGTTTTTTAACCTTCTTTTTTAGATCTTTTATTACGAGTCGATCAATAACTATCTCAATATCATGCCTCTTGTTTTCGTCTAATTCTGGAATATCTGTAATAGGTACCACATCTCCATCTATTCGCACACGAACGAACCCTTCTTTCTTTATTTTTTCAAATACCTTTATATGCTGTCCTTTTCTGCCTCTCACCATTGGTGCAAGGACTAGAATCTTGGTCCCATTTTTCATTTTTGAGACGCGATCCATGATTTGTCGCGGAGATTGTCTTTCTATCGGCTTCTTACATTTTGGACAATGTGGGATCCCAACTTTTGCATAAAGCAGTCTTAGAAAATCATATATTTCCGTAACTGTCCCTACCGTTGAACGTGGATTTCTTGGGGCACTTTTTTGGTCAATTGAGATTGCTGGAGATAGTCCGTCTATCGATTCGACGTCAGGCTTCTCCATCATTTGGAGGAAGTTTCTAGCGTATGTAGAGAGACTCTCTACATACCTTCTTTGCCCTTCCGCATATATAGTATCGAATGCCAAAGACGACTTACCCGAGCCAGAAAGTCCGGTGATTACCGTGAACTTTTCGCGTGGTATTTCCACATCTATATTCTTTAGATTGTGGATGCGAGCTCCCTTTACTATAATTTTATCTTTGCCCATAGAGTAAATGTATTTTTGCAAGCAGAAAGGTTACCATGCAATTCCCGTTTGCACAAGAGGTAAAAATCTGTCTTTGTACTAAAGGTTAGGCCCTCGACCTTAACCTTTTGTGCTTTATGCTAATGCCCGATTTCGGGTGGGGATGGTTTCTGACATGGACAAGAAGTTTGCCATAGTTTTTGTGGTTCTCCTTCTTTGTGAACAGATAATTCAGTGCAAGATATCCACAAATAAGGAATGGGGCGATTAGATAAGTTAGATTCATTTCTAGAAATATATTGAAAATCGCGTGGAGTCCGATCGCAATGAGCAATCCCTCCATCATCCTCTCTTCATGGAACATTTTTTCCTTCCTAAAGCTTAAAATTTTATGAAGTGCACGTGTCCAGTGCTTTCTGCTTGCTCTTAATTCTTCCTGTAGAATTGGCTTCGCGAAGTGCGCTGTTCCGTAGTAGTACCCTAGGATTCCAGAGAACATTACGTGCGCAAATGTTGAAAATGTAGACCTAAACATGAATGGCAGAAATAAATGTTCTGCTCCCTGAGTGATCCAAATGTTGTAGAAATATAGTACGTTTTCTGTAAATGCGAATCCTAAAGCCGCAACAATGAAAAATTCTATAGCGTCATCTATACTCTTGATTTCATCTTCATCCGAAACTTTTACCGCAAATAACTTCATTAATTCCTCGATAATTCCAACCATCATAAATGTAATTATTACGCTTAATGGAAGACTTACTAGTGATGTGAATCCGATAATATCGCTACTATAACTATCCGCAAATCGAAATGCGTTTATCCACGGAAATATCCCCCACAAAACCTTGTATATCAATATTGGGAAAACTGCGAGAGCGCCAAGCACAAAAGTAATGACCGTGAGCCTCTTACTCTCCGGCTGTTTCTTGTAATAAATGTATCCCCAAATGCATGCAGGTATACACGCCAGCACGATTGATCCAATAATTTGCAATGCTTGTGACATCGGTATTTATTACTTTTATCTGTATATTATACCAGAATTATTGCGTGTCAGCAAGCTGGAGGATGGCACTTTCCGATGCCATTTCCTGAAGATTTGAGAGGTCTGTTGTACTGATTATTGCTTGGCAGTTTTCTATTGCTTTTAGAAGCTGTGTTTGGCGGGCAGTGTCGAGCTCTGAAAATACGTCATCGAGTATTAGGATTGGGTTTTCGCCTGTTTTTTCCTTGAGATAGTCAATTTCTGCGAGTTTTATCGAGAGAAGGAGCGTGCGAAATTCACCTCTTGAGGCGGTCTTGTTTATCTCCTTGTCATTAATGAAAAACTGCAGATCATCGCGATGTGGGCCTGCCGTACTTCTCCCTTGAAGAATATCTTTCTCTAGGCGTTCCGAGAGGGTTTGGAGGTAATTGTTTGCAATTTTGGTAACGTATGTTACGTGAATGTTTTCCTTGTCCCCAGAAATTGATTGGTATATCTTTGTGAGCTTTTTATTCAGAAATTCAGTAAAATCTTGGCGTTTTTCTATCAATACTTCTCCAAATTGGCTTACTTCTTTGTCCCACGCGTACAGATTGTCGATCATTGGTTTTGTGTCTCTTCCTTGAAATTTTTGTTCGCGTATATCGTGTAGAAGTGCGTTTCTTTGCTTTAGGGATTTATTGTATTTAAGGAGGGATTGGAGATATTTTTTCTCAGATTGAGAAAGTAGTATGTCTATGTATTTTCGCCTGAGGGATGGGCTTAAATATAAAATATTAAGATCCTCGGGATTAAATAAAACAGATGTAAACGTTCCCACGTATTCACTATTTTTCACCGCGGCACCATTAACCTTGAAAACTTTCTTCTTGCTCGGGTAATTACTATAACCAACCTCGAGGGTCATCGCTTCACCATTAGCCTCAATATCAGCACGGCAACGGAAATAATCCATCTCCCATTCGATCAAATCGTCCTGCAGTACAGAGCGAAAAGATTTACCAAGAGACATCACGTGAATCGCCTCGAGAAGGTTTGTTTTACCCTTCCCATTTGGCCCTGTAATTACGGTCGCATTCTTGTCAGGATCGAAGATGTACTCGTATCTGTGATAGTTCCTAAAGTTTTCGAGTTGTAGTTTCTTCAGTTTCATAGTACTATAGCGGCGTTTTAATGAAGTATTTCGAAATGAATAATTGGATTCCCCAGAAAGGTTGCGATTGGCTAGCCACGGGCAAGTAAGGCTCGGGTTTTATTGTAACCTATTTTTCTGTAGAATTTAATTAATTAATTATGTCTAAAAATTTAAAAAATAAGGTAGATGTGGAAGTAATGCGACACAGTTGCTCGCACGTTCTTGCACAAGCTGTATTGCAGATGTTTCCTGAAGCAAAATTAGGGATTGGGCCAACTATTGAAGACGGCTTCTATTATGATTTTGATCTTCCGAGGACTTTGATCCCAGAGGACTTGCCTATTCTCGAGAAAAAGATGAAGCAGATCGTGAAACAGAACCAGAAGATGATTTGCCGTGATGAAGATGCAAAGAAGGCGATGAAGTTTCTGAAAGAGTCGGATCAGGAATACAAAGTAGAAATGGCGAAAGATTTGATT
>CAYLOL010000018.1:0-5128 GCA_964385295.1 uncultured Candidatus Peribacteria bacterium
AAGTACAACAAAGGCTGAGATTGCGACAGAGGTGGATGCCTTGAAGGAGTCGAAGAAGGCTGTTTTTTCAAAAACTAATGAGGACAGAATGGAAACTCCTGATTGGCTAAAGGAAGCGGCTGAAATTGCACGGGAAAAGGCAAAGAAGGACAAGCTGCAGGCTTCTGGTAAAATTGCGAAGAAAGCTGAGGCGGAGAAGTTTTCGGAAAAATTGCCAAATCTTCGTTCTGATAAGCCTACCGAAACTGAGCTTGGAGATAATCCTGCTTCTGCCGTGAGTGTTGAGCCTACGGAGGAGGTTATAGGCAAGGTTGATTCAAAAGCTGGTGAGTTAATGAAGAAGGCTGGATATGACCCAGAGACTGGGCAAGTATTGAAAGATATGACTCCAAAGGAGAAAAAATCTGTTCTTGATAAGCTTAAATCTCTGTTTACTTTTCATAAAAAGGATAGCGCGGAAACTGTGGCTAAAGTTGATAATGCTGAGGCTGCAAAGAAAGCTGGGAAGCCATCGGAGACTATTTCTCAAGAGGAAAAAAAGAAATATATTGAAGCTGAAAAGATTTATCAGGATGGAATTGCATCTATCAAGGATTTGATTGCGCCGGCGTCGATGGAAGTGAAATCTGACGGTATGCAAATAGATGGAATGTACTCAAAATCATTCTATGTATTTTCATATCCTCGTTACTTGAATGTTAACTGGCTTGCTCCAGTTGTGAATTTTGATGTGACAATGGATATATCGCAATTTATTTATCCGATTAGTTCGGAGCAGATAATGAAAACGTTGCGCAAAAAAGTTGCACAGATGCAATCTAGCATTAACATTACTCATGAAAAGGGGATTGTACGTGATCCAGCCATTGAAACTGCGCTTGAGGATGCGGAACAATTACGTACTGATATTCAACGTGGGCAGGAGAAATTCTTCCAATTTGCTTTGTATTTTACTTTGTATTCTGAGGATGAAAAGAAGCTGGATAAAGTTGCGAAGCAGCTTGAAAGCTTACTTGCTGGAAAGCTTGTAATGACAAAAAGGGCTCAGTTGCAGGCGGAGCATGGATTTAATGCTAGTATTCCGCTTTGTTTGGATGAGCTTTATACAGTTCGGAATATGAATACGAGTCCGCTTTCGACTACATTCCCGTTCACTTCTGCAGATTTGACTAGTGATAAAGGAATTTTATATGGAATAAATCGTCATAATGATGGATTGATTATATTTGATAGATTTGCGTTGGAGAATGCAAATAGTGTCGTATTTGCGAAGTCTGGTGCAGGTAAATCTTATGCTGTGAAACTTGAAATATTGAGAATGATGATGATGGGGACAGACGTGATTGTAATTGATCCGGAAAATGAGTATGAGGCACTGTCGAATACTGTTGGAGGATCGTATCTTAAATTGAGTCTTAATAGTGATCGAAGGATAAACCCATTTGATTTGCCGAAGCCTATTGAAGGCGAGGAAAGTCAACCAGGGGATCTATTGAGGTCGAGTATTATTAATCTGCAGGGATTATTGAAATTGATGCTTGGAGGGCTTACTCCCGAGGAGGAGAGTTTGCTCGATAAAGGATTGATTGACGTTTATGCATTGAAAGGAATCACAATGGATGTTGTTGATCCTTCTTCGTTTGAACCACCTACAATGGAAGATCTTCATCAGATTTTGAGTTCAATGGATGGTGCACAGAGTCTTGTACAGAGGTTGTCAAAGTTTACTACAGGTAGTTATTCTGGAATCTTTAATAAACAAACCAATGTAGATCTCTCAAGTGGGCTTATGGTTTTCTGTATACGGGATCTTGAGGATGAACTACGGCCGATTGCAATGCATATTATCCTAAATCATATCTGGAATAAGGTTCGAAGTGAGCTAAAGAAACGAATACTTGTTGTGGATGAGGCATGGACAATGATGCAGCATGAGGATAGTGCAAAATTTATGTATGGACTTGTAAAGAGGGCGCGAAAATATTACTTAGGTGTAACTACGATTACTCAAGATGTTGAGGATTTTGTGAAGAGTGAATATGGGAAACCTATTATTACGAATTCTTCTATGCAGCTACTTTTAAAGCAGGCACCGTCTGCTATGGAGGTACTTGCAAAGACGTTCAATCTTACTGAAGGAGAGCAATATGTGCTTCTCAACAGTGGAGTTGGACAAGGAGTTTTCTTTGCTGGGAATAAGCACGTAGCTGTTCAAATAGTGGCTTCTTATACGGAAGACAAGATTGTTACTACAAACCCTGAAGAACTACTTGAGCAGAGAAAAGAGGCAATAGAGCCACAGGTAGAGCTTGAAGCTGAACCTGAAGTTGTTGCTCCTGAAGCTGAAGCTGTTCCTGAAGCTGGAGCTGAACCTGAAGCTGCTCCTGAAGCTGACCCTGAAGTTGTTCCTGAAGCTGAACCTGAAGCTGCTCCTGAAGCTGACCCTTCAGTTTAGTCCGTGAATTCTGCTATGGCGGTTTCTAATTGAAGATCGTCGGTTTCGGTATTTTCTATGACTATATCTGGCTTTATTCCGATATGATTTATATCGTTGTCATTTGGGGTGAGCCATTTGGAAATAGTGTATTTGAACAAGGATCCATCATTGTATTGATAAAGTTGTTGTACACTTCCTTTCCCAAATGATGTTTCTCCTATTAATGTTGCAATGCCAAAGTCATCGAGAGCCCCTGCGAGAATCTCTGACGAGGATGCTGATCCTTTGTTTATCAATATGACTACTTCGTATCCGTTTAGCGTTCCATCACCGTTTGTTTTGTAGTTTTCGGTTTTGCCGTTTGAGTATTGTAGTTTAACTGCATTGCGAATTCTTATCGTAAATATGCTTGCTATATCTATTGCTGAATCAAAGTAGCCCCCAGGGTTGTTTCGTAGGTCTATTATGAACCCAGCGGGGTTTTGTGTTTTTAGCTTTTCTGCTGCTGCTTTGAAATTATTGTATGAATCTCTTGCAAATCCAGTTAAGCGAATATATCCGATTTTTGTTTCACCTTCTTCTAGGAGTTCGTATGAAACAGTTTCATTTGAAATTACGGCTCGCGTGACGGTTTTCTCTATTTCTTTTGATCCTCTTTTGATTTTGATTTTTACTGTAGTTCCAGTTTGTCCTTTTATTATTGAAATAACTGTTTGGAGGGTGAGATCTTTTGTGGATTTTCCAGCTACTTCAATGATTACGTCGTTTGCTTTCAATCCAGCCTTTTCTGCAGGGGAATCTACGAAAGGGGATACGATTACGATGTTGTCATTGACTATATCCAATTGTATTCCTATTCCTTGATATTCTCCTGAAAGATTTGATAAGAAGGCCTCCGCATCGTCTGGTCTTTGAAATACCGTATATGTGTCGTCAGCCTCTTCTACTAGTCCTTCAATTGCCGAGAAGATTAATTCAGTGTCTGTGAATTCTTCTTTGTAGAAATAGTGATCTTTTAATAGTGTCCATACGCTTTCCATTGTTTCAAATGATTCATTACTTGTAAATTCGCTTTTGTTGTCTGGTTCACGGACTATGTATTTAATTTGGACTTTATTGCTATTGGTGGGGGAGTATTTGTGGACTTTGTATAGATAATCTGCAATTTCGCCTCGTGTTACCCTTTTTGCTCTTCTAAAAATTTGTGGGTTATCGTTCTCAAAAATGTCTAATTCCGCAGCTTTCTGGGCTATTGCGGCCACTTCTGAGCTTGCGTCGAGATCTGTGAATGGGAATGCCGATCTGTCGAAAAATAAGCTATATCCGACGCCAAAACTATCGAAAATCTTCTTTATTGCGATTGATTTTGCAACTTTGTTTTCAGGACGGAGAGTTGGGTATAGACCTTGTGCTCTTAACATCCCCATGTTTAGTGCTGTTTGGATGAATGCGGCAAGCTGATTAGTCTCCTCTATGTCTGTAAATTCCAAATCTTCTACGGGCATGAGCTCTGCTTCGCCGTATGTGATTATTAGCTCATATAATTCGGCAGTCGTTATTAGTTCATTTGGTCGAAAATTGTTGCTTGGGGTGTCTGGGAGAAGGTTTAGTTCATAAAGTTTTCTAATCGGATCGTAGTTATTGTTGCTTGTTGGTACGTCTCCGTAGAATGCTGAAGCAGCTATGCTTGTAGCAAAAAAAGCTATTATAGCCCCTATCACAAGTGCTTTTTTAAAGATTTTTGTGCTCATTTTTAGGAATTAGGTTGAGAATTATGAATATTCTAATGATTGTTGCTTAGCATGGGTAGTTTTAGCTTAAAAGCCTTTTGACGAATGGGCGAGAATATGGTATAATTAACTTAGGAATTAACATATATTAACAAAAACAAACATGAAAAAGCAAAATGCTGTTTGTGCTCCAGCTCATCCAATAGTCATTTTTTGGCTAGGGCTTTTGACTGGTGCAATCGTAGTGGGATTGATCTTCTTCGGAAGTCTTGCAAAATCTGATGAGTATCAGTCGTCACTATTTAAGCTGTTCAAGTGGAATGCTCCAGTTGAAACAGTTCAGTCGGTTGAAACTACTGGTATTGGTGGTGGCGGTGATAGGCATATTGTTCAACCTGTCGTTGAGCCTATTGGTGGTGGTGGAGAAAGGCATTAAGAAACAAAAAGCCTATTCTCTAATGCTGGCATTTTAAAGGTTGATACTTCTCCTAGGTCATCAACATGGTTTGCTCTGTCTAATTTTTTAGCAATTTTAAGTGCTCCTACAATGGCGTTTTCTGCTAAGTATGGTTGGGTTTTTGGGTCTTTGTCCGAGTCTTCTATAAGTGTTCTTCCGCCGCTAAATATTTCAACAGCCTTGAAGGCATATCTGATTGATGCTGTAGTGTAGTATGCGCCTTCTTCGTCAGAAACGTTAGCTTTTCTTAACATGTTTGCGTTCTTATTCACAAATCTCCAATCTTTCATCATTTCTTCGATTATTG
Organism: uncultured Candidatus Peribacteria bacterium; assembly: GCA_964385295.1. Classification (GTDB taxonomy): domain Bacteria; phylum Patescibacteriota; class Gracilibacteria; order UBA1369; family LOWO2-01-FULL-3; genus CAYLOL01. Next base: position 4,932 of record CAYLOL010000018.1, read on the forward strand.
GATTTGCTTTTGCTCTTAGTGTTAATTTGGTTGCAAAGTCATTGTTAGAGTTTTGTAATTCTTCTATGTATGATTTAAGTAAAAGAGCTCGTGCTCTCATCAATTGTATTGGGATGCTGTATCTTCTAAAGTCATTTTTATTTGTATGTTTCGTGAATGTTATGCCTTCGTCCTCGCGGGCGCTTGCGTTGTCGCGC
>CAYLOL010000018.1:5138-15677 GCA_964385295.1 uncultured Candidatus Peribacteria bacterium
GTGAATTTTCTTCCTTCTTCATATATGTAGATTGCTTGTTCTAGCAATGCTTTGGATGTTGGGCTTTGTTGCAATGCTTGAATCACCGTTACATCTCCTTCAAAATTGGCAGCCATTGCTGCTTCCGAGAACATTTCTAATTGTTGAGCTTGTCTTCTGTGTTCAAAAAACGCATTTTTTGAATCCTTGAAACGTCCTGTCAAAGCTGACAATTGTCCAAACATGTCCATTATTGACATTTCTTGGAATGGAGTGAATGCATTTGGGTGAGTTTCCTTGTCCTTTTTTAGGATACTTACTCTTTCGAATAATCTTTCGAGTCTATCACGCTGTAATCCTCCTTCTGTCTCATCTTTGGAGATTGCTTTTTGTTGTAGCATTACATCCTCGTCAATGTTTTTGCTTATTACTCTTCTTTCTTCTTCGAAATCATTTCTTAATTGTACTCTCTTTGCTTCCATTAAATCTTTGAAATGGGGATTTTCTGGATCTTCGAATTCTTGTAATGCTGAAATACTCTCTTTTGCTAAAGTAGCAAAATTTGGCGATTTGTCTCTATATGCAATTTTTAGCTCAAATATTTTTCTTAATGCTGCGGGCTCAATTCTATTTCCAAAATCTAGCATTAATATGTAAATAGCTTTTAGATCTTCTGAAGTTTTTCTTTCCCTATTTAGGTTTTCCCATTTCTCAAGCGGTTCATTTTTTATGTATATGAGTTCGAAAAGCATTGTTGCTATTTCGTCTTGAGAAATGCCTGCTTTTTCAAGGGCCTTAGGATTTTTAGGTATTATTTCATCAATAAATTTTTTGGAAAGTATCGTTTCTGCTCTCTTGAAATCTCCTTTCATCATTGAACTTTTTGCCAATGCCATTAGTGATTTCATGATTGCGGTTACTATATTTTCGTATTTTTCATCTCCGGAAAGTGTTTGTGAACTGATGACGTTTATTAAATCAGTTACATTCTCATCTTTACTCTTAGCTATATTGATTAATGCTGATTCTGCAGTGTTTCCTAGATTCGAGAATTGGTCATTTTTGTCTGCTTTGTCTAAGGTTTCCGTTAATGCTTCAAGAAATTCTGCCCAAAACTCGGTGTCGTCCAGTGTTGCTACTGGAGTTAGATTGCTCAAGAGATCGAATCTTCTGGATTGCTCTACGGTTTTGTCCTTACGTAGCATTGATACGAGGTTTCTAGAAAGTGCTATTCTTTCTTTCTTTCCAAGTGAATTCAATACGACTTTCGTGAGGTCGCCATGTTGTACTCGATAAATTCTTTCTTTTTTATTAAATACTAAACAAGCATGTTCCATGAGTATGGTGATAAGATTTTTTGCTTCTTCAGTGAATAAGCCCATGTTTGTGGTAATTGCTTCTATTTGCTCGATTGTTGCTTTTTCTCCCATGAGTGCAATATTTTCTAGAAGAGTTCGAGCTTTTTTTGAAGGTATTTTTGTTAGTTTTCTTCTTTGAATTCTCTCTTGGCTTCCTTGAACTCCACCTTCCATTAGTCCTTCTAAGTGACTTCCGGACAAGAATACGGCTCCTTCTCTAAATGTAAGAACCTCTCCGGTTTTTTTGTGTGATCTTATTATGTCATCTATGTAATCTTTCATTCTATTTGGATTTCTTTCCATTATTGCTCCTATTTTTCCAGCCCAATTTTCCCCTATCTTTGTTACATTGTATTTTCCCATTTCTTCTCTCAAATCTTTGTTTAATTGTGAGAGTGCAAATTCTTCTGCTGTTTCTGGGTTATCGAGATCTAATATTCCGGTTACATCTACTGTCATTGTTGTGTTTTTTCTTCTTTCTTCATATTTCTCTTCGGCTGTAGATTTTTCTGTTGCCGCATCTACTAATTTAGCTTCTGGTTCTTCCGGCCGGCCTAGACGGGCTATGAGATTTTTTCCCTTATTTGAAAATATGTCCAATATTCTATTGTATATGTATTCATTGGAATAACGATCTGCATCTTGTTTGTCGTCTACTGCAAATAGAAATTGTGGTCGTTTTTTGTTTAATGCTTCTATTATTTTCTCCAATGCTTCTAATAATGAATTTAAAGGTTTTTCTGATCTTACGGTGTTGATTTGTGTGTCTTGGGTATCTGAAGCGAACTTTTGAATTGTTTCTATAGCTTTTTTGTCTGCATCTGCAACCAGTGATGGGTGATCTGATATATGTGTGGCGACTTGTGTAATTATTTTTGCTATTGCGTGTCCATTTCTTGTTTTTCCAGTTTGATCAAAAGCCATTTTTATAACAGATTCTGTGGAAAATGATTTTGCTATTTGCGACATGATTCGTGATTTTCCTGATCCAGACTCTCCAAGGATTATTAATTCTTTTATTTTTCCACTTTTTAAGGCTTTTGTTGAGTTGCTTATTACTTTCCAACATTCTTCTCCAACTACTTTTTCAGGTCCTCCTTCAAAATCTAATGTAACTTTTGAAGTGTGGCTTACCAGTTTTGAAAATCGCAATTCTCCTATTGGTTCTGTTATGGTTTCATATTGGGATCCTCCTCTTCCCCTGCTCCTTTTAGCTCCGGGTTCGTGGATTTCCTTATCTAGGAAGACTCCGTTTGTTATTTGGCTTATAATTTTTTCTAAGTTGCTTGGTAGTATTCCCGTTAGTAGATTGAATGATTTATCGTCTTCGGTTCTTGTGATTTCTCCTACTCCAATAAGTAGTTTTGCTTGATTGTCGGTAATTTGATTTATGCTGTCTGCTGTTGTTATTAATTCCCCTTCATCTCTATCGCCATCGCCGATTATTACTAGGTATCCATTTTTATGAATTATGTGTAACTCGTTGGACTCTTGAATGAGTCTGAACTGGGGGAGTAATGCTTGGAACTTTTCCTGACTTATTGATGATTGGTCTAGTACAATCCATCTACATAATCCAGCTGTTAAGGGTTTATCCTCTTCGTCTTTCTGAGCGTTTAATATTGACCTTGCTGTAATATCTGAGGTTTCTATGATTTTTAGCTCTGGTAATTTTTTTGCCTTCTCGTCCGTGAGTGGTTTTTCTTTGATTTCTTTATATGTTACCTCTGTTGGGTTTATTCCGTTTCCTCTGGCGTAATTGATGGAAAAATCACCTTCCGAGACGTATATGTGACTGCTTTCTGTGTTGCTAAGCAAGCCAATAATTGTATTTAAATTTCTGCTTTTTTCAAGCGTAGGTACTAAATAGGTCAGGGTTGCCAATCCTACTTCCTGGGCGTTGTTTGAGATTGTCCCGTTATTACAGGGGAGTCCGTAATCGTCCATTATTCTTCTGCCGTTCTCTATGTCTCCTGGCTTGAGTGCAAGTGAGACCACTTTGTATGGGAAAGTTTTTGAATCTATGGGTTTTCCTAATTCCATGTCCTCAGTAATTCCGAGGGCCGCGATTGTTTGTTGGTGTGCAGGGAGTGTCCCGATTTTTTCTACTAACGCTTTTTGCTCTTTTGTTACGTCTAAGGCGCCTATCTTTGGTTTATTGAGTGGATTATTATCTGGTTGTTGAGGATTATCATCTGGAGTTTTATCCGTGGCCTTATCTGGGGCTTCTGGTCCGCCCGTTTTTGATCCATTCATGGAAGATAGTTTTAATGACAGGAGATTATGGTATCATGGTAAAATTTTTTTTCAAACGTTTTCTTTGACTTATCCAAAATTCGGTCTTATGTGCCATGTGTTATTGAAATATTGGACGGGATTAAGTGGCCTAAAGTTTTTAGGTTTGTATTGGGGGAGCGTAATATCTTCTTATTTTTGTAGACCTTTCCAGGATTGAATTTGTGGCTTTTTTATGCTATAATTTAGGGATTTAATAGAACTTATGGCCGTGAATCAGAGCACACAAAAAGTATGGAAAAAGCCGCCTGTTTTTCAGGGGGATTTTGATGCAAAACCCGTGGTTCGGAAGCAACTCTTGGGTGGAGTGGCGACAAAAGCTATAAAAGTTGGTGTTTTCCTGATTCTTGGAATGTTACTTATCACGGGGAATTTCCTGCTTGAAGGCCGGCTTTCTAACGAGAATCCTGTTATTGAGCAAAAAATTAGTACAAACACTGAGGAGGAAGTGGTGAAGATTGCTGATAGATCGATGATTAATCTTGAAAAGGGCTCTAAATACACCATTGAAGAGATTGATGAAAACGATTTTATGTTCACGCTTGAGCGAGGACGTATGTGGGGTGATTTTTCTATTAGCGATATTGATTTCAACATTAATATTGATAATAAGATTGCAGTTATCCCAAATCATGCCAAATTTGACCTTAGTGTTAAAAATCAAACAGTTGATTTGAATGTTTATGATGGAGATGTATATCTTGGATTTGTGGAGTCTGGGCTCAATCTTGATAAAGTTGTGGCTCCTTATGATTCGCTTTTGATGAATCAGTTTCTTGTGCCTCGAGATACTCAGGTTAATTTTCCAATTAGTAAGATTAGTGAAAATATTAGGCCGTTGCTTTATTCAAAGCTGACTAAGGAATTGCGGCTTGGGGCTATTCCTGAAAGCGATAGCTCTAGCAATTGGGTGAAAACAAATACTATTGAAGATTCAAAATTTGAAGAATCTGTTAGGCAGGACGTTGATTCTGATATTCGTTATGGAGGAAGAGGCGTAGATGATGGATTGTTTGCAGCATTGGTGTTTTGGTCGGAGGAAAACCTTGCGTTTGTTCCGGAAAAGAAAAATGCGATTATTTATGATCATCTGTTTTCTTATATTGACGATGCGATTTTTGCTGCTTCTGAAGGTGATGAAGCCTTAATGAATGAGATGTTCGTGGCATTTCATTCTTATGCTGGATTGTTGCCTGCTGAAATTATTCAAGGCGAGCAATATGATCAAATTTTCGATACTTATGTTGATAGACTGTTTATTTTCTCCGTGGATGACATGAGATCGGAGGTTTTAATAGAACTTCTTGATACGAAATTTGCTGAAGGGCGTGAGCTTGAGGAAGTTATTGATAATTTGTGGGTTAACGTATATCGATCGATGGATGTGTCTGAACTTGAAGCTGGAAAGGCGCTTGGTATGTATTACAAATATTTGAGCAAAATGTTTGGTGGAGATGTTAATGATGATAGATATAAGAGTTTTGTGAGTTCTCAAAATCAGTTGTTTGATAATTTGTTATTGAGGAATTCATTGTTTTATACGGAAGCAAATTTTGAGATGAAAAGTGAGCTTGAGGCAGAATTCTTGAGATTGTATGAGGGTACTTTTCTTGGAGGAGAGATTTCGCAGGATTTGATTAGTGATAAGATTGCATTTTTGAAAAAGTTGCAGGTGTATTTCTTTGAAGATGAAATTGCTGTAAGTGAAGCGAAAAACATTATATTATTCCTGATTGAGGAAATTGATGAGCTTATGGTTGTTGAGTCTGAGGCGACTGCTGTTGTGGAATTGTTTGAGGCTCGGCTTGGAGATATTAATGATTTCTGGGGGTATCTTAATTCTCCTGAATATTTTTCTTCAAAAACTTACGGGCTTACTCATGAGAAAAGGTATGATGCATATCTTGAGGAACGAGAAAAGATTTGGACATATATTGATTTGCAGCAAGAGCTTTTGGGTGGAGAGACTGTAGAGGCTATGACTGAGGAGGAAATTAAGGCAGGAATTAGTGATGATTTTGTCCAGTATTCAGATCTTTCTGGATTGAAAATAGGGGATATTAATGATGTGTCTCAGAGATTTGTTGAGGTTGATGCGGTTGCTGGAGGTTATGCCTTTAATGCGCAGTATGATAGGGACAATCAAATGGTAAAAAATGTGTTTGCATACGGTGAATTAGCTTCAGATAGGCTTGTTAAAATTGATAGTCTTTCTGATTTGTTATCGAATAAGTTTGCGGATTTGGCTGAGGATGTTATTGATGAAGAAGAGTTTGATGAAACAACTTATGCTGAGAGGATTTTCAAGAGGTATTTGGCGGGAGAAATGATTGAGGTTGGATTTGTAGCTACTGAGTTTAATATTTTGGTTGTGGATTCTGATGATGCAATTTATCGAGTTGAGGATGTTTATATGGAGGAACACAAAGATATTTTAGTTTCATTTGATTATGTTGCGAATGGGGAGAAGGCAACAAATTTGTTTATGTCCGTGGGGGGACAGCATGTGGTTCTTGAGGATGAATATACTTTGGATGACTTGCGTGATCTGGTTATTGCACAGGATAAAATCGTGAATCAAGGTAAAGTTTTGAGATAGATAATTTTATCATGACACTATCCAATAGATGTGCTAAATTTATTCCGATCTTTTTATTCGTGTAATAGATTTTTCGTATGGCACAAAGCACAACATCTAAAGAATATAGTGCAGATCAGATTCAGGTACTAGAAGGTCTTTCTGCGGTTCGAAGGAGGCCTGGTATGTATATAGGAACGACTGACGTGGGTGGCTTACATCATCTTGTTTGGGAGATTGTGGATAATGCGATTGATGAAGCGATGGCTGGTTATTGTCAGAATATTGAAGTAGTTATTCATGAAGATGGTAGTTTAAGTGTATGTGATGATGGACGTGGTATCCCAGTTGATAAACATAAAAAAACAGGTAAATCGGCTCTTGAAACTGTTATGACAGTTCTTCATGCCGGAGGTAAATTTGGTGGTGGTGGATATAAAGTTTCTGGAGGACTCCACGGTGTTGGCGTGAGTGTAGTGAATGCTCTTTCTGCGAAAACTATCGCTGAGGTTTATCGTGATGGAGAAATATATTATCAAGAATATAATAGAGGTAATGCAGGAGGAAAACTTGAAATGAAAGGGAAGACTGACAAGCGTGGAACAAAGATTCATTTCTATCCTGATAAAGAGATTTTTGAGTCTACTGAGTTTGACTTTAAGACTATTATTAATAGAATCCGACAGCAGGCATATCTTACTAAAGGTGTGACTATCTCTGTTGAGGATCAACGCGAGAAGGATCTGAGGTATAAATTCCACTTTGAAGGTGGAGTTAGATCGTACGTACAACACTTGAATAAGAACAAAGATGCTATTGGAAATGTGTTTTATGTCGAGAAAGATACGGATGCTGGGCTGGTTGAGATAGCTTTGCAATATAATAATTCTTTCCAGGAAACTATTTATACTTTTGCAAATAATATTCATACCACTGAAGGAGGTATGCATTTGACTGGGTTTAAGTCTGCCTTGACTAGATCTATTAATGCTTATGCGAGGAAGAATGATTTCCTTAAAGAAAAAGAGGACAATTTGGTTGCGGATGATGTTCGTGAAGGACTTACGACTATTGTTTCTGTGAAGCTTGCTGATCCTCAGTTTGAGGGGCAGACAAAGAGTAAGCTCGGAAATGCTGAGATGAGGACTGCGGTTGAGACTGTTTTTAATGAGGCCTTTACTGAATATATGGAAGAAAGCCCTAGTGATGCGCGAGGGGTGATTGGAAAGTGTATGTTGGCGGCGCGGGCACGTATTGCTGCTAGAGCTGCACGAGATACTGTTATTCGAAAGGGAGCTCTTGAAGGAATGACATTGCCTGGAAAATTGGCAGATTGTTCCAGCAAGGATCCTGAAAATTCTGAAATCTTTATAGTTGAGGGAGATAGTGCGGGTGGTAGTGCAAAACAAGGACGTGATCGTGAAACTCAAGCTATTTTGCCATTAAGAGGTAAGATTTTGAATGTTGAGCAGGCAAGGCTTGATAGGATTTTGGGTAATAACGAAGTGAAAAATTTAGTGATTGCTCTTGGCGTTGGTATTGGTGAGACTTTTGATATTGAGAAATTGCGTTATCACAAAATTGTAATTATGACAGATGCAGATGTGGATGGTTCGCATATTAGAACATTGTTGTTGACGTTATTTTATCGCTATTTCAAGCAGATAATTGAGGATGGCTATGTGTATATTGCGCAACCTCCATTGTTTAAAATTACGGAAGGGAAGAAATCGACGTATGTTTATACCGAGGAAGATAGGGATAAATATTTGAAAGGATTGAAAAAGGATGCACGATATTCACTGCAAAGATATAAAGGTCTTGGTGAGATGAATCCAGATCAATTGTGGGAAACTACAATGGATAAAGAGAAACGTTCAATGTTGAAAGTCACTATCGTTGATGCGGAGCGTGCGGATCAAGTTTTTGATAAACTTATGGGTTCTGAGGTTATGCCGAGGAAGAAGTTTATTCAGGCTTATGCAAAGAAGGTGGAGAATCTTGATATCTAATTTTTTCATTGCAATTAAACGAATTCTCCCTATAATGCCTTTGCTTATTTATTAAACGAATATTCGGGAGGAGGTGAAAACATATGAAAGTAACAGTTTGGAAAAACGATAAGGAATCTAGTGAACGTTGTATTACTAGGTTTAACAAGAAGGTTCAAGGAAGCCGAAAACTTCTGACAGTTCGTGGTGAGCGATATCATACAAAGAAACCTACCAGAAGAGTAGCTCGTGCCGGTGCTGTGATGCGTGATCATTACAGGGCGAAACGTGAAAAGACTAAGTTCTACTAATGATAATTGGTCAATTACTGCGGGATGCAACCTGTGACAATCTGGATGCGGAAGTTTTGCTTGCGCATGTGCTTGGCGAGAACAGGGAGTGGCTTGTTGCTCATGGAGATGAAGAAGTTTCTACTGAGGATGTTGCGCTTTTTGAGAGTTACGTGAAGCGGCGTGAGGAACAGGAGCCTGTTGCATATATCGTTGGTTTTAAAGAATTTTATGGAATGGATTTTTTTGTTGATAGGCGAGTTTTGGTGCCGCGACCTGAGACTGAGATGCTTGTGGACAAGGCTTTGGAATATCTTGAAGGTAGTGGGCGAGTGCTTGATGTTGGTACTGGAAGTGGATGTATGGCGGTTAGTATTGCGAGGACTGGAGGGGAGGATGTGAATGTAGATGCTGTTGATTTGACTGATGGTGCGTGTGAGGTTGCGCGGATTAATGCTGAGAATCAGGGGGTTGATGATAGGGTTGATGTTTTTCAATCGGATTTGTTGGAATTTGCGGAGAAAGGGGATCGATATGACGTGATTGTGACGAATTTGCCGTATGTGCCTGAGGGTGCGGGGGCTCCGAAGTATGAGCCACACGAAGCGTTGTTTGCTGGGCCGGATGGGTTGAGATTGTACGAAAGGTTTTTTGAGGAGATTATTAATAAAGATATAAAATTTAGGGTTTTGATTGGGGAGTTTGGCTTTGGGCAGAGCAAAAAGCTTGGGGAATTATTGAACAAATATTTTGATCAGAAATGGGAAATTGAAAAAGATTTGGCTGGAATCGATAGAATGTTTATAATCAAGTTATGAGTAGCTTATTTGAAAAATTAGAAAAGATGAAAATTGAGTATCTTGAGATCCAAGGAAAAATGGCGGATCCAGATATTATTACTGATCATATCCAATATAGGGATTTCGCACGAAAATATAAAAGTATGGAGAGTGTGGCGGCTTTGGCGGATGAATACGCTGAGGTTGTGTCCTCAAAAACTGAAGCGGAAGAGATATTAAAAGGTGATGACCCCGAGATGAAGGACTTGGCCAAAGCGCAATTGGAAGAGTCTGATGCGAAGTTGGTTGATCTTGAGGAGAGAGCAAAGGTTGAATTATTGCCGAAAGATCCAAATGACCAAAAAGATTGTATTATAGAGGTTCGTGCGGGTTCTGGAGGTGATGAGGCTGCAATTTTTGCTGGAGAATTGGGACGAATGTATTTTCGATACGCAGAAGAGTCTGGGCTGAAAGTCGAGTTGATTGATAAGAGTGAGGGCTCACCAGGATGTATCAAGGAAATGATTTTTGCAGTTCGTGGAGATGGGGCTTATGGGAAATTGAAATATGAAAGTGGTGTACATCGAGTGCAACGAATCCCTGTGACTGAAAGTCAGGGACGTGTGCATACTTCTGCTGCGAGTGTTGCGGTTTTGCCGGAGGCAGAGGAAGTTGATATTGATATTAGGGATGAGGATATTCGAGTTGATGTGTTTCGAGCGAGTGGAAATGGTGGCCAGAGTGTAAATACTACTGATTCTGCGGTTCGGATTACATATGTTCCGACTGGGATTGTGGTGTCGTGCCAGGATGAAAAATCTCAGTTGAAGAACAAAAATAAGGCTATGGGAGTGCTTCGTGCGCGGCTTTACGATGCGGAGGAGGAGCGATTGAGAACTGAGCGTGGCGAGGAGCGATCGAGTCAGATTGGAAGTGGGGATAGAAGTGAAAAGATACGTACTTATAATTTTCCTCAAGATAGAGTGACTGATCATCGGATCCATCAGAATTGGAGTAATTTGCCGGGGATAATGGATGGAAATATCGCAGATATTGTTGAAAAATTGGCGAAGGCGGATCAGGAAAAGCTGATGGAGAAGGCGGGGGAGTGATTCTATTGACTGTAGTGCCCTATTGTTTTATAATTGTGGCCTTTTGCTGTTTGAAAATTTGGGTTTGGTCGTGACTCATTGGGTCATAATTCATGTGTCATTAACACTTGTGATTGTGGTCACTGATCGATGTGGTCATGATCAAAATGGAGGGTCT
>CAYLOL010000019.1:0-15271 GCA_964385295.1 uncultured Candidatus Peribacteria bacterium
TTTGCAAAATATCTCAATTCTGATCTTCGAACACAGCGTCCAGTGAAATTTACCATTATGAGTGAGGATGATTATAAATATCGTCTTGATCTAAAGGATAAATTCATCACGGATACGGTAAACGACCCTCAGACCGAAATTCTGATCAAAAATATCTAATTTGCCCTTGATTTTAAGCAAAAGTGTATATATATTGCTCAAGCAAATTTAATGAAAAACGATGAATGTTTTGCAGGAAATACAGGAGTTGGCAGTCAAAAAACTTCCAAATATAAAAGTTGGATCGACGGTGAGTGTACATCAAAAGATTAAAGAGGGCGGAAAGGAAAGAGTCCAGATTTTTGAAGGATTGGTAATTAAGATTAATAGCGGGCATGGTGCTGACAAAAGCATAACAGTGCGAAAAGTTATAGATGGCATTGGTGTGGAGAAGATTTTCCCACTGTATTCAACGAATATCGAAAAGATAATGCCAAAGAAAGAATCAAAGATCCGTCGTTCAAAGCTATATTACATGCGTAAAAGGTCCGGTAAATCAGCTCGACTTAAAGAAAGCTTCATTGATAATTCGGAATTTGAAGCGGAAGTTGCTGCACTTGCAGAAGCAGAAGAAAAAAAGAAGGCTGCGGAAGAAGCAGCTGCTGCTAAAGAATCCGGCGAGGCCGCAGCACCAGCAGAAGAAGCAGAAGCTCCAGCGCCAGCAGAGCCAGCCCCAGAAGCTACTCCAGAAAAAGCAGAAGAACCTAAGGAAGAACCTAAAGAAGAGAAAAAGGAAGAGTAATCCTTTTTTTATGCCAAGATTCATTCCTATAGAGGCCCAGCTATATAAAGAGGGGTTTGTTTTAGTTGCGGGAATTGATGAAGCAGGTCGCGGGCCAATGGCCGGTCCAGTAGTTTCTGCAGCCGTAATATTAAAAAAAGGAGCTCGACTCCCAGGACTAAACGACAGCAAAAAGCTAACATCACGCAAAAGAGAGGAATTATTCGAAAAAATTGTGGCAAACTCACTAGATTTCACGATCTCAATAGTTTCTCCTCAAACAATTGATGACATAAATATTCTGGAAAGTGTGAAATTAGCAAACTATCTCTGCATCCAAGATTTAGAGTTTAAACCAAATATTGCAGTGATTGACGGCCGTGATAAACAAATATTAGAAATTCCATTCAAAACAATAATAAAAGGGGATCAGAAAGTTCGCTCAATAGCGGCAGCATCAATACTTGCAAAAGTCACACGGGACAAATTGATGACATATTATGCAAAGAAATACCTAGAATACGGATTTGAGCGCCATATGGGATATGGTACGCGCGAACACAGAGCAAATATGATAAAGTTCGGACTTTGTGAAATACACAGAAAAAGCTATAGTTACAAACGATGAAAATAGTTGTTGCAGGAAATTACGGGGCACAAAACTTAGGAGACGAGATGATTCTCGAGGGATTGCTTGCTGTCTTGGGAAATGCAGCCCCGAACGCGGAAATTACGGTGCTCAGTGGCAATCCAGAAGAAACACGGACTAAATATAATATAGAGGCTCTTCCAAAATTCCCATCCGGAATACGAAGTTGGATTTCGTCGATTGGCAAGAGGTCAGCCACGGAGGAGGCCGTAAAAGAATGTGATTATTTTATTCTTGGAGGCGGGGGACTATTTGGCGGCCCAGAGATGAGAGGAAACTTCGTGTGGGCATCTCAAATAAAAAAGGCATATCAATACAAAAAGCCTGTGCTAATGCTGGGACAAAGTGTTGGGAAACCGCGGAATTTTATTGAGAAAAGACTAATAAAGGATGTGTTTAGAGATGCCAAATTTATATCTGTTCGTGAAGAAAACTCAAAAAATGTTTTGGAAAATTTAGGGATCAGAAAGACAATTCGAGTACATCCAGATTTTGCATTCAAAACTCAAGTTGCCAAGAAATTGGAAGAAAAAAACATACTAGTTGCTTTGCGGCAAACTCCAGAAATAACTAAAAAATTCAAAGCTGAAGTAGCCGCATTCCTGGACTCATTGATTGAAAAAAAATGGAAGGTGAACTTTCTGAATTTTCAGGAAGGAGAAGGGTCTGACCAACCACTTCACGATGCCATCAAAGGCATGATGAAACACAAAAACAGTACAAATACTCTGAACTCTCTCGAGGAAGACAAGTCATCGTTTATATTAGCAATGCGTTTGCATTCGTTGATATATGCACTGAAGAAAGGAGTGCCACATTTAACCATCAGTTACGCTAGCAAGGTAAAAGCATTACTGGATTATGTGTATGACAAAAACTACATAGAGCAAGGAGAAGTGACGGCAGATTTGTTGAAGCAAAAATTCGAAGACGCAAAAAATACACCTCCAACCATCAAGGCAGACTTTACCGAATTGGAAAGTCTACTTAGGAAATTTTTTTCAGTCGTTCATTAAGAATTTGACTATCTATTCCATGTCGCTGAGTCCCAAAGCTCTCAACCGAAAAAGAAGCAACTACATTTCCCAAACGACAACAATCTACTAACTCCTTTCCGGCCATAAGGGCATGCAGAAATCCAGCGCGGAAAGAATCCCCGCTACCAGTCGGATCTTTCACATTAAGCCCGCTTATGGCAGGGACCAAAATTGTCTTACCATTAGTATGAAGCTCACACCCTTTATCCCCCAAAGTGACAACAACAAAATCAACCTTCTCACACAAATCAGCCAACTTAATCTGATATTTTTCCTCAACCAATCCAACCTCATATTCATTCAAAAACAAACCTTTCGCGCCGTTCAGTAATTGTAAAAAGTGTTCCTTTCCCATGGCCAAAACTTCCTGCCCAGGATCAAGTACATAGGGGATTCCCATGCCCAAAAAGAATTCTGCTAAAAATGCGAAATATTCCCCACTTCCTGCGGAAAGGATGGCCATATCAACATTCTTTAAATCTACCATGTAATCATCTTCCAAATTCACCCCTTCGCCACTCATCGCACCAGGGGAAAAAATCGCGAATTGGTTTTCCTGCTTATCAGTAAGAAAAAAACAAGCAGCAGTTGGTAAAGTTTCGTTTACGCTAATAAGGGTACAATCAATACCATTCTTCTTCAGCCATTTATCATATTTATCAAAATCATTCCCAGCAAAACCAAAGATACACGGTTCACCGCCCAACTTCTTGAAGCTATAGGCAATATTTGGGCCACAGCCTCCGAATTCCACTTTCCTATCTTGGCCCAAAAAAGAAACACTCAAATTATCCAGACCTCCAGCCAAAAACGAATTTTTGAGCTCCCCATCAAAATTCATCAAATGATCATATGCGATTGAACCGGAAATAAATAATTTACTCATTTTAAACGACTATTTTTAACTAATTCAGAAACTTCTAACATCCCGTCAAAACTCTCCCCGCAATCTCCCCAAAAACCCTCCAGCACATCAAAATCCAACTTTTCCTCCCTCAAATAATAATTATTTACATCCGTGATCTCCAGTTCTCCACGATCAGACGGCTTCAACCCCGCGATCATATCAAAAACCCCAGCGTCATACATATAGCACCCAATAATGGCGAGATTTGACTTCGGCTTCTCAGGTTTTTCTACCAACGACTCAACCTTCTCCCTAGAAACCTCAGCAACGCCGTAAGCAGAAGGATTGCTCACCTTCTTTAGGAAGATCTTCGCAGACCCATTTTTGCTACCTTCAAATGACGTTACAGCCTTACTCAAGTTATCCTCGATCACATTATCACCCAAAATCACGATAAACTTATCTTCCCCAATAAATTCCCGCGTCAAACCAAGCGCTTGAGCGATCCCCCCTGGCTTCTCCTGCATCTTATACTCAAATTTCATACCAAACTCCTCGCCACTCCCGAGCAATTCAGAAAAACTTTCCACATGCTCAGGCCCAGAAACAATCATCACCTCAGTCACTCCAGCCTCCTTCATTGTCAGCAGTGGATAATAAATCATCGGCTTATTGTAGATTGGCAATAAATGCTTATTCGTAACCCGCGTAAGCGGATCCAAGCGACTGCCCATCCCCCCGGCAAGCACAACACCTTTCATAACAAATTACTTTAAATCGATATAGACTTTAAGGGCCTCTTGCCAATTGCGCAAGCTTTTTGTCTTTGTATTAATCAGAATCGAACTATGCGGACGTTGCGCCGGAGTAGGAAATCTGTCGGCAGGAGCAGGCATAACCCGAGTTTTTAAATCTTTCATATTAATAATTTCTTTAGCAAGTGCCCACCGACTTGCGTGTCCCAAGTTACTCATATGGTAAATCCCAAAGGGCATTTTTGGCTCAACAATAATCTCCATAATACCTTGTGCTAGATCTTTTGTATAAGTGGGACAAGAAATATAATCATCAACTACATCAATCTCGCGCCTATTTTTCTCCGCACCTTTTAACACTCTATCAACAAAATTCTCACGAGCCTCCCCAAACAATAGGGACAACCGAATAATATAGAAATTCCCAGTATCCTCAGCCACATTTTGCTCGCCTTGGAGTTTTGATTCTCCATAAACATTGATGGGGCTAGTGGGGGAGTCTTCTCGGTACCCTTCTTCAATATGTCCATCAAAAACATAATCAGTACTGAATTGTACAAGCGTTGCGCCATTGGACCGACACAACCCTGCCAAAACCCCTGGAACCTCTGCATTGAGCTCAAATGCCGCCTCACGATCATTCTCTGCACCATCAACGTCTGTATACGCAGTACAATTGATGACAAGCTCTGGCATAACATTCTTAAAAGCGTTCTCGACAGATTCAGAATCCGTCACATCCAACTGATCTTTATCAACCGCAAAAAGTTCATGGCCGGTGCGACCGGTCAAAAGTGAGAGAAATGCACTTCCCAAAAGCCCATTTTTACCCAGTAATAAAATCTTCACATTTCTTTATTACATCTTCAAACGAAACGATATCACTTTTGTCTGAGTCACGCAATTTCCATTCGATACCACCAGCTTCCACACTTCTACTGCTAACGACCAACCTCAATGGAATCCCAATCAAGTCTGCATCTGCAAATTTCCTTCCAGGACTCTCGTTTCGATCATCATACAAAACTTCAACCCCAGCTGCCTGCAAATCTTCGTAGAGTTTATCGGCCTTCCCGTTTATATCCTCATCATTTCCAAGCGACAATAAATGAACATGGTAAGGCGCAACAGCCTTTGGCCAGATTATTCCTTTGTTATCATTAGAAACTTCAATGATAGCAGCCATTAATCTAGATATCCCAATTCCATAACATCCCATTTCAATAAGCTTCTCCTTGCCATCGTCATCCACAAATTTTGCCCCCATAGTTTCAGAATAAGCAGTTCCAAGTTTAAACACGTGCCCAAGCTCAACTGCGTGAGCCATATTAAGTATTCATTCGCCACATTTAGGACAACCATCACTTTCTTTTACCTCGCGAATATCAACGAACTCAGGGGTAGGGAAGTCTCGCTCAAAATTAACATTAATATTATGGAAATCAGTTTTATTACCACCTGCCTCAAAGTTTGTACGGTCTTTGCATGTTAGATCTGCAATAACCTGAACGTCATCAGGTAGCCCAACAGGACCCGCATATCCAACAGCAGCACTAGTAACTTTTTTAACAATCTCGGGAGTAGCTAATTCCAGAGTTTGGCATCCAAGGCAGTTCATCAATTTCACCTCGCTAATGTCATAATCTCCACGAACCATGACGGCAACAACCTTGTCATCTGCCTGGAAAAGTAGAGTTTTTGTAGTAGTTTCAACATCAATCTTCAGGAATTTAGCTAATTCTTCCACTCCAATAATTCCTTTTCCTTCGACTTGCTCCATCTTTTTCATTTCTTTGTCCTGTTTTGGTAATTTTACAACTGACTCAGCTTTTTCCACATTCGCTTTGTAATCACACTTATCACAAACAAAAATCCGATCTTCTCCAACATCAGTCATTACCATGAATTCCTCAGAGGCATTTCCTCCCATAGTTCCACTGTCTGCTTGTACTACGGTGATCTCAATTCCGATCCTATCAAATATAGCATGGTACGCCTCACTAACTTTCTTGAAGCTCTCGTCCAATCCTTTCTTATCTCTATCAAAGCTATATGCATCCTGCATCAAGAACTCGCGAGTTCGGAGTAACCCTCCAGTCACACGGAGCTCGTCACGATACTTCCACTGGTTCTGATTCAAAATCCGAGGTAGATCCTTGTAAGTATTTATATATTTTCGAGCCAAATCAGTAATAGTTTCTTCGTGGGTAGGTGCAATCACATAATTCGATCCGCTACGCGAAGTGAATTTTTGTAATACATCAACTTTGTCATATCTTTTGCTTTCTTCCCACAGTGAAGCCGGATGAATAAGAGGCATTAACAGATGCTCAACACCCTTCTTTGCTAATTCTTCTTTGATAATGCGATCCAATTTCATTAGAACGGTGAAACCAAAGGGAAGGAAGTTATACAGGCCACCAGCAAGCTGATGCACAAATCCAGCCCTCAGAAGATATTCATGACTTTTCGCAGTCACATCTGTTGGAACTTCTTTTTGTGTTTTAGCAAAACTGTTTGAATAACGCATGCGTAAAATCTACCTAATATCGGGCAGTTTTTAAAGGGGTTTTTCTTCGAGTTTCTTTACCCACTCACTATTTTCCTTGTACCAATCAAAAGTTTTTGCAATTCCTTCCTCGAAATTCACTGATGGCGACCATCCCAACTCTTTCTGTAATTTACTTGAATCAATTGCATATCGACGATCATGCGCAAGCCTGTCCTCCACATAAGTAATCAAATTTTCGTCTTTTCCTAGGAAATCTAACAATATTTTTGTAATTTCCAAGTTTGTCTTTTCATTATTACCTCCAACATTGTAAACATCGCCGAGTCGTCCTTTTTCCAGAATCATATCAATAGCACGACAGTGATCAATTACATACAACCAATCTCGAACATTTTTTCCATCTCCATACATTGGAACCGGCTTATCCTCGGAAATCAGTTTGAAAAAGTAGGGGATCAACTTTTCAGGGAATTGATAAGGGCCATAATTATTACTACATCGACTTATTGTCACAGGCATCTTGTAAGTTTCATAACAACTTCTAACTAGAAGGTCTGCTGCCGCCTTACTCGCCGCATATGGACAGTTTGGTGCTAGGGAAGTTTTTTCAGTGAAAAAGTCGCTTGAATTATCTCCAAGATCTCCATAAACCTCATCCGTAGATACTTGATGATAACGCTTCACTCCAAATTCACGTGACGCCTCCAAAAGATTGTGAGTCCCAACGATATTCGTCTGAACAAAAATCCCAGGACCAGTAATGCTACGATCTACGTGAGTTTCCGCAGCAAAATTCACAACATAATCAAACTTCTTCTCGCGAAACAAATTATCAATAAATTCCTTATCTGCAATGTCGCCTTCGATAAACTCAAACCGATCCTTATCGAGAAGCGCACTCAAATTATCCTTATTTCCAGCATAAGTCAGCTTATCCAGAACAAAAATCTCATCTTTAGGGTATTTTTCAAATCTATAATGAGCGTAATTGCTTCCGATAAACCCTGCCGCTCCTGTAATTAGTATTTTCATTGTCCAGCTTCGTTAATGAATTCGTCAAGATCATAGATGTAGTCATCCTTAATATAATTTACGGAACTGAGTGCCAAAAGTACAGCATCTTCAGAGAACTCATAGAAATCACGGAAGCACATCTCTCGCATAATTAGAGCATCGTCAGGCCCACGTAATTCAAACTCTTGCCAAGCCTCTCCATCGTGCAGTCGAGCCTTTACAGTTCCTTTCTGGCATACATATATCTTCTTCTCATTGCGAACAGCGTGTCCGCCTCGCGGCTCTGTAACATCGGTCAAATAATAAACACGCTTAACAGGCCAATCGACGTAATCCTTGAGTTCAGCTACTGTCAAAGTGCCTCTCTCATCCTTGTGACTACTAAGTTTTATTTGTTCTAACTTGTTCATATTTATGAGATTGTTCTGAGCTTTTCTGTTTCCTCATATGCCTCAAGAATATCTCCTTCCTCTAGTGCAATATCTCCAACAAATTTGATTCCACAGTCATTACCCTCCTTGATTTCCTTCACGACTTCGTCGACCTTTCTCAAGCTATCAACAATCCCTTTTCCAGCAATATTATCCTCATCCTCTTCAGTTCGCCCACGAATAATCCGTAGCATAGCTTTGTTTTTCAATTTTCCGCTAGTAATTTTACATCCAATAATCATTTCTTTCTTTTTTGTAAGGAAGATTTTCTTAACCTCGGCTCGACCAAGAATTTTCTCGACAATCTCAGGTTCTAATAGGCCGCTCAAGATAGCATTTATATCTTCTAAAAGTTTGTAAATGATTGTGTGTCTCTTTACCTCGACGTTTTCTCGCTCAGCATTTTTCTTTACTGACAAAGAATCAAAATCAGAATGGAAAGCAAAGATAATTCCTTTACTCGCTGCAGCCATCATTACGTCAGACTCAATAACCTTTCCGACACCACTATGAATAACCTTTACGGCAACCTCCTCATCTTTGATCTTCGCAATAGATTGGTGAAGAGCTTGTAATGAACCTTTTGTGTCAGCTTTTAATACAATTTTTAATATTTTCTCAGATTTCACATTTGAAATTACTTGATTCATACTCGACATTCTCTCCGCAGTTTTTTGTTTATCAATAAAAGTCATTTCTTCGGCACGCTTTCTGGCTGTTGTCTCATCTTTTACTACTTGCAAGATGTCTCCGCTTTTCGGGGTCACACTTAGTCCTGCAATTAAGACCGGAGTAGACGGACCAGCTTTTGTGAGATCCTTTCCAGTATGATCCTTCATTAGTTTTACCTTTCCATAACTCTTCCCTACCAACACAACGTCTTTTACGTGCAAAGTTCCCGTATTAATTAGAACAGTCGCTACAGGGCCGAGAGTTTTATCTAAATTTGCCTCAACGACAGTTCCAACAGCCTCACGCTTTGGGTTAGCTTTGAGTTCTTCCATCTCTGCTGTGAGCAGGATGACATCAAGAATATCCTCGATACCATCTCCGTTTAGCGCAGAAATAGGAACCATTACGGTATTGCCGCCCCAGTCTTCAGGTTGTAAGTCATATTCTGCCAATTCCCCCTTTACCTTATCCGGATTTGCACCTTCCTTGTCCATTTTATTAATGGCAACAATGATCGGCACTCCTGCATCTTTAGCATGATTTATCGCCTCAACAGTTTGAGGCTTCACGCCTTCATCAGCAGCAACGACCAATATTGCAATATCAGTTACCTTCGCTCCACGAGCTCGCATAGAAGTGAAAGCTTCATGACCCGGAGTATCCAAGAAAGTTATAGGTTTACCATTTTTCACAACCTGATACGCACCAATATGCTGCGTAATCCCGCCAGATTCTCCAGCGACAACATCCGCATCTCGGATAGCATCAAGTAGTTTTGTTTTACCATGATCGACATGCCCCATTACACAAACGACAGGAGGGCGTTCTCTCAAAGAAGAAGTGTCGTCTTCTTTCAAAAGATTTGAAATATCTCCTGCCAAAAAGTCCTCCTTACTTGCAACTCCACGAATTCTCGCAAGTTTAATTCCAAGATCATCTGCGATAACCTGGGCAGTCTCAAAATCAATTTGTTGATTTATATTTGCCAAAATCCCATTTTTCATCAGCTCTCCAATAATTTTTGCTACATTCAAGCCAGTCTTCTCGGCAAATTCCTTCACGGAAATAGACTCAGGGATAAGTACAGCTTGCGAAAGATCCACAGCCTCAATTGCCTCGGGTTTAACTTCCTTCTTATCTTTTTTGTTGTCATCCTTTCCAGCCATCTTTTTCCTCTGGCTCTTAACTATCTCTCGCTCTCTTGCTTCATGAATCAATTCATCATATATTTCGGCTACTTCCTCAGGCTCTTGAGTCACATCATCATCATTATTGCTTAGCTCTTCAGAAATCAACTCAGCAGTTTCATCATCAATAGTTCGTGCTTTCGGAGCAACCTCAAAACCAAACTTACGAATTTTTTCTTTCAATTCTGTGACTTCGAGTCCAAGCGTTTCCGCCAAATCTTTTAATTTTGTCGACATTTATAAGTGTTATCTGCCAAAAGCAAAGGCAGTTTAAGGAAAAAACGACTTAAAGTAAAGAACAAAATCGTGTATATTTTGTGCATGGAAACTTTAATTTTACTACTTGGCGTCGGAATAATAGGAGGGATAATTTTTGTAATCTACAAGCTCAGTAATCTAGAGCAGGGGAGTGATGACAAGGCAGTTTTTGAGCACATGGAGTCATTGAGAAACGAATTACGCGAATCTGGATCGGCAAGTCGTAAGGAAACACAGCAATTACTAGGCCAACTAGACGATCGACTCGCAAAAGGACTAGGGAAATCGTCAGAAACATTACAAAAACAGTTTGCACAGAGCACCCAAGTTATCCAAGAGGTGACTAAAAAGCTCACTCAGCTCGACGAAACAAATAAACAGGTCAAAGATTTTGCCTCACAGATGCAATCTCTCGAAAATATCCTGAAAAATCCAAAGCAAAGAGGAATTCTCGGGGAATATTTCCTTGAAACATTATTAGGAGAAGTATTGCAGCCAAATCAGTACAAGATGCAGTATAAATTTCCATCAGGAGAAATAGTTGATGCTGCAGTATTCATGAAGGACAAGGTAATCCCAATAGATGCGAAATTCTCATTGGAAAAATACAACAAGATAATGGAGGAAGAGGACAAAGCGCGTCGCGAACAGTATGAAAAAGAATTTAAAGCCGACATTAAGAAAAGAATCGATGAAACTTCGAAATACATCCAGCCAGAACAAAACACTACAGACTTTGCATTCATGTTCATTCCCGCAGAAGGGATTTACTACAACCTGTTGATCTATAAAGAAAATCAACTCGACGTGAAGAGCGCAGACTTGATTGAATACGCATTCAAAAAACACGTAATCATAGTTTCGCCGACATCATTCTATGCATATCTCGAAACAGTCCTACAAGGGCTCAAGGCGATGCAGATGGAGGACTCAGTGCGTGAAATCATCAAGGAAGTGGACAAGCTCGGGAGGCACTTAGGATCATATGAAGAATACATGCAAAAGATGGGCGGCCACCTCGGAACTACGGTAGGAATGTACAACAACGCATACAAAGAATTCAAAAAGATCGATAAAGACGTCTACAAAATAACGGGAGGGGAATCAGGAGGGAAAGCAGAAGCTCTTCTCGTGGACAAACCAACCGTAGATGTTTAAAATCAAATTAGAAATTTAACAAACTCTATTATGAGCGCACGCACAAAAATAATTATCGCAGTACTAGTTATTGCAGCAGCAGGTTTCGGATACTATTTGACCGCAGGGGACTCGAGTCTTTTTCAGGGATTGATCATGAAGGATGGACCGGTCGATCAGGAGCTTTTGAAGCGTGAAAAGGATGAGGGGCTTATGGTGGATTTAGAGGCAGGTCTTGAAGTTATAGAGGGTGACGAGCTAGTTGTTTCGGCAACGATTGCAAATGTCGGAGACGGAAGTGTGCTAGCAAATGTTCCTTTCACTTATGTCATTTATGTGAATGATGACGGCGTTTATTCAAATACAGATTCGTATACTTCTATAGACCCAGGTGATGAATTTAGCTTTGAACTTCCAATCTCACAGGAGATTTATGAATATCCCGATGAAGGAGTCGTGAGGTTTGTTATAGATGTGGACGGGGAGCTAGACGAAAAAGATGTGAGTAATAATATAGTTGAAGTTGGATACAGCCTTTAAACCGCCGGACAAATCAATTTATACGGGCAATGGTTGCAGTGGAATCCCGGTGTTGGGGAGAATTTTGATGCATACATTTCCTCTATAGATTCGATGATTTGATCTTTTGTACCTTCGATATCATCTGATGAACGAGTAGTAGAAATTTTTGAGTTGTCTTGCATGAAGTAGAGGCTAAGTTTGGATACTTCAATGCCAAACACTTCCTTACATGCCAATGCATAGATAGATAATTGTAAATCACGTTTCAATCCTGATTCTTGCTGAACGGCGCCAGTTTTGTAGTCGATTATTTCATATGTGCCATCTTCGAGTTTGTCGATCCTATCAATACGTCCAGTAAGAAGATATTCTCCAACTTTAAGGCTAAATGGTCTTTCAATAAATGAGGGCAAAACCCAAGGCTTTGAATTCTCCTCGAAATATTTCCCAAGCATCTCCAGTCCAAGCTTTTTCTGAGCATCATGATGTTGAACGCTGTCATATCCATATGGAACCCAATTTTCATTGAATAGCTTCTCCATGAGAGCCATGTCTATTTCTTTGCCAGCCTTAAGTTGGCGGTAAAACTCCTTCAAAGTTTCGTGAATGCTCGTACCAAAATTCCCAACTGCACTTTCAGGCTGAGGAATTTTCATCATATAGCTATACGAATATCGCAGTGGGCACATCTTGAATGTATTGACTTGCGAATAACTAAGACGTTTGCGGTCAAACGGAGGTAATTCAAACTTAGATTTCTTCTCGCCCTTCACATCTGCAAGCTTAGAAATTGCATCGCTTGTCTCTTTATGGTCTATGTTTGTAGCGAATCCACTATTGAGAACATCATCAACGAATCGCGAAGCCTTCCACTTCTTATTACCTTCATATTGATTACTGTATGTAATGAAAAGACGCTCCTTTGCACGCGTCATCGCGACGTAGAAAAGCCGGCGTTCCTCCTGCATATGGATATCTCCACCTGGATAGATCTCATTGGTTAGTTCCTCAGGGATTTCAAAAGGATCACGTCTATTTGCACCAGGGAATCGACTTCCCACAGTGCTAATTATGAAAACATGCTTGAACTCTAGCCCCTTACTTCCATGAACGGTCAAAACTTGCACTCCATCTCGATCATCGGTATTTCCACCACCCATTTTCGCCCCAGACTCTTCCAATAAATTCAAATAATTAACAAAATCAATGGCGGTATTGTCAGGATTATCCTTCTCGAACTTCTTTACCTGCACGCCAAACTCTTCGATATTCTTTAGCTCATCGTACTTGTTATTTTCAGCCAGATATTCGATATAGTTGATCCGTCGTATGAACTCGATTATGACCTCTGCAATACTCTTATTCTTCGAAAATTCGATCATTTCAGTCAGTAGTTTGTGTAACTTCGTAATCCCACTCGCCATTCCTGGCAGCGTATCGGCATTAGGGGAAATAGCCTTAAGCAAAGACACTTTCTCAGGAAGATTCATGTGGTCAAGAATTTCAGCCATAGAAATATTGAACACCTCCATCTTCATCAGTCTTAGCAAAGCAACGTCATCATTCAAATCGGCCAGCAACCGCGCCAACGCGATTAAGTCCTTGACCTCATCAAGACTCATCAGCCCTTTCGGATTGCGAACTTGATAGGGGATACCATAATACTTCAGCTCATCAATAAATGGATGAACGAGATTGTTCGTCCGTGAAAGTATTGCAATCTCATTATATGGGACGCCTTTCTCGTGCAGCAGTTGAATCTTTCCAGCAACAAAAGTAGTTTCCTGCACAAAAGAAGGGAAATGGTGAACCTCAATTTTCTCATCACCCTCAATATTGCACTTCAGCTTCTTATTAACTCCCGTCTTCACCTCCAATCGATCCGGATTATTATTCTGAATAACCGAATAAGATCCATCCAAAATGTTCACAGCACTTCGATAATTCTCAATCAAAACAACATTCTTTCGATCTGGGAAAGCCTTCTCGAACTGCAGAATATTACTCAAACTTGCACCTCTCCACTTATAAATACTCTGGTCATCATCCCCAACCACGACAATATTATTATGCTTCTTTGCCAAAAACAGAACCAGCTGGAACTGGGCATAATTAGTATCCTGAAACTCGTCAATCATCACATATTTAAACTGATCCTGATAACGACCGAGTACACTCTCCCGTTTCTGCAAAAGCTCCAACGCAAAGTAAGTAAGATCGCCAAAATCCAGATAATTATTCGCAATAATAAGCTCTTGATATTTCTTGTAGAAATTCGCGATCTCGAGCATTTTCTCGCCTTCTTCACCCTCAAGCCTTGAGGCATATTTGATGTATGCATCGGGGGACACAAGCTCATCCTTCAGTTTACTGATATGACTTAGCACACTGTATATAAATCGGTTCGGATTACCGACAGGACGGTAATAATCCAACTCAAACTCGTAGAAGTATTTTTTCACAAAGAACCATTGTTGTATCTGATCCAATATCCGATATCCTGGGTCAATTCCGATCTCAAGACCGGCCTCGCGCAATATATGCTCAGAAAAAGAGTGGAAAGTCCGTATATGCAACTGCTCATAACTAAGAGGCATCCCAGCTTCCACACGCTCGGCCATCTCATTCGAAGCCTTTTCGGTAAATGTCAGTGCCAAAATTTCACCAGCCACTGCCTTCTCCGATCGTATCAATTCCAAAATCCGCTCTGTAATAACGCGTGTTTTTCCAGTCCCGGCACCTGCAATTATAAGCATCGGACCCTTGTCGTGTTGAACGGCTGATTGTTGTTCTGCGTTTAGTTCCATGGACTCTAATACTACAAAAAAAGAGCCCTGTATCATAGAGCTCTTTTCATATTTTTTTGAACTACTTACGCAGTATCCGCTATTTCCTCGACTACTTCAGCCTTTTCTTTCTTTGCAGCCTTCTTCTTTGGCTTTTCTTCTTTAACTGCCTCAGCTTCCTCGGCTGCCTCAGCTTCCTCGACAACCTCCTCGACCTCATCTTCTTTTTTTGCTGCTTTCTTCTTTGTTCCACCGGCCAACGCTTTTATAGAAAGCGCAACTCGGTGATCATCTGGATCGATTGCAATAATCTTTGACTTCACCATATCTCCAACCTTCAAATGATCAGCAGGATCTACATTATCCTCGTCAGATATTTCACTAACGTGGATCAATCCATTGATTTCATCGTCTAGTTTCACGAATGCACCGAAAGGAGTGACACGATTTACTTCACTTTCAATTTCAGCACCAACTTTGTATCGCTTTGTAGCTTCAACCCATGGATCCGGAGTAAGACGCTTCATTGAAAGGCTAATCTTATCCTTCTCTTTTCCAATAACAAGAACTGTAACATCTCCACCAACCTTACCGTAATCACGTGGGTCTTTGACGTGTCCCCAAGCGATTTCAGAGATATGAACAAGTCCTTCAAGCCCATCGAACGTAACGAAGATACCAAATTTAACAACACCACTAATTCT
>CAYLOL010000020.1:0-14856 GCA_964385295.1 uncultured Candidatus Peribacteria bacterium
ATTAATAGAGTTAGTATATTCATTATTATGTTCTTGCAGCTTTGTTTGGCATAAGAAAACAGTTGTTTTTGGTTTTTGCGCCTTGGTTTATTATCGAAATATTGGGGCAATCCGCTAGCGTTATTGCAAATATTCTTCTTGTGTCTGCAATTTTGGGAGTTTTCTTAAAGCCTAAAATTGGTAAATTGATTGATTTGTGGGGAGAAAGGAAGGTTCTTATTTATGATGGATTTTTATTAGCTATTATTTCTATTGGATACGTTGTTGTTCCCAATTTTGTTAGTGGTTACGTGTTGCTTTTTATTGCTGCTGGATTTTTTATTATTGATGAGCTTCTCTTTACTTTGAAAAATGCGAGAGAAATTTATTTATATAAAATTGCTGATTCGAAAAAAGATGTTACGCCGACTTTAGCTACTGGGCTTTCCTTAGAACATGTCGTTTCAATGTCTACACCTATTTTAGCTGGGTTTGTATGGCTTAATTATGGGTATCAGTGGGTTTTTGCTTTTTGTGCTTTCCTTGCTTTATTTACTACGTTTTATGTGTGGCGGTTTCTTCGTGATTAGTTATTAATATTGCTTGCGATATGCAAGAGAAATCTCTAAGCTTTGGCGTACATATTTCTAATCTCATTCCTATGATTCATGATCAAATTCAGCTTGCGATAAAAGATGTTCGGCAAATGGAAGATAAGCTTTCTGATGTAAAAAAAGATATGCGTAAAGAAGGGAAGATTGATGATGGAAAATATGTTGAGTTGAAGGCTGGATTAAAGGAGATGCGACTGCAGGTGAAGGACTTTGAGGAGGAGCAGTTGGCTGATTTGGAAAAGAGTGATTTCTATACTGAACTTCGAGAACTTAAACTTAAGGCTGAAGAAGAGCTTGCTGAGGCGAGGGAAAAACTTTTCAAGTTTTTGGCACAGGTTCCGCTAAAACCTTTTGAGATGGACATGAACGACGAGGAAGGGTTTACGAAAATTCAAGCTGTTCCAGAGATGAGGATCTATGTTAATGGGAAGGAAGTGAAGAAGAAGTAGGTTTTGGATCAAATCTTTTTATTTGCTTGTATAACATTACTGCAATAATTATTGCTGCGGAGAGATCTGCTATTGGCATTGCGTAGAAAATTCCATCTAGTCCTATGTATCTTGGTAATATTAGAATTATTGGGATTAGGAATACTAGTTGTCTCAATATAGAAGTTATAAGTGCTTTGCCGGCTTTCCCTAGGCTTTGGTATATACCACTTGCTATTACTTGAAATCCTATCAATGGAAGTGCGAGAATTACTATTCTTGTTGCGTGTTTTGTGAGATTTATTAACTCTAGATCAGATGAAAAGACTTTTGATATTGGGCCGATGAAAATCATTAATAATGTAAATGCTATAGTGGCAAATATTGTCACTGCTTTTAGTGTGTACAAGACTACTTCTTTTGCTCTTTTTGGTTGTCTTGCTCCGTAATTGAATCCTAGGATTGGCTGCATTCCTTGTAATAATCCGAACATAGGCATGAAGACTATCATTAAGATTCTGTTTATTACTCCAAATGCTGCGATTGCCAAATCTCCACCGTAAAATCCTAGCGAATGGTTTAGAATTGCTTGGACCAAAGATCCTGCACTTTGTCTTGCGAGTGATGCTGACCCAATTGTAAATATGGATTTGATTGTTCTCCATTTGAGTATGAGATTTTTTGTGTGTATGTCTATGCTGCTTTTACCGCCAATGAAATAGTACATTGCAAGAAGGCCTGACATGATTTGAGCTATGACGGTAGCTATTGCTGCTCCCTTAATCCCCATATCAAATCCGAATATTAATATTGGATCAAGAATTATATTCACAATTGTTGATAAAAGCATTATGTACATTGCGAGTTTTGCGTTTCCTTCTGCTCGAATCACATTGCTACTTGCTACTGTGAAACATAGGAATACAGTTCCGTATAAAATTATTTTCATGTATTCAGATGCGTATGGAAGAATACTGTCTGTTGCCCCGAAAATTTTTAATAATGGTTGTAAGAAAATGATTCCTAATATTGTTATGGAAACTCCTAGAATGAGATTTATTGAAAAGAAATTGCCAAGTGTTTTTTCGGCGGTTTTTTTGTCGTTTGATCCTAAGCTGCGAGATATTATCGAGGATGCCCCTATTCCTATAGTTTGAGAAATTGATATTATTATCATGTTTATTGGGAATGCTATTGTCAGAGCTGCTATTCCTATAGTTCCCACGCTTTGGCCTATGAAAATGGTATCTACTAAATTGTATAGGCTCATCATGACTAGGCCTATTATTGCTGGAAGTGATTGCTTGAATAATAGTTGTGGGATTTTTTCTGTTCTTAATCTCTCGTGGTGATTTTTCATGTTTTTATTTTACACGAAAGGTTAGGAAACCTTAGTTTTCTTTCTATTTTGCTCGTTTTCTATCTTGTTCGCTTAACAATTTCTTTCGAAGACGTACACGCTTTGGAGTGATTTCTGCGTATTCATCTTCTTTTATGTACTCAATTGCTTGTTCGAGGTTCATTGGTTTTATTGGGGTCAAAGTTAGGGCTTCATCAGCTCCAGATGATCGAACATTTGTAAGATTTTTGTTCTTGTTTGCATTAACAACTAAATCTCTTCCTTGATTGTGTTCACCGATTATCATTCCTTCATAAACTTCGGTTGCTGGCTTAACAAAAAGAGGACCTCTCTCTTGTAGTTTCCAAAGGGAATATGCCATCGTAGAACCTGTTTCTCCAGAAATTAGGGAACCAACTGCTCGTTTGTGCATATCTCCGACATAAGGGGCATAATGGTCAAACGCATGATAAAAAGTTCCTTCGCCTCTAGTTAGAAGTAGGAAAACACTTCGGAAGCCTAGAAGGCCACGAGTGGAAACTTCAAATTCTAGTGCAGTATTACCATTTGCTGATTTCATGTCTTTCATAATTCCTTTTCTTCGACCCATTGCTTCTATAACTGATCCTGCCATATTGTCTGGAACATTTATTACGGCAATTTCAATAGGTTCATTTCGAGTGCCGTCAATTTCTTGCATGATTACTTCTGGTTGAGAGATTTGTAATTCAAATCCTTCGCGTCTCATGGTTTCTATTAAGACTGCAATATGCATTTCTCCTCGGCCAAAAACCTTGATGGCGTCACTGCCTGCAACTGGTTCGATTTTTAGACCTACATTTGTTTCCAATTCTTTATTTAAACGATCTTTTATATGTCGACTTGTTACGTATTGACCTTCACGTCCTGCGAAAGGGGAGTCATTTACCATGAACTCGATTGCTAATGCTGGGGGATCAACCTTTATGGCTGGGAGTGGTTCTGCGTTTGTGTCACTTGTTATAGTTTCGCCTACGTAAATATCTGGTAATCCTGCTATTGCGACCATATCTCCTGCTTTTGCTTCTGTCGCTTCGCATTGTTCCATTCCTTCAAACGTGAAAATTTTTGTTACTTTGCTGGTGTATTTTTCTCCGTTAGATTTAATGACTGTGACAGATTGATTTGGCTTTAGGACGCCTTCATAAACTCGTCCGATAGCTATTCTTCCTACAAAATTATCATATTTTAGTGTTGCTGGTTGCATTCTGAAAGGGGCTTCCGTATTGCTTTCCGCTGGCTTCACATTTTCGAAAATAAAATCAATTAGAGGTTCAATATCTTTCTTTTCATCGGTCAATTCTTTGATTGCTATCCCGTCTCGTGCTATCGAGTAAAGATAAGGGAAGTCTAGCTGTTCGTCGGTTGCTCCTAGAGTTGCGAATAAATCGAAAGTTAGGTCTACGACTTCGTCTGGTCTAGCCATTGGTTTATCAATTTTATTGATAACTACTAGAACTTTGTGTCCGAGCTCTAGGGATTTTTTTAGTACGAATTTAGTTTGTGGCATTGGTCCTTCGTATGCATCTACAACCAAAATTACTGCGTCTACTGTTCGTAAAACTCGTTCTACTTCTGAGCCAAAATCTGCATGGCCAGGAGTATCAACGATGTTTATTTTTTTGCCTTTGTGCGTGACTGCCGCATTTTTTGCGTAGATTGTAATTCCGCGCTCTTTCTCTTGGTCATTACTATCCATTGCTCTCTCGGCTAATCCTTTATGTAGATCAAAACTGTCGCTAGATTTTAGCAATGCATCTACTAGAGTTGTTTTTCCGTGGTCTACGTGTGCAACAATTGCAACATTATATATTTCCATAATGATTCAGTAATATTTAGTAACGTTTTTTTCTATGGGCGTGTCCTTTTGAGTCGTGCCTGTGTGATGGGCGGCCTTTTGGTTTTCTGCTTTGCGGTTTTCTTGTTGATTTAATTCCTTTTCCCTTGCAAGATATTTTGACTTCTATGCCGTTCATGTCGGCATCTTTGAAATGTTCTAGGATTTTATCTTGATAGTTTTCGTCTACATCAAATAGAGTGTGATCTTTTTTAATATTAATATCTCCAATCTCAACTCTTCTAAGATCTGGGTGCGTATTTAGGAATTGGAATAAGTCTTTTACATCCAGGCCATGCCTTTTTCCTACATTAATTTGGAAGCGCGCAAATGACATTGATGATGTGTCATATCTTTCGGCTTTCTCGTTTTTCATTCCTGAGTTTAGGTCACTTGCATTTTTGTATTGCTCAAGGAATCTGTTGAATTCCACGGAAACAAATCTTTTCAAAAGTTCATCTCTATCCATTTTATCGAACTTTTTTTCTAGTAATTCCATATATTTATTAATCTGTTTTTCATTAATTTCAATATTGCGAACTTTTTCTATCAAGCTAAATAATTGATTTTCACAAATGTCATCCCCACTTGGGATTTGGCCTTGTTTAAATGGTTTACCTATTTTTCTCTCCAAATCTCGAACTCTGTGTTTCTCACGCATATTCACAATAACTAGGGAAATTCCCATGTTGTTTGCTCTTCCAGTACGGCCGCTACGATGCACATATGCGTCTGCACCGTCGGGGAGAGTGTAGTTGATGATATGGGTCAATCCGCTAACGTCTATACCTCTCGCGGCTACGTCAGTCGCTACCAAGAGTTGTGTTTTATGGTCGCGGAATCTACTCATTACTTGAGTTCTTTGTTCTTGTGAGATCTCGCCATGGATGGCTTCTGCGGAATAATGATCTTGGATAAGTTTGTCTGCGATTTGTTGTGTTTCTCGTCTGGTTCTACAAAATACAATTCCGTGTATATCCGGATTAATGTCGGCAATTCTTCGTAATGCTAGATATCTATCTTTTTCGTGTACGACATAGTAAAAATGCTGGACGTTCTCTGCTCCTTTGTTTTTGTCGCCGACGGTAATGTCTTCCGGTTTTTTCATGTAATTGTTCGCAATTCGTCGGATTTGAGCGTTCATTGTTGCTGAAAATAGCAAAACTTGTTTGCGCTCTGGCATTGTTTTTAAAATATCATCCAATTCTTCTTTGAATCCCATATTTAACATTTCGTCAGCCTCATCTAGGATGAGCCATTTTATTGAATTAACTTTCAATATGTGTCTTCGGATCATGTCATTAACTCTTCCTGGAGTTCCTACCACTATTTGTGGCTTTTTCTTCATTGCTCGGATCTGCTTGTCTATTCTTTCTCCGCCATAAACAGGGACTACTTTGACATCCGGTAAGTATTTGATGAAAGTTTCTATGTCGCTTGCAATTTGCATTGCTAATTCACGTGTTGGGCAAAGAATTAAGGATTGAACACTGTCATCATCGGTATACAGTTGCTGAATTACGGGCAGTGCGAATGCTGCAGTTTTTCCAGTCCCAGTTTGTGCTAAAGCTATCAGATCTGTTCCTGAATTTATTATATGTGGGATTGTTTTGTTTTGGATTGGGGTTGGATTCTCGAAGCCGATTTCTTCAATGGCTTGCAGAATCATTGGGTTTAGCCCCATGTCCTTGAATGTATTCATTTTGTATTTTGTACTTCAAATTTTGACATAAAAACTACCATATATCTATAAAAAAGCAACATAAAAGGTGTTTTGGCAACCCGGAGATGATTTCTGATTTTTATGGCCCGAGTTCAATTGGTTTATTGCTGTCTGTCTTAGTGTCCAGAATTTTTAGTGACTTGAGGGTTTTAACGAGATTGTCCATGTCTGCTGGAGTGGCCTTGATGTCAATGAAGATTCTTATGAATTCATGTTCGTTAACAACTTCTTCCAAATATTCTAACTGTTTTTCATATAGATCTTGTGCAGAGGTTGGTTGAGGCGTTGTTCCTTGCTGATTTTGCAAAGGTATTTCTATCTGTCCGTCCTTGCCGACTTGTTCTTTGTCAAATTTCTCTTCGGTGAAGTCTTCTAGTCCTGGTGCTATCAGTGACATTGCAAGTTGTGATTGATGGCTGTCTTGATAAGATTGCAATTGCTGCAGGAGTTTTTCCAATTTCCTTTTAGCTGGAGTTTCGTTGTCGGGTTTTCGGGCTTTTTCAATTTTTATAATTCTCTTTAAAGCATGGTTTCGGCTGCTTATTGAAAATAAGTCTACCATAATTCCGGTATCTTCTAGCTCTTTTTGCATATTTCTTAGATTAATCGGGCTCTCTGGTTTTTTTCTAAGAGTTATTATTTTTGCAAATCTCCAGGTTTTTGTATCTTGGTCTTCTTTCTCATTACATTCGAATGCAACACCGAAGTGTTCCCCGAATTTCCCTCTGTTTTTTTCTAGTTCTTTTTTAAATCTTTTTGCTTCAATATCAATGTATTTTCCTTCTCCTGTGAAATTCCATAAAGTTGGCGTTGTTATTAAGTCTTCTAATTTATTCCCAATTCGTTGTTCTTGTATATATAGTGATGCACAGATTGAAGCGAGTTCTTTTATTGGATAAGTTGAACGGAATGCAAATGGTTCCGTGAACAATGTTGAATCTTTATCTTCTTTATCCTCCCTATCTTCCTTATCTTCTTCCTCTCCTTTTCTTGCTTGGTTGTATTTTGGCCCTAGGACTATTGCTGTTGACCCTATTGTCCCAACTCTTTTTGAATAGAAAGCTGCATCGGCTTCCTTGAATGGCGTGTTGCTTTGTGCAGCATCTACCCATATTTCTACTTCTTTTTCAGCTGCTTTCATTTCATTTTTTATTCTTGCAATTAGTTTTGGATCCATCATTTTTTCTCCGAATCTATTGTTTGCTGATATGAATACTACAATTTTATCCTCTGTTGATGCTTTGAGTTGTGCTATCAGATCTTCTATGAATTTCTCCCTGCTTTCTTTGTTGAATTTTATTTTGTGAATTGTTGCTATTTCAGGTTCACTTTCTAAGCGTCCTAGCATTGGTAGATATTCTTTGTTGGTTGTATATACTCCGATAGTCTTTTTTTGTTTATTTGCTTCATCTAAATATACTCCACAGAATTGCATGAATGTATCTTTTGCCCCTGTTGCGGTAATCATTAATATTTGGTCTTCTGAAATGAAAGGTCTTGCATGTGTTGGAAGTGATGCTATTAAGGCGTCAAATAGTCGTATTTTTCGTGGATGATTTTCGCATTTTTTTATGAATTCATCTACGGCTGGTACAGTTTGCGGGATTGCAGCTCCCGTGAAATCCTGTTGTCTTTCCTTAGTCTCATATCTTGGATTTTTACGTATTACCTTTGCTTTTATATATTTGTATATTTTGCCTTTTGGATTGTTTTCATTGTGTTCTCTTGCGGCATTAATAAAAGCGAGTAGAAGTTCGCAGTTTCTTTCTAATGTTGACATGGGTGTTTCTGGGTTTATTTTTACGCGTTTTTCATTTCCTATAATTGTTTCTAAAAGTTCCCAGAATTTTTTTATTCCGTTCTTTCCTTCAAGGACTCCTCTTAGTATTTTGATATATCTTTTGGTTCTTTCTTCCCCACTCTCTTCCGGGTTTTCATCAGGCTGTAAAAGGCCAATAATATTTCCTAGTTTTTTTCTTCTGCGTCTGTATTTAATTGAATCTATCGTATCAAAGAGTCCTTTCTTGAATTCTTGACGCATTTTCTCTGTTTCTTCCTCTGGGTTTTCGCACAATACTTTGCCAATGACTGCCCACAATGAATCTCGTAACCATTGGGAAACTTTTTGGAGATTGTCTTTCTCTGGTTCTTCGTATTCTATGCCTGTTTCTTGAGACATTGCACTTTTATTAGAGGATGTATCTTAATGACAAAATAAGCAAAAAGTCAAGTGGATTTGAGGGGTTGGATTTATGGCTATTATTTAGCTACAAATGCGGTAGCTCCGAGCCACGCGAGATTGAAGATTGAGCGCATTGAGGCGGCGAAAGTTGCGGATTCGATGAGGAGGGCTATTGGTTCGGCAGGATCGAGGGAGAGGACCGTTACTTTATTGCCGTATATGGAGATTTCGTTTTCGAACGAGAATTCGTCTTTGTTTACGAGGAGGATTTCGACGAGATTTGTGTCGTAATTTTTTGGATAATATTTATCAATCAAGTCCACTCCTTCGCCTGTGGCAGGGGATAGATAGCGGGTTTTGATCTTCTTTTTGAGTTTGCGTTTAACATAATCTTTGAAGTATCCAGAGGGTAGTAGTGTGTCGAGTTCTCTGAGATTAGTGTATCCGAGGACTTCTTTTTCATTGCTGGCGAGGACGTCTTCAAATACAGTCTTTACGCCTTCCGCTCCTTCGAAGAAGCGAATTTTGGGTTTGAATGTCATTGCGTTGGCGATAGAGAGGAGTTGGGGGACGAGGCTTTTGGCTTTTTCTAGCCGTTCTTTCTCAAGTGTTATTAATTTTTTTGGGTCTTCCGCATTGAACCAGAGGACTTTCCCTTTTGTGTGCGAGCTTAGTAGTCCTTTCTTTATGAGGTTATTTAGGGTGTGGTAGCAGGTTGCACGGTTGATTCCGGCCTTTCTTGCGATGTTGCTGGCGTATGATCCGCCGAGTTCTAGTACTGCCAAATACGCGCGTGATTCTTCTGGCGTAAGGCCTAGATTTACTAGTTCAGTTTGCATAGTGGTTGTTGTTCGAAACTTTCAACAGTTTTGAGATCATTTCTATTATACCTCTGCGGGAAGCGGAAATCAAGGGGCAAAATTGGTTGGTTTTTGTTCCGTTTTGTAGACAGGTGGTTGACAATTATTGTTTTGGCTGGTATAAATCCGTATTGAAACATTAACTTAAAAATATGAATAAAGATTGCCGACAATGCGGGGGGCAGTTTGAAATTCGTCCTGAGGATGAAAAATTTTATGAACGCATCAAGATGCCGCTTCCCGAGGAGTGTTTTGCCTGTAGGCATAAACATAGATTGAGTTTTAGAAATGAGATGTCGCTTTATCACCGGAAGTGTGACGAGACTGGCAAACAGATGATTTCAATGTATTCGCCGGACAAGCCTTACAAAATTTATTCTTCTGAGGCGTGGTGGGGTGATGATTGGGATCCCTTTGATTACGGAAAGGAATTTGATTTTGATCGGCCATTTTTTGAGCAGTTCAAAGAATTGCAGATGGAAGTGCCTAGAATGGGATTGAATAATCTTGATGCTGAGAATAGTGATTATTGTAATCTTTCACTTCGCAATAAAAATTGTTATTTGCTTTATACGGCTGATTACAATGAAGATTCTGCGTATTTGCGTATTGCAATTAAAAATCATAAGTGTTTTGACGGGGATTATATTAATGGTTCGACAGAATGTTACGAGTGTCTGGAGGTAGATGATTGTAATCGATGCTTCTATGCTTATAAGGCAAAGAATTGTAGTGAATTGTACTTTGCTTACAATATGATGAGTTGTCATGATTGTATCGGTTGTGCGAATTTGGTGAATAAGCGGAATTGTGTTTTTAATGAGCAACTGTCAAAGGAAGATTATGAGAAACGGAAAGCTGAGTTGGGGTTGAGTATTTATTCAGGGTTGCAAAAGTTTCGTGCTGAATATGAAAAATTTCTAATTACTCAACCACGGAAATATATTGATAGCTTGAATTGCGAAAATTGTTATGGGGATCATTTGAATGATTCCAAAAATTCTTATCAGTGTTACGATTCAAATAATCTTGAGGATTGTGCATATATTGTGAATTCTTGGGATTTGAAGGATTGCCAGGAATGGGATTTGGTTGGCTGTAAGGGGAGTGAGCTTTGTCATAATATGGAAAGCTGTGCGTATGGACTGGTGGATTGTCACTTTTGTTCAGCGTGTTGGGAGAATTGTGTGGAACTTTTGTACTGTCAGCTTTGTCTACATTCGCAGAATTTGTTTGGATGTGTTGGGTTGAGACACAAAAAATATTGTATTTTGAACAAGCAATATACGAAGGAGGGGTATGAGGAGTTGGTGCCGAAGATTATTGAACATATGAAGAAAAATGGTGAATGGGGAGAGTTTTTCCCAAAGGATTTATCGACATATGCTTACAATGAAACGATTGCAAATTTGTATTTTCCTTTGACGAAGGGGCAGGCTGAGAAGGAGGGATATAGATGGTATGAGGATGAAGGCGAGAAGATGTATAAGGGACCAAAGGTTGAGATTCCTGACGACGTAGTGAATGTTGATGAAGGTATTTGTAAACAGATTCTAGTGTGCGAGGAGACTGGTAAACCATACAAAATTATTCCGCAGGAGTTGGCATTTTTGAAGCGTGTTGGACTACCTTTGCCGCGTAAGTCTCCTGCGCAGAGACAAAAGGATAGAATGGCGATGAGAAATCCATTTGCGTTGTATGAGAGGAAGTGCAGCAAATGCTCGAAGGATATAATGAGTTCGTATGCTGCGGATCGGCTTGAACTCGTTTATTGTGAGGAGTGTTATTTAGCGGAAGTTTTTTAATATGAATAAAGATTGCAAGCAATGTGGAGTGGGGTTTGAGGTTACGGATGAGGATCTGAAGTTTTATGATCGGATTTCGCCAAAGTTTGGAGACAAGAAATTCTCGATTCCAGCTCCGACTTTTTGTCCAGACTGTCGGATGCAGAGGAGATTTGCTTCTAGGAACGAAAGGAACCTTTATCATAGGAAGTGTGATCTTACTGGGAAAATGATTATTAGTAATTATTCTCCAACTTCTTGTATGACTGTTTACGATGTTGATTCTTGGTGGGGTGATAATTGGGATGCTTTGGATTATGGAGCTGAGTATGATTTTGATAGATCCTTTTTTTCTCAATTTGATGAACTACAGAAAAAAGTTCCAGTTTTGGGTCTTCATGTCGTGAATAACCAAAACTCTCCATACGTGAATTACACGGCTGAGTGCAAAAATTGCCATATGGTCTTTGGGCCTGTTTATTCTGAGGACTGCATGTATGGAAGTCCATATTATTCAAAAAATTGCTTTGACACTTTATTGGTACGTGACTGCGAACTGTGTTATGAGTGTGTGACTTGCGACGGTTGTTATGAGTGTCTTTATTGTCAGGACTGTACGAATTCTCGTAATTTGATTTATTGTTATGACTGTGTTGCCTGTAAGGATTGTATTGGATGTTCTGGGCTTCGAAATAAAAGTTTCTATGTTTTTAATGAAAAATATTCAAAAGAGGAATATCTGAAATTTCGTAGTAACTTTGATCTTTGTGATGATGATCAGGTTCAGCAGATTCTTGATAAATTTTCTGAGATTAAGCTTGATACTCCTAAAAGGGCGATGGTTTCCGTGAATGTGCAGAACTGTATTGGGGATTATATTTACGAGTCAAAAAATTCTACAGACTGCTATGACGTAAAAAGGTGTGAAGATGTATCTTTTTTAGCACAGACTATTGATATGAAAGATTGTTATGATTCAAACTATACCGAGGAGAATGAGCTTTGTTATGAATATTTGGGATATTATCGGAATAATAAATGTTTGTTTTCAAATGGCTGTCATAACACATATGATTTACTTTATTGTGCGTATTGTGCTTCGTGTAAGAATTGCCTTGGATGTATTAGTTTACAGCATAAACAGTATTGTATTTTAAACAAACAATATACGAAGGAAGAATATGAAAAATTGGTTCCACAAATTATTAAAAGTATGGATGAAAAGAGGGAGTGGGGAGAATTTTTTCCTGCGGAGATTTCTCCTTTTGCTTATAATGAAACGGTTGCATATGAATATTTCCCAATGAGTCGTGATGCAGTTGAAAAAAATGGTTGGCAATGGAAGGAGGATGAAAGTGAGAAAATGTATAAGGGTCCAGAATTAGATATTCCTAAAGATATTTCAATGGTTGATGATTCTATTTGTAAGGGAATCTTGAGGTGTGATGTTTCTAGCAAGCTTTTTAAGGTTACGCCGCAAGAATTGGGGTTTTATAGACGTATGAAGTTGCCAATTCCACGAGAATGTCCCGATGAAAGACATAAAAAACGGCTTGCGTTACGTAATCCGCGGCATTTATGGGATCGAAATTGTGATAAATGTGGGGCTAATATCAAAACTTCATATGCTCCAGACCGAAAAGAGACCGTATTTTGCGAGAAATGTTATCTAGAAGCGGTTTATTAATTATCTAATTTGTGTTATAATTCTTTAGATATGGTGGTATGTTTGTATCCATTATCATTACTGAGTTATGAAATATTTCCAAGTCATAGTGCCGCAAGGCGATGATGTAAAGAAAAAAGAGAAGTTGTTTCAAGATCTTTTAGTGAATCTGCAAAATACTGTAAAAAATGTGCCAATTTCACTGGAAATACTTGGTTATGAACAGTACACATATTTCTTTTTGGCTGTTCCCGACAAGTTGTTTGAGACTATTGAAGGACTTCTTTATTCGACTTATCCGGATTGTGAGATTAAGGAAAGTACTGATTATGTTGATGCATACAATCCTGAGAAGCATGGGATTGCTGGAGTGCGAATTAAGATGAAATTTGGGGATGTTTATCCTTTTAAATATTATGATGAGTTTGATGAAGATGCACAGAGTAGGTTGTTTTCTGTGATTTCAAAGATTGAAGGTGGTGAGCAGGTTTGGTGCCAATTGGTTATCAATCCACAGGAAGAATCTGCAATGTATCATCTGAAGAGGCGTATCAACCTTTGGTGGAATAGAATTAAAAAAATCTTTAGTATTCGTGATCGTGTTCGTGCAAAAGATGAGAAAGGTGTTATTAAGGTGAGGCAAGAGCTTGCTATGGATAAAGCTAAATCTGAGCCGTTCTTAGTAACTCTTCGACTTGCATGTATTTCAAAAAATAATGCATTGGCAAAGCAAAAACTACTTGCAGTTATAAATAGTTATTATCAGTTCAACAAAACTGATATCCAGGAATTTAAAACCAGTAATATAAAAAGTGTAGGATTTCTTCAGAACTACAAAAAGAGAAAATTAGTGAATCCTACATATATGGCTCCTAAGGAGATTTCAACTCTCTATCATCTTCCAAATCCTGACCATGTATCTCATGTGGTGCATGTATTGGCGCGAAAAGCTGAGCCGCCACAGGATCTTCCAAAGAAGGGCGAGCCAAATATTAGTTTATTTGGTGAGACGAATTATCATAATAATAAAGAGGTTTTTGGTATTAAGAGAAAAGATCGAAGTCGACATTTATATACGGTTGGTAAGTCTGGTTCTGGTAAGTCTAAGTTCATGGAGCTTCTTATTAAAGAAGATCTCGAAGCAGGAAAAGGTGTTGGAGTGCTCGATCCCCATGGTGACCTCGTTGATAATATTATGGAGTTTATTCCGAAAGATAGGGTCAAGGATGTTGTTTATTTTGATCCGGCGGATGTTAATTTTCCGATCTCCTTCAACCCGATGGAAAATGTGGAGGAGGAATATAAGATGCAGGTTACGATTGGGTTTATCCAGATTTTCAAGAAGCTATTTGGTTCAAATTGGACTGATAGGTTGGAGCATGTGCTTAGGTATACGGTTTTGGCTCTTTTAGATAGTCCAAATACAACTGTGCTTTCAATTTTGAAAATGCTGACCGATAAGAACTATCGCCAAAATATAGTTTCGAGGATTAAGGATAATGTGGTTAAAAATTTTTGGGTGAGTGAGTTCGCGGGATGGAGTGAAAAATTTGATGCGGAGGCAATTACTCCTTTGCTAAATAAAGTTGGACAGTTTGTTTCAACGAATATGATTCGAAATATTATCGGACAACCTACGAATAAATTTGATATTAGGGACGTGATGGATAATGAAAAGATTCTTTTGATGAAGGTGTCGAAAGGTCTTCTTGGGGAGGAAAACAGTGGGTTACTTGGATCTATGATTATTACAAAATTGTATCAGGCTGCGATGAGTCGTGCGGATATGAAAGAGGAACAGCGTAAACATTTCTACTTTTATGTAGATGAGTTCCAGAACTTTGCGACTGAGACGTTTGGTGAAATTTTGTCGGAGGCAAGGAAGTATCGTTTGAATTTGACGATTGCCCATCAGTACATGGGACAGGTGTCGCCCTACATTCAAAAAACGATATTTGGTAATGTTGGTTCTATTGTAAGTTTCCGAGTTGGTGCGGATGATGCGTCGAGCTTGGCTGAGGAATATACTCCAGTATTTAAAGAGAGGGATATTATCAATCTCGGTGTTCGAGAATTTTATTGCAAGATGTCGGTAGATGGCGAAATCCGTGAGGCATTTTCTGGAAGGACTTTGACAGTTCCGAGTGTAAAAGAACATTTTGTTCCTGAAATTATTCAACAGTCTCGAGAGAAGTATTGTAATCCGAAGAGTGAGGTTGAGGAGATGCTCAATAAATGGGATGAGGCTGGTGAGTTTGAGGATTTGGGGCCGCAGGAGGATCCTGAGTTTGAGGAGCCATTGATATAATTTTTGGAAGTGCAAATATTTAAATATTTACCCAGGGGGTAGAGTGTTAATTTGTCGTAATTAAATATTCCTTACATTCCATCTCTATATAAACTTC
>CAYLOL010000021.1:0-14583 GCA_964385295.1 uncultured Candidatus Peribacteria bacterium
CCCGTGAAAGATTGCCATCCTGCGAGCAACTCTCCGATTCCTGAAAACATGAGTGCTACTACTAGAGCAATCGCCAAAACATATAGTCTTTTCGAAAAATCAAACATGGATTTATGGTTAAATTTTGTTGATCTCATCATATTCAGCATCCGTAACTGCCTCTGTTACCTCGCCATTCTCGATATAGACCCCTATTGTGTGATATGTGTCTTCTGCTTCTAACTCTTCACCACTTCTATCCCCAAATCCTGGGTATTTTGATGTAAAGTTAAATTCGAACTTGAAACAATTTTCACAGCTTAGTGGAAAGATTTTTGTTCGTTCGAGATCTGAACCGTCAAACATGTAAGTTGGAGCATTGTCCTCTACCCATTTTGTGGCAATTTCTTGTGCGCCTTCCTTGGTAGCTGGGTCCGCCGCCATGCATCCGACAAACATAACTGCTGTCAGAACGAGTGTTGCGATTAGTTTTTTCATTTTTACTGGGGTTATGTATATAGCGAGTGGATTTTAGCATAAATATTTATAATGAAAATGCTTTGTGCTATCTTTGATAACAGAAATATTTTCTTTTTATAAACCTCATTTTTATGACAAAGAATAATGGAAATGCAGTTCGCTGGATGAAACGATACTTGCGATACACTGATTACATTAGTGCCGCACAACTTTACCTGAAGGATAATTACTTTTTGGAGAAGCCTTTGGAGCCGAAACATATCAAAGAGAGGATACTCGGACACTGGGGGACTGTGCCGGGATTGAACCTTGTTTATGCGGGATTGAACTACCTTGCCACTAAGAAAAAGGCAGAGATATTGATGGTGACTGGACCGGGACATGGAGCTCCCTCGGTATTAGCAAATGTTTTTGCGGAAGGGACTATGGGAGATTTTTATAAAGAATATCCGGTGAATGGGAAGGGCGCTGGGAAGTTGATACATGATTTTAGTTGGCCTCATTCAAAGTTCCCGAGTCATGTGACTCCGACTGTTCCTGGATCGATACTTGAGGGAGGCGAACTTGGATATAGTTTGTCGACTGCATATGGTTCCGTGATGGACAATCCAAATTTGATTACTGCAGTGGTCGTGGGCGATGGTGAATCTGAGAGTGGACCGCTGGCGGCGGCTTGGAATAGCAATAAATTTTTGAATCCGAAGACATCGGGGGTTGTGCTACCGATCGTTCATGTTAATGGTTACAAGATTTCGAATCCAACTATCTATGGAACTATGAGTGATACGGAATTGAGATCGCTGTTTAAGGGATATGGATATGAGCCAATTATTGTCGAGGGGATGATGCTCGAGAGAAAGACTCTTGCGGCCATGGAGAAAGCATATTCAATCATTCGGGCGGTTCAAAAGAAGGCTCGTGCGAAGGGAGCTCGCAACGTGCTGAAACCAAAGTGGCCTGTGATTATATTGAGGTCGCCGAAGGGTTGGAAAGGTGTGCATAAATTTGGAGGGCATATGATCGAGGGATCGTTCCATGCACATGGAATTCCTCTTGGAAATCCTAAACACGATGAGCAGCAATTGAGGTTGCTTGAGGCATGGTTAAAGAGTTATAAGGTTGAGCAATTGATGGATAAAAATGGTAAGCCTCTGCCAGAAGTTTTGGCATATGTACCAAAAGGTAAGTATCGGATTGGTTCGAATCCACATGCAATTGGCGGGGCAATGTTGAAGCCATTGAAGCTACCAAAATTGTCGAAATATGAGATGCCTTGCAAGAAGCGCGGGGCAGTTTGTGGAAGTAGTATGATTCAGGGAGGCAAGATGTTGCGAGATATTTTCAGATTAAATAAGAAAAATTTCCGAGTGTTCTGTCCTGATGAATTGGAGTCAAATAAGTTGTCAGAAATTTTCAAAGCTACAAAACGTGGCTATGTTTGGCCAATACCAAAGAATGCCGAGAATGTCGCTTACGATGGACGGGCGATTGAAATGCTTAGCGAGCACACTTTGCAAGGATTCATGCAGGGATATTTGTTGACTGGAAGACATGGAATGTTCGCCAGTTACGAAGCGTTTACGACAATTATTACAAGTATGGTTGACCAGTATGCGAAGTTTTTGAAACAAGCCAAGAGAGTTCCGTGGAGAAAGCCTGTGTCGACTGCGGTTTATTTGGAGTCGAGTGTTGGGTGGAGGCAAGATCATAATGGGTACTCACATCAGAATCCAAGTTTCGTAAGTAATGTGTTGCAGAAGCACGGAGAGTTTTGCCAGATTTATTATCCTGCTGACGCGAATGCAATGGTTGCTGCGCTAGAGGAAGTTTATAAAAAAAGAGATTCTATTGCGGTAATAGTGGCTGGTAAAAGGGATCTGCCTCAGTGGCAGAGCCTGAAAGAAGCGCGAGCCCAAGCGAAGAATGGGATTGGGATTTGGGAGTGGGTTGGCGGGAAGGCGGCGACCAAGAGCCCGGATGTGGTTTTGGCGAGCGCTGGAGATTACATAACTCAAGACGCACTTTTTGCTGTAAAGATGTGCCATGAACTCATCCCGGAATTGAAAATCAGATATGTAAATGTTTCTGAATTAACATCAATGTGCCTTGGGGATTTGTATGGATGCAAAACTAGCTGTTCCACTGAGGTTGGAATGAATAAGTATTTTACAACAGATAAACCCGTTGTCTTCAGCTATCACGGATACGTCAATGATCTAGAGCAGATTCTCTGGCCTTACAATTCTAGTAACCGATTTAGCCTGCATGGCTACCGCGAAGAAGGATCAACTACTA
The DNA here is from genome assembly GCA_964385295.1 of uncultured Candidatus Peribacteria bacterium. GTDB lineage: Bacteria > Patescibacteriota > Gracilibacteria > UBA1369 > LOWO2-01-FULL-3 > CAYLOL01. The sequence goes on from CAYLOL010000021.1 coordinate 2,755, forward strand.
CTCCGTTTGATATCAAAATTTCTAATGGTGTGAGTTGCTATCACTTGGCGATCGACATGGTTGAGCATGGAGCAAAGGTTAATAAGAAAGTGGCAGGAAAGAAGGCTTCCGTGATCGCAAAGTTAAAGAAAATGATTGCGGCACATCAGGCATATATTTCGAAGTATGGAGATGATCCAAAGAGTATTAAAGATTTGAAGTGGTAGTGTGTGTTTTACCATTTTACGTTCCGTGAATTAGCCTAACGTTACGTATGAATAATTTTTGGAAAAACATAAAGGCCCCCGTGGTTGGCTTGGCGCCGATGGATGGAGTAACTGATGCTGCGTTTCGGCACATGGTTTGCAAATACAGTAAGCCATCCGTTATTTTTACTGAGTTTACAAATGTTGAGGGATTGGCGAGGGGAGCTTCGGTAATGTTGCGCGCTTTTTATTATGGGAAAGAGGAACGGCCTATTATCGGGCAGATATATGGGGTGGAGGTGGAGAGTTATTATAAGGCAGCTGTGATGTTGTGCAGTATGGGGTTTGATGGAGTTGATATTAATATGGGCTGTCCTGTAAATAAAGTCGCGAGGAAAGGCTCTGGTGCCGGTCTCATAAAGACTCCCGCGTTGGCGAAGAAGATTGTAAAGGCGACAAAGAAAGGCGTGAAAGATTGGGCTAATGGAGTAACTCTCAAAGAGGCTGGCGTGCATGAAAATATAATCGAGGAATGTAAGCGACTGAGGAAGATTGGCGTAGTCCCGCGTAGTGCGAAAAGACAGGAAGTGCCAGTTTCCATAAAAACGCGGATCGGAGTGGATAAAGTCGTGGCTGGAAATTGGGTAAAACATTTAGCCGAGGTTAAGCCAGCTATGATTACGATGCATGGAAGAACTTTGAAGCAAGCATATGGAGGAAAGGCTGATTGGGAAGTTTTGGCAAAGGCTGCAAAAGTAGCACATGAAGCAGGGATTGTATTTTTGGGAAATGGAGATGTGGATAGTATGGAGGACGCGCGCGTAAAGATCGCTGAATATGGAGTTGATGGTGTGCTAGCTGGGCGTGCAGTGATGGGGAATCCGTGGTTTTTTGGCGGGAAACCCCCAGTAATAAAACAAAGGCTCAAAGTGGCGCATGAACATGCTCGGATTTTTAAGAAAATCTATCCAGATGTGCCATTTGTGGCAATGCGTAAACATCTAGCTTGGTACTGCAAGGGTTTTGAGGGGGCAAAACAACTTCGGATGAAATTTATGAAAGTAAATACTCTTAGCGATATCTCGAAAGTACTCGTTTAACTGCAGTACTATTGGAAAATTACCGTTTTTGTGCTATAATATTAAGAAATCTAAGTTTATCTATGGATACATTTACGCCTGAACAAAAATTGAGAATCCTAAAAGAAGTGAATCGTCTCACCAACAAGTTTTACAAAGAACTTTCGACTGAGAACGATCAGAAAAAAGCGGAAGAAAAGCTCAAAGAGCTTGAAGATTTACTTGATAACTAATGTAAGATGGGTGAAGGACTGTCAAACAAGGTTTATACGAAATTGAAGGAGGAGTTGAACACAAGTTTAAAAGGTGAAGGGCAAATAAAAACAGAGGGTGATAAAGAAGTTTTTAAAACTGGGAAAGATTGGGGTGATAAGTTGGCGACAGATTTAAATGATAGAGAGGATATAGCTGGAGCTGGTCATGAGCATATCCTTGCAAAGCAGTCAACAGAGGTGGGTAGATTACACTCTCTAATTGGAGCAGCAGAGGTGGCTGGAGAGGGTCCTCTTGTTAGGGAAGCTCTGAAGAAGGCAATTGAAACAGTTGCTGGGCAAGAAAACCTCCCCAAGCCCATGATATGGATGTGGGTTAATGAAGGTGTTATCCCGGACGAGATTAAAAGTATATGTGATAAACTTTACAATAATAGCGACGACCCCAGTGCAATTACATCGCTTACTGGTGATCTCCGTGTGTATTTGCAAGATCCAGAGTGTAACAAGAGAATTACTGAATATATGACAGGTGGACAAGATGTGGCAGGACTTCAGGGGGCCGCGAATGAGTTCAAGCGCTATCTGATCAATGATGAAGCCGATTCACCATATACCATAAGTGCTGGAGGTAAACCCATAGACCCTAGTATCCGCGGAAGATTTCAAGATTATTTCAAGCCAGAACAGTTGGAAAATATCAGAAAGCTTTTTTGGGATAAAAATTTGACCGAAAACCTGCTTGACCAAAATGGCTTATTGAGGGTGGATGGAAAACTGGGCAAGAGAACTCTAATGTTTCTTGCTGCTATGCATAAAGCTGCGAATGTACTGTCGGGAATTGAGGTGGAACCACCGCCAGAAACAGCTCCCGAAGCAGCTGACAGGCTCATGCGTGATCCAGATTTTGACGACAATGGTGAAACCGACCCAAAAATACTAAAACAGCGCCAAATTGAGGCAGAGAATGCCGTGAGAACACTATTTAATGAATCTTTGAAGCCTGAGCATCTCGATAAACCGGTTTCTAGTTTTGTGGGTGCAAGCGGATCTCCCTCTATTACTAGTGAATATTACAAGGCTTTGGAGACTCAGTATGAAATTACTAATGGAACAACCGTAAGACAGTTGGCAACATTGGTCGGAGAAAATATTGCTTTGGCTTTTGGTGGGGTGAACGCAGGCACCGGTTTTGCAACTATTTCTTCAAGTAGCTTGCCGAGTGGAGGTAGCGAGAGTGATGCTGTGGAGGTTCCCTCAGATGCCGGGGAGCGTGTTGTTTTTTGCACTACATTTGATGTTGAAGGGGTTAGTGGAAGATTTTCAAAAAATAGCGTGCTTCATACAGGATTATTGATGAACACCACTATTGGTGAGTTCGAGCAGAATTTTATGGTGCTAATAAGAGATCCTAGTACTAATAAGTATAAACTTGTTAGGGGAAGTGAGTTAAGTCCTGGAAGCGACGAAGATTCCTTCCTTCAGAGCTTAGCCGCTCTAAGGAAAAAATATGGACTTAAAAAAGATGCGCCACTATCAAACTTGACCACTAGTGCACAGAAAGAACTTAAAGCCGCCTTCGTAAAGTTCTTGAAAAATAACTCTTCGGCGGCTCGTGAAGAAGTTGCATTTGGTGACGGGTCGACTGCGGCAGGAACTGCAAATAATTTGCCGGATAACTACAATGAAGGTAGTGAATATGATGTTTCCAATGAAAGCGGAAGATCAACTGCTTTTGAGCAGGTTATTAAGGATATGTTGCGAGGCGATAGTAATTATAAAGAAGCTCTTGCGGGAATTGTTGGATATGAAGTGGAATTTTCGCCAGCTGACATTAAAAGAAATAAAGAGAATTTACTGAGTGGCAAAAAGGAGATTTATTTCGGATTGGACTGGGAGGGAAGCGATGCAAATTATGGAACAAATGATCCTAGGGTTACCTTGTCAAGGGGTGGTAATGGCATGATTAATTTGAAAGTTCAGAACACCGGTGCACATACCGAGAAAGACTACTGGAAGAAAATTCGAAATAAAAGCAATTTGGAAGAGATGAGTTATAAAGAAATAAAAGCACTTAAGAAAAAACTAAAAAGTGAGGGTAAGCTGAATGAACGGGATGGGAGAGGAGAGCGAGGCAAAACCGTAAGTTTCAGCGAGGGAAGTATCAAAGAAAATTTGCTAATTTGTAGGGGCAACCATCAGGAGTGGATAGGCTTACGCGATGATATACGCAACCGTTAACAGTAACTCTAGTGATGCGGATGCTTAATCTTCCAAGACAGTTTGACAAAAAGTCTTTGAGGTTTAATTTCCATGAGAATTTGCTAGAATGTCTTTGTGAAAAAATCATCTTGTCATCCATCAAAGGTTGTAATTATTGGGGCGGGTCGTGTAGGAACTAGCTTTGCTTATGCAATGATGATTCGGAAATTGGTTTCTGAGATTGTTCTGATTGATGTTAATAAAGAGAAGGCAATGGGGGAGTGTATGGACTTGAATCATGGGATTGCTTTTGCCGAGACGCTGAATATTTATTGTGGGGATTATTCGGATTGTAAGAATGCAGACTACGTTGTGATAACGGCTGGGGCGAGTCAAAGACCTGGAGAGAGTAGGCTCAAGCTCGTGCAGCGTAATACAGAAATATTAAAATCAATCATTCCTCAAATACTCAAACACACTACAACTGCAAAGATTATTCTCGTCACGAATCCTGTCGATATCCTTACTTATGTGGCACTGAAAATTTCTGGACTACCGAAGAATCAAGTGTTTGGATCAGGGACTACTCTTGATACTTCAAGGTTCCGATTCTTGCTAGGACGACACTTCGATGTGAGCCCTGATAGTGTTGATGCATATATAGTGGGAGAGCATGGGGACAGTGAAGTGGCAGTATTTAGTGGAGTGCAGATTGCTGGGATCCCTTTGGAAAAAATGAAAGGTTATAGTGAGAAAAAGATGATGGACATATATAAGCATACGAAGAATGCGGCATACGAGGTTATCAAATATAAAAAATCTACGCACTTTGCAATTGGACTTGTGGCTACTGAATTCATTGAGGCGATGGAGCTCAATCAAAGGAAGGTTTATCCTGTTTCTGCTCTTCTAGATGGGGAATTCGGACTTAAAGATGTGTGCCTGAGTTTGCCGTGTCTGATTGGAAAAGATGGGGTAGAGAAAGTGATGCCGATTGACCTCAATGCTCGGGAGCTCAAAGGGCTGAAAGCTTCCGCCGAGCAATTGAAGAAAATTTATAAAACGTTGAAAATCTAGTTTCATTATTACCTTGTTTGGCAATAAAACTAGCTCTCAATTATCAAAGGTATGATCAATGGTCGCCTCTCAAGCTTTGAGTTTGTATATTTATCGACCGTCTGCTTTACATATCTCTTGACCTGATTTCGGTCTGTACCCGGATTTTTTTGTATAATTTTTTTATAAGCTTCCTCGGCTATTCGGGTGATCTCTTTTGTGATCTCCTCTGATTCATGCATATACACGTAACCACGAGATACTACATCTGGTGTCTTCGTTATTTTCCTAGACTTCTTATTGATATATATAAGAATTACAAGGGCGCCGTTACGAGACATTATCGACCTCTCAAGTTGGAGAGGGGAGTCCATTTGTCCTTCGCCACTACCGTCTATCAAGATGTATTTTGTTTCGACTTTTTCGTCTGATTTTTTCATTTCTCCTTTTGAAGCAAGTAAAACATCTCCGTTTTGGAGCATGAATATATGGTTCGCTGGGATATTCCCACGACTTTTTGCGAGACGTGCATTGCCCTGACGCATGAAGTATTCGCCGTGCACTGGGATGAAATACTTTGGTTTTACCAATCTGATCATCCTAAGAATTTCCTCCTGCTTTGCATGTCCAGAAGTGTGAATGTCCGCTTCTTTATTGTGGACCACGTTTGCTCCTTGTATGCAGAGAGCGTTTATTACTGAAAATATTGCTCGTTCGTTCCCGATTATTGGGCTAGCTGACAGGATTATTGTGTCGCCTTTTTTTACTTTAATGTGTGGGTGTGAGCCCATTGCAATTCTTGTGAGAGCTGACATTGACTCTCCTTGTGAGCCAGTTGTTAATATCAACGTTTCATTGTCGGGCACTTTTTTGTACTTTTTAATATCCTGGACTGCATTTGCTGGAAATTTTAAATATCCAAGCTTCACCGCAATTTCGATATTGTTTAGCATGCTTCGTCCACTTACAAATATCTTTCGTTTGTGTTTAATGCCATAATTAATAATCTGTTGTATTCGGCCAATTAGACTTGAGAATGAAGCAATTACGACCCTTCCTTTAGCTTCGGCAATTGATTTTTCCAACGTTTCTCCCACTTCTCGTTCTGACATCGTATGTCCATGCTCAAGTGCATTTGTTGAATCGCAAAATAGCGCCAACACATTCTTTTTGCCAAGTTGTGCGAGTGCATTAACATCTGCTTTTTCCTGAATCCCTGCTGGATTATCATCAAACTTGAAATCACCTGTGTGAATTATTTTCCCCACTGGAGTGTCAATTTCTAGCGCAGCTGCATCTGGTATTGAATGTGCAACTCTTAAAAACTTCACGGAAAATCTTCCAGACTTTATCGTTTCCCCTGGCTTCACTTCGTGAATTTTCGCAGTTTTATTTAGTTCAAATTCTTCAAGCCGTTTGTCAATTAACCCCTTTGTGAGACGCAGTGTATACACTGGCGGGAAATCGAGTTTCGGCAAAATATATGCTATCCCACCTGTATGATCGAGATGGCCATGAGTAATAAATACTCCACGAATTCGCTTTCTGTTTTCCTCGAGATAGCTAACATCTGGAATCACGTAATCGATTCCAAGCAAATCCTCACTCGGGAATTCAAATCCCATATCAACCACGATGATGTCATTCTCATACTCTATCGCCATCATGTTTTTACCCACTTCGTTTAGCCCTCCCAATGGGATGACTTTTAACTGACCCCTGAGGATTTGTGTTCCTCTTGGATTTTTTGTCGGCTTGTGAGCCGGGGTGTGAGCCGATTTGTACGCAGGCTTATGCCCCTGCATTTTTGCCGGTTTGTGCGAACCCTTGTAGGGTTCCTTTTTCTGCTTATTAGGTTGCGAATGCTTACTCTTATGAGGTTGCATTCTTACATCCTTTTTTTCTTTTTTGTTGAAAGGCTGTTTCTTTTTCGGATGTGCCTTCTCTGAAAGTTTTGTACTTGATATTGTTTCCAAATCTTCGTCCACTCTCTTCATCCATTCATCGATCTTATCCATTTTTTTAATTACAAAATATATTATTATTGATCGCTTACCACATATATCTTAGCACGAATGGACAAATTTTGCTATAGTTCTGGCATGGAAAGAAAAGATGAGATTGCGATTATTGGCTTTGGACTGGAAGGACGAGCTGTCCTTGATTATTTAATAAAGCACAACTATCCAAATGTGACTGTTTGCGATATGAATATGGATATTGAAGAAGAAATGCCTGATGGTGTTTCGGTGAGGTTTGGACCAGATGAATACCTGAAAAACCTGATGGATTTTGATGTGATATTCCGAAGTCCTGGGGTAAAGTTTTTGGAGCCAGCTATTCAGACAGCTATTAATGAAGGTGTATACGTGACAAGTTGTACTGATTTTTTTATGGATCAATGTGTGTGCCCTGTAATTGGGGTAACTGGAACGAAGGGGAAGGGTACAACATGTACTTTGATTTATGAAATCTTAAAGAAAGCTGGGAAGAAAGTATATCTTGGCGGAAATATTGGAAATCCTTCTATTGAACTTTTGGACAAATTAAAAGGAGATAACTTGGTGGTGCTCGAGATGTCGAGTTTCCAATTGCAAGATCTACGGAAGAGTCCTCATTATGCTGTTGTCCTAAATACAACAACAGATCACTTAGATTATCATGTAGACCGAGATGAGTATCTGGCTGCGAAAGAAGCTCTGCTGATTAATCAGAATGCTGAAGGTGTGGCTGTTTTTAATAGGGATTATGAGTATGTGAAGTATTATGAGGGGTTAGTAAAAGGTGCTGTGCGAGAAGTAAGTGTGGAAGAAGAGGTAAATGATGGTGCATATACAAAGGATAATGAGATTTGGTATTCGAGTGACGGGAAGGCTGAAAAAATTATGAAAGTTTCAGATATTGCCTTGATTGGTTCGCATAATCTGGAGAACGTGATGCCGGCTGTTGTTATTGCAAAAGAGCTGGGGGTTGCAAGTAAGGATATCGTTGCAGCTGTTAAAAACTTTACGGGGCTTCCGTATCGACTGGAATTGGTCCGAGAGGTCGCGGGAGTAAAATATTACAATGATTCATTTTCTACTACTTCTGAAACTTCGATGGCGGCGGTTGATAGTTTTGATGAGCCAACAGTTTTGATTGCGGGAGGTTTTGATAAGGGGTTGGATTATGGCCAATGGGCTGTGAAAATTTTGACCAAACCAAGTTTGAAAACCGTAATACTAGTGGGGGATACGGCCGACAAAATGGAAGATGAAATAGTTGAGGCTGAGGAGAAATTGGGGTCAGCAGAAGGATCGCCAACAAAAGTTTTGCGAAGAGATGATTTGGAAGAGGCTGTGCTTGAGGCATATACAGAAGCTTCTGATGGATGGGTGGTAGTGATGTCTCCGGCAGCTTCTAGCTTTGATCAATTCGCAAGCTACAAAGAGCGCGGGGAAAAGTTTATTGAAATCGTGAAACAGTTGAGATAGTAAAAAAATTTTATATATATAAAACTCATTCTTAACCCTAATTTTATGGGAGCATTTATGGCTATTGCACAGGGGCTGATCCTCGTGTTCATACTTATCGGGGCGCTTATCGGAACTGCGCTGATCTATGCAGGTGGAAAACTTGCAAAACTAAAAAGTCCTAAATTTAAATTCTGGACTGTTTTATGGATGGTATTGGTTTCTGGAATACTAAGCGCGATTCTTGCTGGTCTTGTTGCTTGGATTTTTGGAGAAGTTGTTTTTGTTGGGATGCTTACATTGTCTTATTTGGTATCTCTTGTGTGTTCGTTTCTTATTTTGGGATATCTTATCAAAAGGCAATTTGGAGCTACTGGAAAGCAAGTTCTAATTACGCTTTCTATCTCCCTTATTCTATCTCTTATTTTTGCTATTAATTATGCAATGAAAGAGCCAGCTACTATGATTGATTTTGGTGGAATGGATTTTGGCGGAATGGAAGTAGAGATTCTTGATGCCGAATAATACTGGACTTTGATATGAACTTGGAAGCTCTCCGTGAATTGCGGAGGGCTTTTTCTAAGCCTCTTTTGACATTATCTTCTTCAGCATCTCCTTATCCACTGTGCGGGTAAGGAAGAGCATTGCGACGTAGATGAGGGCTCCGAGTACAATGAGAAGCACGACGTTCCAATTTTGGAGGAAGGCGTATGTGAGCGGTTGTAGGAAGTGTACTGCGCAACCCATCACGAGCGCGGAGAAGGTGATTTTTATTAGAGATTTTCCGCTGAGGGAAAAGTCGACATATTTGCGGGCGGCGAAGAATGTTGCAATCATAATTATGAATTCGCTTACAACACTTGTGACGGCGGCACCCATGAAGCCATAGATTGGTATGAAAATTAGATTTGTAATTATGTTGAAGATTACTCCAACCGCATTGATGTAGAGAAGGCGTGATTGTTTATTCACTGCTATTAATATGAACGCAAACAAGATATTAAAGAACTGGAAGAGTAAGGCGAATACGAGTATTTGGAACGCGATGTCAGAACCATAGAAACCTTCTGATATGCGACTTAGAAATTCTGGAGTAGAGACTATGAATATAATTGGATAGGCGAGAAGGGCTCCACCCACGACTATTGGGACTGCCATTGCGGCAAGGAAGTCGAAAGAATATCGAATGATTTGTTTGTACTTTTCTGATTTTTCTTTGAGGGCTTTTGTGAGAACTGGGAGGACTGAATTCATGAAGTAGAGCGGGAGAATTGTCAGCTGCTCTAGCATTCTCATTGCCACACCGTATACACCAACCTCTGATTCATCGCGGATGAATGAGATAAGTATCGTGTCGATGCGGAAGTAGACTGTACTCAATATAAGTGCGAGTCCGTATGGGAGAGATTTTATTAATACATTTTTCCAAAGTTGTGGATCGAATTGGTACTTGATTGGAGTGATTTTTTTGACGAAATAATTTGTTGTGATAAGCATGATCAAGTTGCCAATAATTCCTGCGACGATCAGCATGTAGAAACCTGTGGTTGAGTCGTTTGGAAAACCGTAGAAGACGACGTAGACCATGAACCCGACTGAGAATATCTTGCCTATTACAGTGGCAATTGATGCAAGATGCATCTTGAGTTTCGTCTGGAGGACGCTCGTGATTGTGCCGTTTAGGATTGTTAATATTACCGTGACCGAGGCGATTGCGACTCCTAGTGGAATGCGCGAGTCGGCGTACTTTGGGATAAGAAAGACTGTGACGATCGCGAGAAGCATTGTGGCTATAACCAGAATCGTTCTTAGCGAAAGGATATTCCCGATTATTTTTGGGATGTTTTTTTCGTCTTCGGCCATTTCTTTTACTGCAATCGTGAAGAGGCCGAGGTCGGCTGCAATACCGAAGAATGCTAGGAATTCGTATATGATAATATACTCGCCGTAGCCTTCAACCGATAGGTAACCTGTGGCGATTTTCACGACTGCGAGGCCCAGGAGGGCGATCACTGCTTTGCCGAGAATCTGCGCCGCTGTATTTGAGAGAATCTTTCTTGCTACTGACATAATGTTTTTTGCTCTTACTCGCTGTGTTACAATACGCACGTTACTTTACCTATTTTTATGCACGAAATAAAGGCGCAACTAGAGGAAATCTCGGGATTTATCGATCAGGGCTTGAAGACCGTGGGGCTGGATGGGAAGCGAGCGGAGGTGGCGGAATTGACTTCCGAGATGGAGAAGGTGGGGTTTTGGGATGATAAGGATCGTGCCGCGGAAACAAGTCAGCGAGCGAGTAATTTGACGAAGCTTATTGAGACTTGGGAGGGGATTCGTGGTGAATGTGATGAGCTGATTGGGCTATTGCCAGATATTTCCCCTGAAGATGACCAGAAAACAGCAGATGAATTCAAGGATATGGTCAAGGCTTTGGCAGAGCGGTGGCGCGGTTTGGAAATCTCGACTTTTCTAAGTGGAAAATATGACGAGAATAATGCAATCGTTTCTATCCATGCGGGGACTGGAGGGACTGATGCGCAGGATTTTGCTGAAATGCTAATGAGAATGTATCTGCGATATGCTGAGCGGATGGGATTTGCGACTGAGATTATCGATAAGTCTATTGGGGATGAAGCGGGGATTAAGAGTACTACTTTCAATGTGAAGGGACAGTTTGCATATGGATATCTGAAAGGGGAGGGCGGTGTACATAGGTTGGTTCGATTGTCGCCTTTCAATTCTGGGAATACTCGTGAAACTTCGTTTGTCCTTATTGAAATATTACCAGAGATGCATATGAAAGATCATGTTGCTATTGATGAGAAGAATTTGAAGGTAGATGTGTTTCGGGCTAGTGGATGTGGTGGGCAGAGTGTAAATACTACTGACTCGGCGGTTCGGATTACACATATCCCAACTGGAACTGTGGTGAGTTGCCAAAACGAGCGCAGCCAATTACAAAACAAAGAACAAGCAATGAAAGTGTTGCAGGCAAAATTGGCAGACCTAATGGAAAAGGCACATGCTGAAAAATTAGACGAATTGCGAGGAGGGAAAACCGAGATGAGCTGGGGAAATCAGATAAGGTCATACGTTTTACATCCTTACAAAATGGTAAAAGATCACAGGACTAACTATGAAGAAAAGAATCCTGATGCCGTACTGGATGGGGAATTGACCGGATTTATTGAGGCTGAATTAAAAAAGTTAAAGAAATAATATGGCTCTACTTAAAATAATTACAGGCGCGGACAATCCCTTGCTTAGGCGAGAATCTAGAGTAGTGAAATCTTTTGATAATTCGTTGAAGAAGTTTGTGAAGGATCTGAAAGAAACGATGATAAAGAAAGATGGCCTCGGGCTAGCGGCTCCACAAGTTGCGGAGGATATCCGTGTGATTGTGGTGACTCTGAATTATACCGAGAAGAATGCGAGGGTCGTGCCAATGGTGAATCCTACGATCCTGTCACATGAGGAAGATCGGGCGGAAGCAGAAGAGGGGTGTTTGAGTTTACCTGGGATTTTTGGGAAGGTAAGTCGTTGGACAAAGGTTGTTTTGGAATTCGCAGGGGTGGACGGAGAGAAACAAGTTTTACGTTTGGAAGATCTGAATGCTCGTGTCATCCAACATGAAATGGAT
>CAYLOL010000022.1:0-13739 GCA_964385295.1 uncultured Candidatus Peribacteria bacterium
CTCCTTGTCCTCACCAAGACCAGAAAATATATACACAAATCCTCCATAAACAATCCCTCCAACACAGATCAGACCAGAGATACCAATAATAAATTCAAGGATGTATTTGATATAATAAGGAACCATCCACATGTGGATATTGCCGGTCCTTATACCGCAAGCCAATATATCGTTTGCGGAATATGGTTTACCATTAACGGAAAGTGTAGATGTTATACCGGTAAAGACATTGCTAACACCCTCTGGATTAGCAGAGAGTGATCCCAGTAATTCATTGCACTGATTTATCGTAATGGGCTGGCCAGCAGATGGCAAAATACCAGAATAATCAGACTCAGCCGCAAAAACCACTCCTGCATTCATACCGCCCACGAAGACCAAAACCAAAATGACTGCTAAAAATTTCTTAAACATAGGAAAAAATAATTCTCACAAATTTTACCATAGCAGCTTGCACTTTTCCAACCCCTCTATATAATAAAAACACTTTAAAACAACATCAAATGGACCCCGCGCCGACCGTAGCCATCGTTGGCAGGCCAAATGTAGGAAAATCGACCCTCTTCAACCGTCTTATCGGAAAAAGACACGCAATTATTGCTAAAGAAGCAGGAACCACAAGGGACCGACTATTTCAACGATGGGATTGTAATGGATATGAAACACTGCTTGTTGATACGGGTGGACTCGAGTACGGAAAGAAAGAAGACATCGAGTCCGACATACAATCACAAGCTGCAATAGCGATAGAGGAAGCAGATGTGATCTTATTTGTAATTGATGCCGCTCAAGAATTAACCGTAGATGATTTCACTGCCGCAAACATATTAAGGAAAACAAACAAGCCAGTAATTATCGTAGCTAATAAATGCGACAACTTAGCAATTGAAACATTAAGTTTTAATATATATGAACTAGGATTTGGAGATCCAATTCAGGTTTCCGCAATTCACAAAACAGGAATCGAACCACTCGAAAGTCAGATTGAAAAAACATTAAAAAAACTCAAATTTAAAAAATCACCAAAAAAAGCAAAGAAAGAATCCAGCATCCCAATATGCATCCTAGGAAAACCAAACGCAGGAAAGTCATCATTGGTCAACGCACTTCTCGGAGAAGATAAAGTTATCGTATCAGAAATAGCAGGGACAACACGCGACATCACAGACACGGATATAACGTTCGGAGATCAAAAATACACGTTAATAGATACGGCTGGAATAAAACGACCAGGAAAAACAAAGAGAGGAATCGAAAAATTCAGCGCTCTTCGTTGTCTTACGGGAATCGAAAGATCAGAAGTTGTAGTGCTATTAATAGACGGAGATCTAGGATTAACAAGCCAAGACGCACACATTGCAGAGCTCGTATTAGAACAAAAGAAAGGTTTGATAATAACCGTAAATAAAATTGATCTAATGGAAAAAGGCGAAGAACTTCGCGACAGAATGATCGGACAGCTCCGAAGAAGATTAAGCTTTATCCCATGGGCACCAATAGTTTTCATTTCCGCAAAAAACAAGAAAAATACACGCGAAATCCTAAAGCTCACCCAGGCAATCGTAGAAGAACGAAAGAAAAGAATAAAAACTGCAGAATTAAATGTATTCCTACAAAAAGCAACTCACAAACATCTCCCGGCAAGTGCAAAAAACAAGAAACCAAAGTTTTTCTATGGCAGTCAGGTAGAAATAAACCCACCAAAATTCGTATTATTCTTCAGAAACCCAGAAAACCTTCACTTCTCATACCCACGATACATCGAAAACTCCCTAAGAAAAGAGTTTGGATTCAACGGAACATCAATAGAAATACGATTTAAGTCGAAAGTTACGGAATAGTATCATACTTAGTATTCGAGATTACAAGTCAATAGCGCGAAACTTAGCTAATGTAAGGGGAGAACTCTTTCCGTACTTTGCGAACCACTTCTTTCGATAGAGTTTTCGCCGATCAATATTATGAAATTTTAAAATATGTTCGTTGACAATAATTCCATCAGAATTCCTGAGAGAAGTTTTCTTAATTTTAGCCCTTTTAAGCTGCCAATTCTTTAATAATCGCTCAATAAAATCTCCAAAACGACCATTCAAAAGAAAGGATGTCCCAAGACTAACTTTCTCAACTTGTATAACAACAGGGTTAGCCCAAACGTTAGCAGAAATAAAATCACCATAAACACCGTCGTTAAGGACAGGCTTCATAGTCCTAACCCACATTTTCAAGTAAATATCCTGCTTGATTGCAATATCAGACAAATTAAGACCAGAGTCATCGATAAAAAAACTAAGACAAAATCGCCCAGCAACCTTTTTGCCATAACGACGAACCCCAAGAAGATGAAGGGAAATAGTAACTAAAAATCTAACAATAAAAAGCCTCCCATCCTTTGCAACAATGAATAGATCTATATCGCTTTTCTCATCAGTCTTCCCAAATGCAAGATTATTACAAACAGCAACCATTCGCAAAAAAGGAACGAAACGAAGTATGGGAATATACCGATTCACTTTTTTCCACAATTTCTTTTCTAAATCTGTCATATTCATACTATACTTATATCACCCCCACCCCTGGGGGACTATAACAGCTAAACATTAAATATTTGTTAAAAAATCCTAAAAAACTAATTGAAAAAACTCCAACCTCACCAGGAATATACAAAATGACTGACAAGGAAGGGAAAGTTATATATATAGGAAAGGCGAAAAACCTCAAAAAACGTGTCACTCAATACTTCAAAAAAGACTATCAACACTCATCACGCACAAAAAAACTTCTCGAAAATCTTTACAACATAGAATGCATAGGTACCGATACAGAACTCGAAGCAACAATTCTCGAGCTCAATCTATTAAAACAACTTCAGCCCAAATACAACGTAATAATGAAAGACGGGAAAAGCTTCGTATACATTAAGATAACAAAAAATGAAGACTTCCCCCGAATACAAATAGTTAGAGATGTGAAAAAAGACGGAGCAAAATATATTGGTCCCAAAACTGCTGCACACAAGGTAAAAGAAACATTCAAGATCCTCAAGAAAATCTTCCCGTTTCGACATTGCAACCTAGGCATTAAAGAGAAAAATGGGAAGATAACAGTCACGAAAAAAACAATAAAGTATCCATGTATTGACTACTACATAAAAAGATGTGCAGCCCCATGTATCAACGAAATATCAAAAGAAAACTACGCGAAAATAATTCAAGGAATTGAGGATTTTCTTAATGGAAAGGAAGGAGGAATATTGAAAGAACTAGAAAAACAAATGAAAGAATTTGCCAAAAATAAGCAATTTGAAAAAGCCGCCAAAACACGTGATCGCATAGAAAAAGCTAAATCAATTCTCGAAAAACAAAAAATGGAAGCAGCAAATCAAGACGATAAAGATATAATAAATTATTGCATATCTCACGGACGAGCATATTTCAATTTATTTCAAATACGCGAAAACAAACTCATAGGTCAAGAAAACTTTATATTACACGCAGCAGAACTAGAAGAAGATGATTCTCCCGAAGCATTATCCGCATTCGTAAAACAATATTATGAGCTTGCTACTAATATTCCAAAAACAGTCCTAATCCCACATAAGATAGAGAACAAATCGGATTTTAAGTTTAAATTCGAAGTTCCACAGAAAGGAATCAAAGACAAACTCTTATCCTTAAGCCTAAAGAACGCCATAATCTATGCGGACAGAAACAAGCCAAGCTGGCAGAAAGAAAGTGCATTAACAGAAGAAGCTGCGCAAAAACTACAAAAAATACTTAAGCTTAAAACACCCCTAAAAAGAATTGAATGTTATGACATCTCACACCTGGGTGGTACCGACACGGTCGGTTCGATGATAGTATTTACAAATGGCGCTCCAGCAACAAAAATGTACCGAAAATTCCGCCTTAGAACAGTCCAAAACAAACCTGACGATTACAAATCAATGGAAGAAGTTCTTCTTCGACGCTTCGGTAAAATCTCCCAAATCATCCAACACAAAGACTACAAATTTAAGAAATCACGCAAAAAAGATCAAGAATTCATAGAAAAAAATAACAACATCAAACTCGACAAAACAAACCAGCAATTCTATATACTTGAAAAAGGCAAAAAACAAATTGGGATCATCACCATACAAGAACACTCAAACAAAATCACAGAACTAGCCAATCTTTGGATACAAAAGAAATCTCGCGGCCACCACCTCGGCTACAAGCTAATAAAAGAAGCTATCAAAAAAGCAAAGTCAAAACGCATATATGTAATCTGCAAAAAAGATCTCACAGAATACTACATGCTAGCAGGCTTTGAGCCAGTCAGAAAAGTTCCAGCAGAGCTCGAAAGCTGTTCCAAAACTTGTAGTAAAAAAGGCGAAGCAACATGTCTTGTATACGACAAAATTAAATCGAAAGAAGATGATTCCTTTAGTCGGATCCCAGACCTCGTAGTAATTGATGGAGGAAAAGGTCAGCTCGCAGTAGCAGAAAAAGTCTTGAATAAACTCAGCCTAAAAATCCCACACATAGCCCTTGCAAAACGTCTAGAGGAAATCCACAGCCCAGGAAAAATCAAACCAATCGCATTAGAAAAAAACAACGAAGCGCTCCAGCTTCTCCAACGCGCACGTGACGAAGCCCACCGTTTTGCCATCACATACAACAAAACCCTCCGCAAAAAACACTTCAGCTAGAACGTAACAATCTCCGCCTCCTTAACGGCCTCCTCTACCCATTCTTCCACATCCAACAACGCTTCCCACTCCTGCACATCACGCAAATTTGCCTTTATCTCCGGATGCTTGGGCGCATACCGAGTGCACGGATCAGCAACTTGTATACTAGATGCATCATGAGTTCCAATCTTCCGCGCAATCTTAATAATATCCTCCTTGTCGTACGCAATCAGCGGCCGATACACTGGGATTTTGCTAGCCTCATTAATAACAAACAGATTTTCAGGAGTTTGCGAAGCTACTTGACCAAAATTATCCCCAGTCACAATACCTTTAGCCTTCTCCTTTCTGGCAATCTTCTCCGCAATTTGTAACATAAACCTTCGGTACAGAACAGTCCTTATTTTTGCAGGGATTTTATCGTTAATGGAAATCTTTTCCTGAATCTGACCATAGGGAACCAAGTAAAGTTTTGTATCAAATTGATATTCACCCAGAATTTTAACCAAATCCTTCACCAAGCCAATCTCGGTATCGTCAATGTATGGAACAGCATGAAAATGCACAAAAATAATCCGTGCACCACGCCTCATCATCCTATAAGCAGCAACAGGGGAGTCAAATCCAGAAGAAATAGTTGCAATCAACTTACTCCCAGTATTTGCAGAAAGCCCACCTGCTCCATCATATTTGCGATAAGCATAGTAAGAATGCTCGTTGAAAAGCTCTATATTAACAACAAACTCAGCACCCTTCATTTTCACTTTCATATCAATTCCGTCTCTTAGCAGCACAGCACCAATCTCACGTTCAGCTTCAATAGACTTATACGGAACAGTCTGTGACCTCTTTACCTTAACTCGAAAAGTCTCAGGCTTTTCCTCAAAGCTTGGCATATTATCCCAAACTTCCTTCCCCAATTTTTCTAAATCAATCGACCCCTCGTTCACAAACATAAAATTTTTAATCCCGAACACACGCTCAACAACCTTCACATACTTCTCCTCATCCACCTGCCCATCCAACTCAATCATTATCCGCCCAAGCGGCTGCTTCACAACAAAAGTTTTCTTAAAAGCACCTTCCAACTTCTCTTTCAACTGCTTTCGCAATTTCCCAATAAAATACTCCTTATTAGCACCCTTAAGCCCAATCTCGCTATAATGTATAAGTAAATATTTTTTCATACTATCAAATTAACATTTCTTACTTTTACTACGCTTCCACCAAAACAACCCGATCGAAATCAAAACCGACACGATACCAAGCCCAATAGAAATCTCATTAAAATACGCTCTTACCCACTCTTCGTTAGCACCAAGTAAATATCCATGCATAGCAAGAAAAGGAACCCAAACCGTAGCTCCAAGCGCCGTAAAGAATATGAACGACTTAAAAGGCATCTTCACAAAGCCTGCGGGAATAGAAACCAACTGTCGAACACCAAATATTAAACGTCCAACAAAGGTCGAAATATTCCCATATTTCAAAAAAAACTTCTCCGCCTTACGTAATTTATGATGTGTAATAAGCAAATATTTCATATATCTCCGCTTTGCAATAGCGTAAACAGCCGGCCTCCCAAGCCACCTCGCAATCCCATAATTGATAGACGCACCAATAACACTTCCAAGAACTCCAGAAGCAATAATCAACCACAAATTCATCTCTCCCTGATAAGCAAGGTACGCTGCTGGGGGAATGATAATCTCCGACGGAAAAGGTATAAAACTACTTTCGATAGTCATTAACAAAACAATTCCCCAATAACCCAAGGTATCAGTAAACCCCAAAACCGTTTGTATAAAAACTTCCATAAAATTACATCAAATCTTTAATATCATTGTCGGGTAAATAAAATACCACCAAACCAACAAAAATACATACCAAATTGCTTAAAAGTTAATTTTTAGGAAGAGAAAGGAAATAGAAAACGGCAATACTCAACACTAACAATTCCATGTGCATCTCTACGATCTTCCATTGAAGAATTAACCAAAAATTTAAGCTCAGGAAAATGAATATCTAGTAACCTGATTGGCTCATATGAACTAGTAGAATGAATTAATATCAAAGATCTGTCAGGATCTTGAGTAAACCGAATTGCATCATACTGAGAATTAGCATTTGCCATCTCATCAAAAATTCTTTTAAAAAGCATAATCCTAGAAGGAGAAGCAAATGTGAGTAAAAGATAGTCCGCATCACGTAACGAATCACACTTTTCAAAGGTCTTATCAAAAACTTTAAATCTCAAGGAATCTGTAGTATCCGGAATTTCATCCCCACCCTTATCTCCATTTTCACACACAGCTTCAGCTTCAGAATTAAGCCCAGACGAATACTCAAATCTAATTGCATCAACAACAGTAGCATTCTTAAATGCGTTCCTATAAGTATTGGCAAAAATCCCAAGAAAACGACCATCACCATCAAAATTACTCAATTGAAAAACAACAAAGGTCCCGATATCCGAAGACTCAATTTCCACGGTAGCAAAATCTTTCACACGCTCTCGCCATTGCCCTACAAAATAATCCTTGTTAGCAGTATTGTTCAATTTAACAACTATACGATTACAATCCAAAGGATCTTCCACCACCTTACATTCAGGAGGCATATCAGGCCAATTTTTTTCACTACTAGGAGTTTCATCACCAGGACCCATAATAAAAATTACATAGAAGTGATCATACAAGCAATAACGAAAAGCGTCAACCTTAAACTTCTGGTGCCCAGAGAGGGAATCGAACCCTCACTCCGTTGCCGGAACGGGATTTTGAGTCCCGCGCGTCTACCAATTCCGCCATCTGGGCATGCATATTTAGGTCGGAGCAAATTTAACAAACTTTTAAACCATTGAAAAGCCCTTATTTGCTCTATATAGTAATGCCATATGTTTTGTGACGAAGTACAAATAAAAGTGATAGCAGGAAAAGGCGGCGATGGTTGCTCAAGTTTTCGACGTGAAAAATACGTAGCAAAAGGTGGACCGAATGGGGGAGATGGAGGTAAAGGCGGGAATGTGATCATAAAAGTTAATACAAATCTCAATACATTAAGTGATTATCGGTCCAAGAAAACCCACAGAGCGGACAAGGGAGGTCCTGGCCTAGGAAAGAATATGCACGGGAAAAATGGAGAACATCTGGTAATCAATGTTCCGCAAGGAACAATTATTTTTAATGAAGATAAGTCAGAAATGCTTGCGGACCTTAGTAATGAAGGAGAACAAATAGTAATAGCCCGGGGAGGAATAGGAGGCATGGGAAATGCAAGATTTGCAACTTCTACACATCAAGCCCCAAGATTTGCAGAAATAGGAGAACCTGGAGAAGAAAGCAAAATTACAATGGAGCTCAAATTAGTAGCAGACGTAGGAATAATTGGGCTTCCATCAGCAGGAAAGTCCACATTAATATCCGTAATCAGTAATGCAAAGCCAAAAATTGCTGCATATCACTTTACAACTCTCGTCCCAAACCTTGGAGTGGCAGGAGATTTCGTAGTAGCAGATATCCCGGGACTCATAGAAGGAGCAAGTAAAGGGAAAGGGCTAGGACATCAATTCCTTAAGCACGTCAGCAGAACAAGGCTTCTAGCACACGTAATTGATGTATCGCTCGAGAAACCCGACAAACAATACAAAACAATCCGTAAAGAACTCGAAAAATACGACGAAAAGCTCGCAAAACTCCCAGAAATTATCGTACTAAACAAAGTTGATCTATTGTCAGAAGATGAAATCAAGAAAAAGCTAAAGGAACTGAAAAAAGCTACACCAAAAAAGCTATTCACAATATCGGCCGTAACACATGAAGGACTACAGCCACTACTAGCAGAGATAAGAGCAAAACTAAAAACAATAAAGAAAGTAGTCCCAAAGGTAGAAAAGAAAACCGTAATCCTTCGTCCACACCTCGACAAAGTCAAATTTTCATTAGACAAAATTGATAAAATGAAGGATTATAAAATCTTTCATGTATCGGGAAAAAGAATCGAACAACTCGTAATTATGACGGATACATCAAATCTTGAAGGACTAGAGAGGATATATCAATACATAGACAGGTATGGGATCCAAAAAGCAGTAGAACGAGAAGGAGCACGACTAGGAGACAAGGTAGAAATAAAAGGCAAAATAATCCCATACAGATCATGAAAATCATAGTTGGCCTAGGAAATATAGGAGAACAATACGTAAACAATCGTCACAATTGCGGATTCATGGTAGTTGATAAATTAGCCGAAGAATTGAGAGCTAAATTCAAAGATGAACCAAAATTCGAAAGCTACATCGCGGAAACCGAGTACAAAGGTGAAAAAATACTTCTAGCAAAACCGACAACACTAATGAACAGATCTGGAACCGCAGTAAGCAAATTAATCAACTTTTACAAAACCCAAGGGAAAGATCTCATTCTAATATATGATGATATTGACTTACCGCTAGGTACAATAAGAGTGCGTAAAAAAGGTTCAGCTGGAACTCATAACGGAATGAAATCGGTTATAATAGAAACGGGAAAACAGGTATTTCCAAGAATAAAACTTGGAATCGAGAGCAGGGGAGTAACAGCACCAAAACTACAAAATCTCGCAAGTTTTGTTTTAACAAATTTTTCATCAAAAGAGGAAATATTAATAAAAGACTCAATAGGGAAGGCAATATCAGAACTAAAACTCCTTTTTTCTTGACTCTAAA
Organism: uncultured Candidatus Peribacteria bacterium; assembly: GCA_964385295.1. GTDB lineage: Bacteria > Patescibacteriota > Gracilibacteria > UBA1369 > LOWO2-01-FULL-3 > CAYLOL01. The sequence goes on from CAYLOL010000022.1 coordinate 9,378, forward strand.
CAACTTTTTCAATAGAATCGACGGGCATTTTTTAAAGACAACACATGTTTGCAATAATTGAAACAGGGGGAAAACAATACAAGGTAGAAAAAGGAATGAAACTTGAGATCGAAAGACTCGAGGGAAAAGAAGGTGATTCGATTACTTTTGATTCAGTTCTTTTAACTAATGACAAAGAAACAAAAGTTGGCAATCCAGAAGTAAAAGGTGCATCAGTAAAGGCAAAAATCATTGAACACAAACGTGGAGATAAAATTGTAGTATTTAAAATGAAACCAAAAAAGAGATACCAGAAAACTCAAGGACACAGACAAGAGCTTACTACGATAGAAATTACAGACATTAAAGCTTAATTCCTTCCAACACAGATTCTAAATCTTCAGGCAAATCGTCTTTTGCATATATATGTTCTCCGAAAAAATCAAATTCTACAGAGTAAGCATGCAAAAACTGCCTATCCAGTCCAAACATTTTCTTGAACAAAACATTAATCTTCCGATTCCCATACTTATCATCACCAACGACAGGATGCCCAATCGCAGACATGTGAACCCTGATTTGATGAGTTCGCCCTGTCATTATCCTAACATCCAACAAGCTAAATTTCTCACGATCAAAATCAAACTCATCAACAACCTTATATGCAGTAATTGCTTCACGCCCAGTATTTTCATCTGAAACCCTCATTTTTTTTCTATCATTAAGTGCACGACCGATAGGAGAATCGATTATTCCTTCCTTATCAGCAAAACCACCATAAACTAAAGCATAATACTTTTTCTTAACATCACGTGCCTTGAGCATTCGCACAAGCTCTGTGTAAGCTTTCTCCGTCTTCGCAATCACCAAAGCACCAGATGTCTCTTTATCTAGCCTATGTACGATCCCAGGCCTCAAATTCGCCCCTACACCTTCCTCAACCTTCCCCATCACGGCACTCGCAACAGTGCCACGCATATTCTGCCCATCATCGCTCGGGTGAACAACCATCCCGGCAGGCTTGTTAATAACAAACAAATCATCATTTTCATACAATATCTCCAATTCAACATTGTCAGATTTAAGCTCAAAAACCTCATCTTTAATTTCTGGAACAAAGACCTTATCCCCATTATGCAAAGAAAAACTAGACTTCACGAAACTCCCATTAACCAAAATCTTGCCATTTTTCACAAGCTTTGAAATCCGACTTCGTGAAACGTCAGTAAGTTTGAACGCCAAAAACTTATCCAATCTAAGCGAATTTTCCTCATCAAAAATAAAATCCATGAACAAATCTTCCTATAAACTACTACAAAAGGCAACTTTCAAATCCTTTCCATGCCATTTCGAAAATAAGACGCTGCAAGGAAGCCACCTCTGAACTCTCAATCAATACGCCATATTCCTCACCTTTCTCCCAGTGAATAATGGAAACCTTATTAGCATAGATATTGATCTGATTTTCAAAGATTTTCTCAAGTTGGACAGGGGGCACGTACAACAATTCCGCATTATCAGCCCCATCAAAAAACTCCCTAACATCAGGGAGTTCTGGGACGATCGCTTTTACTTGCAACCTATTGATAATAAAATCTCGCATCGGAAGCAAATATTTATGAATGGGTATAAAGGAATGAACCACCCCCTTGGTCTCAAAGACATCACTCATAACATGCCTACATCCTTCCGCCCCTTCAAAAAATTGGACAACAGGCTTCCGGAACTTATATTCACGACCAAGATCGCGAAACTTAGGGACGATAGTAATAAAATCTTCCCGATAATAATCAAATGTTCGACACTTCCTATCGATATATCCAATCAAACAATTCGGATCATTAGCAATAAATAGCTGCATGCCGCCTTTTTCAGAAGTAGCAAGAATTCCTTTTTTAATCAAAGTCTTGAGGATAGAGTAAGTAGTGCTTCTATTCATACCAACACGCTTTGAAATAACACTCGCAGCTTGAGGACCGATTGTTAACAACTCCAAATACACCACGGCCTCCTTCTCCGTGAATCCAATTTGACACAACTTTTCTTTAAACATCAGCAAAAGTTAAAGTGAAACCTGTATTGGAACATAGAATATACGCACACATCAAGCATTTGTCAACCCCATCTGATCTAAAAGTATAATTTGCCTTTTTCAAGCGGTTTTGGTAGTTTTTAAATTGCATATAAATATCAAATATGACCGTAGATATAAAGGCACTTTTGGAAAGGGGAGTGGTAGACGTAATAGTCCGCAAAGATCTTGAACAAAAGCTAAAGTCAGGAAAAAAACTTCGAGTAAAACTGGGGATAGATCCAACTGGATCAGACTTACATTTAGGACATGCCGTAGTTCTGAGAAAGCTAAAACAATTTCAAGATGCTGGACATATTATTATTCTTTTGATTGGAGATTACACCGCAAGAATTGGTGACCCAACTGGGAAATCTGAAACTCGAGTAATGCTTTCGGAAAAAGAAATCAAAGCAAACATGAAGCACTACATTGAACAAGTGGCAAAAATTATAGACATAGATAAAGCAGAAATACGGTACAATTCAGAGTGGTTCGAAAAGATGACGATGCAGGGTATCCTCGAATTAACCTCACACAAAACGGTAATGCAAATAATGCAACGAGAAGATTTTAAAAAACGATATAGGGAAGAGCAAGACATAGCCCTAACAGAAATTCTATATCCAATAATGCAAGGATATGACTCTGTAATGCTAGAGTCAGACATAGAGATAGGAGGTACGGATCAATTATTTAATATGTTGGTAGGGCGAGACCTGCAGAAGAAAATGAACTGCAAAGTAGTACAAAACGTAGTTACAGTACCAATTTTAGAAGGTCTAGATGGAGTAGAAAAAATGAGTAAATCATTGAATAATTATATTGGAATAACAGAAACTGCAAAAGATATATTCGGGAAAACTATGTCCATCCCAGACAATATGATCCTACGATATTTTGAATTAGCAACAGAGGTTCCAATAGATAAAATAAAAGGATTTGAGGAAGCAATAAAGACAGGAGAAAATCCAATGAATTTCAAAAAACAGCTCGGACGAGAACTCGTCAGCATGTATCACAACGCCGAGGCAGCAGAAATAGCCGAAAAAGAATTTGCAGAAATATTCAAGAAAAAGGGAATTCCAATGAAAATTCCATTAAGAAAACTGAAGGGGATCCAATGGAATATCGTAGATCTACTCGCGGAAACTGGGATTGTAACTTCAAAAAGCGAAGCACGTAGATTAGTAGAGGGAAACGCCATAAAGATTCTACCAAAAATCACAGTTCCAAAAGGAATGAAAATCGTAGTAAAGGAAGCACCAAAACCAAGAGTGCTAAATAAAATAGATGAAAAACTAGATATTTCTCAGGAACAAATGTTAAAGATTGGAAAACGACATTTTATTAGGGTGATCGGAAAATAATGAAAAACAAGAATTTATCAGAAGTGCTAAGGACAACCTCACGTCACCTTGGCAGGCTTGAGCTCCTCGGAGTCAAGACAGTGAGAGATTTTTTGCAATATTATCCACGCACATATAATGATACAACAGAATTTACAAAAATATCAGAGATAAGAACGGATGAAATTAATACAATAAAAGGGAAACTAACAAGTCTCTTTAATATTCGCACAAAAACAGGCAAAAAACTCACACGCGGAGTATTCACCGATGAATCAGGATCTGTAGATGTAATCTGGTTCAGCCAGCCACATTTGGTCAAAATGCTTCCACGAAACAGGGAAATAATTCTTAGCGGGAAAGGAAGATATTCGATGGGGAAACTCTCGCTTCAAAGCCCAGCATACGAAGTAGTAAAACCATATGAAGAGCAAGTACATAGTGGCAGAATAGTACCGACATACCATGAAACCGAAGGGCTCACGTCAAAATGGATGCGAGAAAAATTGAAACCCCTAATAGATCATTGGGTAGAACTTTTCGAAGAATACATGCCAGAAAATATTTTAAAAAAACATAACTTAGTAGACCTACGAACAGCAATAAAAAACGCACATTTCCCAGAAAGCAACGAACTACTCAAACAAGCCCGTGAAAGACTAGCATTCGACGAATTATTTCTACTCCAGCTCCAAGTACTACAAAAAAAATGGCATTGGCAACAAATTTCAAAAGACGAACAGAAGCAACTTGAAACCCAAAGTAGCGAGATAAAAAAGTGCCTTGATTCATTACCATTCGAATTAACAGACGCACAAAAAAAAGTAACCAAGGAAATCCTAGCAGACCTCAAGAAACCATTTCCAATGTCCCGATTAATCCAGGGGGATGTGGGATCAGGAAAAACAGTAGTCGCAGCCCTGGCAGCCCTAAATGTAGTCAAAAACGGCTACCAAGTAGCAA
>CAYLOL010000023.1:0-13104 GCA_964385295.1 uncultured Candidatus Peribacteria bacterium
GAGTTTGGTGGGGTAGCTGATTTCGAGGAGACCTTTGTTGATGTTGCATATAAAGATTTGGTTCGAGTTGATGACGAGGGTGCTGAGAGAGTTTTTGCTGTACCTATGAGTGTTGATACTTTAGCTTTGTATTATAATAATGCACATTTCGAGGATAGGTTGCCGATAAAGGGGCGACCCTCAAAGACTTGGGAAGGGATCAAGGAAGATGTCGTGGCGCTGAACAAGGTAAATAATGGCTTGTCTAGATTTGAGGTTTCTGGTATTGCAATGGGACGTGCTGACAATATTTCTCGTGCTGTAGATACTTTTTATCTACTATTCTTGCAACATGGAGGGCAGTTTTATAATGACAATATTTCTGAAGCAGTTTTTGCCGGGAAGCATGGCGGGGTGGTGAATTATCCAGCTCTTGAAGCTTTGGAGTTTTATACGAGTTTTGCTGATAGTGATCAGAAATATTATTCTTGGAATGAATTTACGGCGAGTGATGATAATGATGCTAAGGAGATTGAAGCTTTTGCGGCAGGCGATGTGTCTATGATGATTGGTTATAGCTATATGTATGATGAGATTTTGGATCAGATCGATGCGCTTAGTTCGACAGGAGTTGATGCAATAGATGATTCTGACATTAGGATTGCGCAGATTCCACAACTTTATGATCCGGAAGTTTCAAATGATAAACGTGTTACTTATGCTAGTTATTTTGCCGAGACAGTTTCGAAGAATTCTGAAAATCCTGATATTGCGTGGGACTTTTTGATTCATATGACTGGGCGTGACAATCTTCAGTATTATTTCGAGAAACTCAACAAGCCTACTAGTCGTCGCGATATGATTGAGGATCAGATGACCGATCCAAACTATGGAGTTTTTGCTCAACAGATAGGGTTCGCAGAAAGTTTCCCAATCATGGATTACTATAGATATAAGGAGATATTTGAAGCTGTTATTAATGTGGCTGCTGAAAATTTTGCTGGGCGATCGAGCTTGGGAGAAGCGCAGGATTTGATTGATAAAATGTTACCTATCGAAGGTTTGATAAACCCAAAGAAAGAACCATCTGAGGATGAAGAGGAAGATGAAGAAGAAAAGTAGTTTTAGTTTTTTCAATGTCGCTAGATTGTTCGGCTATCTTCTTGTCTTTGCTTTGCCTTTTCAGGTGAATGTTTTCATCGGTGGTTATAGCGGTGTTTTTTTTAATCCGTATTTGAGTCATTTTTTGTGGGTAGGGGATTTGGCTTTGGCTTGTTCCGTATTGTTTGTTGGGGTTGGTGTTTTGAGAGGAGAAAAATTTGATTTTAGAGATGAGTTTAGACGGCCGTTGACGTTGTTACTTGGACTTTTTGTGCTTATTTACGTCTTGTCTTTCCTATTTTCTGTTAATATTGGAAATTCTGCCGTTTATTTTTTGAGGGCGATTGAGGGGTATATTGTGTATTTGTTGATATCGACGGGATTTTTGAATGTTAAGAAAGTTATGGAGGTTTTTGTTGGCGTGATGGTGGCTCAAGCAGTTATTGGTATTTTGCAGTTTTGTTTGCAGGGGAGTGTTGGATTATGGCTGCTTGGGGAGTCTTTTATAGGTCCTGACGTGCTCAATGTGGCGAAGTTTAGTGTGTTTGGGGAAAATGTTATGCGCGCGTATGGGACTTTCCCACATCCAAATGTTTTTGGAGGATTTTTAGTTGTGGCAATATTTTTAAGTTTGTATTTGCGGAATGAACAGAAGAGGTTGTTTTCTGTTTTACTTATCTTTCTCGGGGTGGGATTGATCTTAACCTTTTCTAGATCTGCGATGTTGGCTTTGGTTATTGGTCTCGTTGGTATGCATTTTTTGTCTAATAAAAAGGTATCATTGAAATATTTTGTTGGCATTTTATTTGGATTGGCAATGATTGCTTTTTTGTTTTTACTTAAGGGTGATGCAGGCAGTTTGTCTGATAGGGTTATGTATTTGTCGACTAGCGCGAATATGTTTATTGATAATTTTTTCGGAGTTGGTGCTGGAAACTTTACTTATGTGATGCAGCATTATTCAAACTCACAGCTTATGCCATGGCTTTTCCAGCCAGTTCATAATATTTTTCTATTAGCGTTGAATGAACTTGGGGTTGGGGGATTTTTGATCTTATTGTTTGTGATGGCATTTATTTTGAAGCTCATATTTTTACGTGGCGATAGGATTACTAGTTTGATTTTTGGTTTATGGCTTGCTTTAGTGATAATCGGGCTGTTCGATCATTATCAAATCTCCTTGTATCAAGGGCAGATGCTTTTGTGGTTGCTCTTCGGGATGGCTAGTAGAATATAAAGTTTTTATAGTAGAGATTGATACCCATTTACAAATGTAGCTGTATCCATCTCTTTTTTCCCTTCTAGCTGTACTATTTGCGGGATTAGGGCGCCCTTTCTTGTTCCTATTTTTAATGATTTTTCTTCAATTTTGAATTCCCCTGGTTTTAGTTTTTCATCTGATGTTGTTGCTGCTAATATTTTTAATTTTTTCCCCTTAATCTTCATAAATGTTGATGGCCATGGAGTGTATGCGCGGATCATGTCGTGAAGTTCTTTCGCGGTTTTGTTGAAATCTAACTTCCCGTCTTCTCGCGATATTTTTCTGCAAAGTGTCGGTTTCCCACTTTGCGGAAGAGAATAAAGCCCTTCTTGTATTATATCTACTAATGTAAGTGGGAGAATTTTTGCCGTTAATTCTGATAATTTTTGGCTTAGCGTTTCTGTTGTGTCATTTGGATCGATCGGGAATCTCTTTATTAAATATATGCCTCCTGCGTCTAGACCTTCGCTCATTTCTATTATCGAGATTCCTGTTTCCGTGTCTCCATTCAGAATTGCTTCTTGCATTGGCGATGCGCCTCTGTATTTTGGCAATAGCGAGAAATGTACATTTATGCATGAGGTTCTTGGCATTTCAAGAACTTCTTTTGGAATAACCATGCCATATGCAATTACTACAAAAAAATCTGCTTTGTATTTTTTTAACATTTTGGCTAATTCCTTTTTGTTTTTTGGTTGGAGAACAGGAATTTTGTGTTTTTTGGCAAATTCTTTTGCTGGTGGGGGAGTTATTGTATGTTTTCTTCCTACTGGTTTATCTTCTTGTGTTACAAGAGCAATAACGTCAATTTGTGGATGCTGATGCAGCATTTCTAGTGATGGAAGAACTAATTCTGGGGTTCCGAAGAATACAATTTTCATAATTGTTTTGATTTTACTCTATGGATATTAAACTTGTATTTAATTCTCTTGCCAAGTTTGGGAAAAGGTGTACAATTTCATCTTTAATAATCACGATGCTTACGAAGTACGGCAAATTACAGGAACTTACTGAAAGTGCGAAAAAAATCCTATTGATTTCGCACAGGAATCCTGATGCCGATACTTTGGGGGGAGCTATTAGCTTAAAGATATGGCTGCAGCGAATTGGCAAGGAGGTTGTCACTGCGTGCGTGGATGTTCCGCATGAAAGATATGGTTTTCTTCCGCATATAGATGAGTTTGTTAGTGAGTTTGACCTTAAATCCTTTGATCTTATTATTGTTGTGGACTCTGGTGCTAGTTATATGACAAATTTTCATTTGAAGTATGATCATTTGCTTGATGGTGATATTCCTGTAATAAATATTGATCACCATGCTTCAAATGACGGGTATGGGACTTTGAATGTTGTAGATAGCATGGCGGCGTCTGTTACTGTGATTTTGTATAGATTTTTTACATATCTTGGAGTTGAAGTTAATAAGGATATGGCAACGTGTCTTTTGGCTGGAATTTATGGGGATACTGGAAGTTTCATGCATACAAATACTGACGAGGAGGTTTACGCGGTTGCGGCTGAGCTAGTTGCTAAGGGGGCTCACATTGCGGAGATTAGCAAGAGATTGTTTCGGACTAACGATCTATCGACTTTGAAGTTGTGGGGGAAGGTTTTGGAAAAAGCATATGTTACATCTGATAACGTTGTTATGTCCGTAGTGAAGAGTGATGATATGGAGTCGGTTGATGGGGACCCAGATAAGCTTAGTGGAGTTATTGATTACTTGAGTATGGTTCCTGGATCGAAATTTGCTGTTTTGATTAATGAGGACAGGAAGGGAAATGTGAAAGGATCTTTCCGAACTCGAGATAATGGTGTGGACGTTTCTAAGATTGCGGCGATTTATGGTGGTGGTGGGCATAGTAAGGCTTCTGGATTTTCTGTTCCTGGTGAGATAAAAGAGGAATTGCGCTATACGATAGTTTCAGACGATTTGTCAAAAAAATCTTTGGATTTTTAGTTTCTAGTATAATGTAAATCTGGTAGGGTTTGTCAGAACCTTATTTCGTAATTTTCCAGAATGATCGTTAGAAAGATTTTGGCAGCATTAGTTGGGATGATCTTTGTTTCTTTGGCGGTTCCGTTTGCTTTGATGTGGAATTCATTTGCAACCTTTCTGGATCAAGATTTTTACGAGGGGGAATTCGTAGATCAGCTTTATAACTTTGCGTTAGAGGGGGTTCCCGAGGTGGCTTCATCTGATGATTTGAATAGTGTGGAGGATAATTTTTTTGCTGCTTTTTCTGAGGAAGAGTTGAGAGAGATTTTTGAGAAGATTTTTACTAAAGATGATTTTAGAGGGTTTGTTGGCGATGTCTTTAATGAATTGTCTACAATTGAGGCTGGGCTGGATGGACAAAGCCAGTTGAGAATTCCGTTGGCTATTGTTGCTGACAAGGGTGATGTATTGGCTGATGTTTTGATTGAGCATTACTTGGAAGTTTTTCCTGAGTGTGAAGAAGAGAATATTGATGTGAATTTTAGCGATTTTGAATGTATTCCCATTGGTTTATCTCGGGATGATTTGCATGCAATGTTGGCTTTGGAGCTCGACTTGAGAGTGTTTAGTGAAATAGATGATTACTATGTGGTGGATTTGAATGTTCGTCTTCCTGAGAAATTCGAAGGGGATATTTTGAGTTACGTGAAGTATGCATCAACTGCGTCAATTGTTGCTTCAATTTTTATTTTAATTCTATTATTATTCTTTGTTAGCTTGTTGATTTTCAAGCCTATTTATAAAGTTTTGAGGTGGGATTTTACTGTGATTTATGTCGCAGCGTTGTGGGTGACTTTAATTGGGGCAGCAATGTATTATAGTCCAAGCTTTTTGGTAGCCTTTGATGGATTTGAATTCTTCTATGAATTCTTGATGGTTACTTTTGCATCTAGTATGTTGATTGTGAGCGTTCCTGTATTTATTGTTACATTGATATTGGCAATTATTTTTACAAGTTTAGATAAAAAAAATGAGCAAATTAAGTGATTTGCATCGGGAGATAAAAAGTTGTGAGAGTTTTGGGTTGTGCAAAACTGCGATTCAAGCTGTCCCAGGAGAGGGTAGTGAGGAGGCTGAGGTTATGTTTATAGGAGAGGCTCCTGGTAAGGACGAGGATTTGCAGGGTAAGCCTTTCGTTGGTGCGTCTGGCAAGTTATTGACGCAGCTTATCGAGAGTGTTGGAATGACCCGTGAGGATGTTTACATTACGAATGTGGTTAAGTGGAGGCCTCCGAATAATAGGGACCCATTGCCTGAGGAAGTTGAGGAGCAGTGGCCATTTCTGGAGCGTCAGATAAAAATTATAAAACCAAAAGTTATTGTTACGCTTGGAAGGCATTCCATGGGTAGATTTTTAAGAGGATTAAAGATTTCCCAGATCCATGGCCAGTTGAAACGTGCTAGTGGAATTTGGCAGGAAAGGCAAATTTACTTACCGCTTTATCATCCCGCTGTTGCCTTGTATGATCCGCGGAAGAAAGATACGCTTTTCGATGATTTCAAGCAGATTCCGTTAATATTAAAAAAACTTAATGACCCATCATAGATATATATCGATTATTGCTGGATGTGGACTGATTGCTTGGATTGGTTGGGTTTTGGTGCTTGTAAAGTTAAGTCCGTATGAATCCATGGGAATGGCTCTGTCCTTTTTTGTTGTTACTTTATTTATTGCCTTGGCTTGTACTTTTACAGTTTTGGGATTTTATTTTCGCGTTTGGCTTTTTAAGAATGAGATTTTCTACAAGCATATTAATACTGCTTTGAGGCAGGGGGTTTTGCTTTCTTTGATTGCTGTTTTTTGCCTTGTTTTCCAAATGCTTCGAGTTTTGACTTGGTGGTCTGGACTCTTGCTTATTGTTATTACTGTTTTATTGGAGTTTTATTTTTCTTCTCAAGATTCTGAATTTGCCTGAAAATATTCTGGGGATTCTACGAATCGCATGTTTGCCAGTGGCCACCATATGAACCAAGCTTTTCCTCTTATAAGATCCCTGTGAACAAATGCTTGTTCAGGATTGCTTGCGCATTCTGACGAAATTTTACCCTTAAAGCAGGTTCGTGAATCGGTACTTGCTTTTCTATTGTCACCCATTAGCATGTAGTGTTCTTCTGGGATTTCAAAGATTGTTAAATCATTAAAAAAAGTTTCTGTTTTACCCTTGTTTGTTTCATTTAGATAATTTTCTTCGAGTTCTATTGAGTCTTTACTGTTTATCAAAAATACATTTCCGTTTTTGATTTCGATAGTTTCTCCTGGGAGTCCGATGATTCTTTTGATGAAATATTTGTCACTATCTGGTTGAGCTTTGAAAACTACAATATCACCTCTCTCAGGATCTCCAACCATATATCCAGCCTCATTAAGCATGATTTTCTCTCCATACTGCGTTTCGCATTCATCATCAATAAAGTTTAATGTGTCACACATTGATGGTCCGTATATATCGAATGGAGCTATTATCCATGTTTGAATTATTAATACTAAACCAAAAATTACGGCTATATTTATTGCAAGATCCAGTATCCAAAGGAGTGTTTTTTTCATTTTTATTTCCATTTATAATTTAGTTACTTTGAGATTCTAGACACTTTGTATATAATAATCAAGAACCAAGAAATTTATGAAATTACGACACCTTTTATTCTCTAGTTATTTGGAAGATGGTGAAAAGATCATCCACATAGCCCATCGTCACGCGCTTGTTTTTAAGTTGGCGGCCTTTAAGTCAACTACATTTGGATTTGTGCTTCCTGGGATTTTGTATTTTATGTTTCCGCAATTTATCGGAATTTTTTCAATATGGTGGGGAATTGGTGCGATTTTTATGATTTATCATTTTTTTGATTGGTATGCGGACGTTTGGCTTATTACTAATCTGGGAATAATTGATGTTGATCAGGATGGTCTTTTCCATAAAATTGCAACACGCGTTGATTATCATATGGTGGAAGGACTTTCGTATGAAATTACTGGAATTATTCAAACTATGTTTAATTATGGGGATATTGTTATTGATAAGCTTGGTACTCAAACTCAGCTTGTGTTGAAGGATGCTGCTAGCCCGAAGAAAATTGAGGGTAAAGTTTTGAAATGTCAGCAGAAATATATTTCAGCACGTAGTGTGCGTGACCACGGAGCACTTAAGGAAATGCTGTCTGAGATGATTGCCTATCATGTGCAAAGTGGGAAGATTAAAAATCCTTATAACGAAGATTGATTATGAATGGTGTTGTAATAGTTTTGATATTTTTTCTTGTGACGTTGGTTTTGGCTGGAGTAGTTGCGGTTAAGTTGAGGTGGCGGAAAAAAATGGGGAGCAAGGAATTGCAATATATTAGATCGTATTGGATTAGGATTATCGATTCGTTTAATGGATTTCCTTCACAGGCAGTTATTGATGCGGATAAATTATTGGATTATGCTTTGGGGAAGCACGGTTTCGAAGGGAGTTTGGGAGAGAAGCTAAAGAAGGCTGGGCCGCGGTTTTCGGATCTGGACAGTGTGTGGCGAGCTCATAAATTGCGAAATAAGTTTGCACATGAATTGTCAAATATTGATAAGGGAGCGGCAAAAGCTGCATTACAAAACTTCAAAAAAGCTTTAAATGATTTAGGCGCTAAACTTTAAATATGATTATTGGAATTTGCGGAAAAATTGCTTCTGGGAAAAGCGAAGTCATGAAGATTCTTGCCGAGCATGGTTTCAAGATTGTTGATGCGGATTCTATTGTTCATGATCTATATGAGCCGGGGATGGAAGGAAGTTTGCGAATTGCTGAAGAATTTGGAGAGGATTATGCTAATGATGACGCTGGGGTGGATCGAATGAAACTTCGAGAATTGATTTTTTGTGATGATTCAAAGGTTGGTTTACTTAACTCTCTTATTCATCCGTTGGTTTATAATAAAATCAAGAAGATGGAACTTAAGGGGAATGTAGCTATTGAGTCTGTTTATTTTGATGAAAATTTACTTTTGGATTTTGTAGATAAACTGATTTGGGTGGATCGCAAAGTTGAGGATTGCAAACGTGTACTTATTTTGGATCGTGATTTTGATCCGGATTCTGCGCAATGTGCTATTGAACTTATTGAAAAGCCAAAAAAAATTGATTTCGTTATTAAAAACCACGGTTCTTTGGATGATTTAAAACAACTTGTTTTGAGTACTTTGGACTTGTAATATTACGTCATGGAATTTGAAGCAGTTATTGGTCTAGAAATTCACGCACAGATATCTACAAAGACAAAAATGTTTTGCCGGTGTGATAATGACTCTTTTGATAAAGAGCCGAATATTAATACTTGTCCTGTCTGTATGGGCTTTCCTGGGCAACTTCCTGTTATTAATGAAGTGGCGGTCTCAAAAGGGATAAAAGCTGCCTTGGCTCTTGGTTGTAATATTCCAGAATATTGTAAATTTGATCGAAAAAATTATTTTTATCCAGATAGTCCAAAAGGTTTTCAGATTTCGCAATTTGATGAACCTTTATCTGAGAATGGAGAGTTAGAGGTTGAGATAGGTGAGTCTAGGTTGAAAGTTGGTATTACAAGATTGCATTTAGAGGATGATGCAGGAAAATTAACTCATGTTCGAAATGGTTCGTTAGTGGATTTTAATAGATCTGGGACTCCTCTTATGGAGATTGTGTCTGAACCAGATATGCATACTTCGGCAGAGGCTTCTGCCTATGCGCGAGAGATTCAGAAGATTGTGCGATATGTGGGGAGTAGTGAGGCTGATATGGAGAAGGGGATGATGCGGTTTGATGCAAGTGTGAGTATTCGGCCTAAAGGTGAGAATAAATTGTATCCGCGTGCAGAAATCAAAAATCTAAATTCTTTTAAAGCACTTGAAAGTGCTATTGATTATGAGATTAAGAGACAGCAGCAACTGTGGAGTGAAGGGAAGCCTCTTACTGGGCCTTCGACTGTTGGATGGAATGACGAGAAGCAGCAGACTTATTTTATGCGAGATAAGGAGGAAAGTGATGATTATCGCTATTTTCCTGAACCAGATATTCCGCCACTGCATATTGATAAAAAAATGGTAGAAAAATTTAAGGCTGAATTGCCTGAATTGCCAGGATTGAAGAAAGCTCGATATATGGCTGACCTTGGTTTAAATGATGATGATGCGCGGATTTTGTCTGGGGATTTTAAGTTGGCGCATTATTTTGAGGAAGTTATTGATAAGTGTAGCGATGTGAAGAAGTCTGTAAGTTTTATTAATACGATTTTGATGAAGCGTTTGAGGGAGGAGTTAATTTCTGTGGATGAGCAGAAAGTTACGGCGGAAATGATGGCAGAATTGATCAATCTTGTTGTTGATGGGACTATTTCAAGTAACCAGGCGAAGGGGGAAGTGTTTAATGAAATGTATGAGAGCGGGAATGGTGCTTCTGAGATTGTTGAGAAGAAGGGGCTGAAGCAAGTGAGTGATGGTGGGGAAATTGAAAAGGTTGTGGAGAAAGTTCTTGCTGATAATCCGCAGTCTGTTGAGGATATTAAGGCTGGAAAGGATCGGGCGATTGGATTTTTGGTTGGGCAGGTTATGAAGGAGATGAAGGGGCAGGCGAATCCTCAAATGGTTAATGATATTATTCGAAAGTTGCTATAAATTCCGATTTTTACTAATATTGTTTTGTTAATTAACTCTCTCCCTATGTTTGCAACATCTCTAGACGTCTTATACATGTCACTCGCGATTGGTTTTATTTTGTTGGTGATTTTTCTTTGTTTCTTGATCTTTTATGGGATTATTATTTTGCGTGATATTACGAAAGTTGTGGATGACACAGCTGAGATTGTGCACAAGGTGAGATCTACAATAGTTGAGCCTCTAAAGGCTTTTGATTTTTTGATTGAGAAAGCGAAACCATATATTGAAATGGCGGTTGAAAAAAGCGTGAAGTCAAAAAAGGCTACGAAAAAAAAGAAGTAGGTTTAGGATTTTCTGAGGATTGTTAGTGGGAAGCGGACTGCGGCATTGAATATGCGCTTTATCCGTTTTGGCTGTTTAGTGAGTCTATGGAGCCATTCTAGCCCGAGTTTACCCATCCATTTGGGTGCACGTTTTTGAGTTTTCGCTATAAAATCGAAGGATCCACCGACGCCAATTGCTACTTTTACCGACTTCATTCTTTTTAGATTGCTCGCGATCCACATTTCTTGGGCTGGAGCGCCATATGCTACGAATAAAATGTCTGGTGCTGCCTTGTTGATGCGCGCAATAATTTCTTTTTCGTCTTTTTGTTTTGGCGTTCCACTAAAAGTTCCTACAATTTTAATTCCCTTGTACTTTTTTTCTTCGATTTCTTTTACTTTCTTCGCAACTCCTTCTTGTGCTCCGAGTAAGAATATCTTCAGTTTTTCTTTTGAGGCTTGTTTGCATATATTTTTCATTAAATCTACTCCGGTTACCCTTTCCGGGAGTTCCGTCCGTATGAATGGGGGATAGATAAGTATTGTTAATAGCGAGAAGAACCAACGGATTGATTTTATGGTTTTGGAAGTGTTTTTTGCTATGAGGGCTAAGTATTTTGAGGCCCAAAGGATACCGATGCCATCTGGGATGTTTAGTGCAGAGTTGTTTAGTACTCGTAGAAATTTATGATTTTTTTGTGCTTCAAGAAGTATTTCTGGGTTTGGAGTTGTAATGTAGTGCTGATGGCTTCTTTTCGCCCATTGGATTGCCAAATTAGTAGCTTCTTTGAGTGTTGTTTTATCGAATCTGACTTTTAGAATCTTTATTTCTTGCATATGAATGTGATGTTGTAAGCTCCAACGATTTTTTTTTCTACTTTAAATTCTTGGCTTGTTAACAGATTTTCCAATTCTTTTAACGTGAACGCGTGATAGTATCTTTTTACCCCCGACTTTCCCCACGGGATCATCGTATCTCTTGGGCCGTATTTTCCCAATGATAATAGCCAACGTAGGCGTGCTTTCCAAATGTATTTTTTGTATTTTGGTTGCCATAGGTTCCATGTTGCCATTAGTAATTTGCCTTTAGGTTTTAGGATTCTATGTGCTTCAGAGATAGCTTTTAGTTGTAGTTTTCGAGAGGGTATATGATGTATTACTGCTGTCGATACGGCAATATCTGCCGATTCTGTATCTATTGGAATTGATGCGCAGTCTGCTTTTATGAATTTTTCGTTTGGGTGATTTTTTTGCGCTATCTTTATTAATTTTTCACTGATATCCAAGCCGAGATATTTTACTTTTTTCTTGTTTTCTTTTAATACTTTTGCGAATCTACCGTTTCCACAGCCTATATCAATTACCGTTTGTCCGTTTTTGATTTCTTCCAAGAATATCTTGAATTCATCCCACCAAAGCTTATGGCGAGTTTGTGCGAACTCATCCGCAATAGTGTCGTAGTCTTCCTCTACTTTTTTTACTAATTTTTCGGCTGTTTGTTTATGCATTCACAGATTATACCAGTTGTGGTAGAATTTTTCCGCTATGGATTTTGCAAACTTAAATTTAGCTGATAATCAGGAGTTGGCGAGGGAAATTATTCTTGCAGCTTCAACAGAGACTTTTAAAGGTCGTCGTGAGTTTGAAAAGTTCCGGAACCAGATTATAAAGAAGCGAAAAGGAGTGATTTTTCATAATTTATATTTTATAAAGGCGTATAGAGATCTTCTTGTAGAAAGAAAAATTAAGGAGAATCCTGCTTTACTCAAATTGATCCAAAAAAGAGGAGTGCGAACAATGAGTGGAGTTGCTCCTGTGACTGTTATGACAAAGCCGTGGCCATGCCCTGGGCGCTGTGTGTACTGTCCTACGGATGCTCGTATGCCAAAGAGTTACTTACCGAGTCAGCCGGCGGCACAGAGAGCTTTTCGGCAGAGATTTAATCCTTATACGCAGGTTTTTGTTAGATTGAAGGCATTGCAAACTACTGGACATGAAGTTTCCAAGGTGGAGCTTAGAATTATTGGGGGAACCTGGAGTGCTTATCCCCGCCGATATCGGAAATGGTTTGTGAAGCAGTGCTTGATAGCGATGAATGAGTTTTTTGAGCAAACTAAGGATGGAAAAGCGGATCGTATGGAAGATTTAATTGAGGAACAGATTGTTAAGAGCGTTTATGGTGAGGATCATGTTAATACTGTGATTTTGAAAGCAATTGATGGTGGAAAGACTTGGGATGAGGTTGTACATGAAAATGAAACTGCAAAGGTACGATGTATTGGTGTTAATGTTGAGACGCGGCCGGATCATATTAATAAGCGTGAGGTGAAATGGTTGCGCGAACTTGGCGTGACTAAGGTGGAAATGGGCGTGCAAACTACCGATGATGAGGTGCAGGAATTGACTCGGCGTGGGCATACAAATGCCGATGTTGTTGATGCGACGCGTTTACTGAAGGATGCGGGTTTCAAAATTGGATATCATATGATGCCAAATCTTCCTGGATCGAGTATTGCTAAAGATAAAAAAATGGTAGGGGAGTTGTTTAGTGGTCCCGATTATCAGCCTGATTACTTGAAAATTTACCCATGTGTCGTGATGCCTCGGACAGTTCTGTCTCGATGGTATAAAAATGGAGATTATAAATCTTATTCCGAAAAGGTGTTGGAAGATGTCTTGACTGTCGAGGTTAAGGATGTTCCAGAATGGTGTCGTATTGATCGAATTGCTAGGGACATTCCTGCAAATGAGGTTGAGTCTGGATTTAGGGTTTCGAATGTTCGCCAAATTCTTGAGAAGCGGCTTATTGAAGAGGGGACACCTTGTCGTGATATTCG
>CAYLOL010000024.1:0-13036 GCA_964385295.1 uncultured Candidatus Peribacteria bacterium
CAATTTCGTTGACAAAATTTCTGACTATGATATAAAGAATTCCTTTGGTTAACTTAAAAGGCTGGCTTATGGACCTATATGTTGAACGACAATGTGTAGACAAGATGAAGGAGAAAGACTTGAAGCAATTCTTGGTTCTTTTTGATGCAAATTTTGAGGGGCTATATAAGTATATTGCAAGAAGGGTTGATGATCTTCCTGAAATCGAACGAGTTGTTCGACTGACATTTTTGGATGCATTAGGGAAAATTCAGAATACTCCTGTAGATGTTTCGTATGTTGTTTGGCTGTATTCTTTGGCGAAGGAACGCGTTTGGAAGGCTATTGATAGCGCTAGCTTTCCCGAGAAGCAGGGGTTGATCTCTGCTGGAGATAAAGCTGAGGCTGAAGATGGTGCTACGGCTGGGAAAGTTTCCAAGATGATGGCGAAGTTATCCCTGGAGGAGCGAGAGGTTTTGAGATTGAAATTTTTTGAAGAAGTTGCGGATGGGGATGTGATGACGGTTCTTGGAGTTGAAGAAAAGACAGTTGGTTCAAAAATTTATAGGGTTTTGAAACGGGCTCACTTTTTGTTGTTTGGGGAGAGTGACGAGAGGCAGGGGGTTTATTTTGGAGAGCTGAGTGGACTGCTCGAGAGGGCTAGGGAGACAGAGGTTGTTAATGTCCCAGAGGCTTTGAAGTTGAGCTTGAGGGCTGATTTGGCCACAAAGATTGAGAGAAAAGACTTCGCAATTGAGGGTGAGGTTAAGGCGGAAGAGGTTAAAGAAACACCATTTGCTACGAAAGATGAGCCGCAAGGTTCTAATGATCCGGCCAAAATTTTCGTGGAGGCCGCGAAAGATATGAGTAAAGAAGAGCGAGAAGAGGTTTATAAAGAGTACTCAGGACTTGAAGATCGAGAGCAGCTTTTGGAAATTCTTGATAAATGGAAATTTGTCTTAGCGTTAATTCCCGCAATTTTATTAGTTGTGGTTATCGGTTTTGTTCTCTTTAATTTTATGAATAATGGCAAAGTAGATCGTGGTTATCCAACTACCTGTACGGTTGATGTTGCGTATGAAGGTGAGTTTTACGATGGGTTGCATAGGTCTGTAGATCGGAATATTAATAATCCTTTGTGTGATTACTATGAAGAAGAGATTGTTGCTGTTGAGCGAATGGAGGACGAAGTTATCGAAGTCGATCTTGACGTAGAGGGCGCACTTCTGGAATATAGGTTTGTTAAGAAAGGCGATGAATGGCGAATAAAAGAATATGAAAAAACTCCTAATAGCGACAAAGAATCCCGGAAAGTTCTCAGAAATATCTGAGGTTTTAGGGGGTGGTGATTTTGAATTGGTTTTTTTGGGGGATCTGGATGTTGAAGATTCGGACTTTGCTGAAGACGGAGAAACTTTTGCTGAGAATGCGGAAAAGAAGGCGAGATACTATGCTGACAAGTTTGGGATGTTGGCTTTGGGGGAGGATTCGGGATTGATGGTGGATGCGTTGGAGGGGGAATTGGGAGTGCAGACTAGGAGATGGGGTGCTGGGGAAGAAGCTAGCGATGAGGAGTGGCTGGAGTATTTTATGAGAAGGATGGAGGAAGTTCCTGATGAAAATAGAGGGGCGAAGTTTGTGTGTTTTTCATGCTTGCTTGAGCCAGGGAAAGAGGCGCGGTTTTTTGACGCTGAGACGCCTGGGGTTATTACACGAGAGTTGATGGCGGATTTGTTGCCAGGATTGCCTCTGAGTAGCGTATTTGTGCCTGAGGGGTGTGACAAGGCTTATGCGGCACTTGAGGCACAGGAAAAGAATAAGCTAAGCCATAGAGGTAAAGCTTTAAAGAAGGTAAGGGAGTATTTGCGTGATTTATAATTTTTCCGAAAGGAGAACCCCGGAACCGATATTAAGGATTTTTGATTTGAATTGCTTGTTCTTTTCTATGAATTTGAGGTATTCGACGAAGTCGTCTTTGTGGGAATTTATGTTGTCGGTGATTATTATTCCGCCCTTTTTTATTCGTGGAGAGATTTCTTTCCAGTAGTCGATGTGTTCGCCTTTTGTTGCGTCAAAAAAAGCCATGTCAAATTTTTCTGGGTTTTTTGGTATTGCTTCTGGGGCGTGCCCAAGGATTTGGACGATGTGTTTTGAGAGGCCAGATTTTTTGAAATTTTCTGTTGCTAACCCAAACCGTTTTTTTGCGTGAGATTCGATTGTGTATAATTTTCCGTTTGTATGCGAGAGAGCTTCGGCTATCCAGATGCCTGAGTATCCATTTGAGGTCCCAATTTCAAAAACCGTTTTGTATTTGCGATCTCTTATAACTTGATTTATGAACTGGCCAGTTTCTGGAGGGATATTCCAGAAATCTTCGCGGGTTTTTTCAAGCGACTTTAACAATGCTTCTATTCTTGGTTCCATGTTGAGATACTAATCTCTGATGATATTTCGTGCAACTATTACTGTAAACAACGCCATTAATGCAGCTCCAAGGAAACTTTCAAATGCAGCGACAAATCGCATTATTCCGACTGCGTGGAAATCTCCATAACCGAGAGTTGTGAAGGTGATTATGCTGAAGTATAGCGAGTCCCAAAATGAGGCTGTTACTTCTGTGTTTTGGAAGAGTAGGCTGTCGTGAGTTGTATACAAAAATGCACAAATTAGCATTACTAATGCTGACCATGTTAGCACTCGTACAAATGAAGTACCGTATTTCGAGAGAAGATCTCCAAATATGTAGCCGAGCCATCTTTTTGGGCTTTTTCGGCTTGAGATTTTTCTTTTTGCGATCATTTCTAGGTAATGATAATCGTCTGAAATCTCATGCAAACTTGAATTTTTGTACATCTCTTTGATCTGTTTGTATTCGATTGATGCGAAGTGAAAATTTCCTTCCTTTTCAGATTTTAAGGCGTTTCCGAATGTTGTTTTTTGGTCGACGATTGTTGAATCGAGAGTGACGTCTTTGATTTCTGCGTCTGCGAAATTGCAGTTTATTAATTTGGATCCGCGTAGATTCATTCCGGCACAATCCGCTTGTTGAAATGTACAGTTGTTCATTGTTGCGTTCTGGAATTCTGAGTGGATTAACTCGGCGTCTTCAAAGAAACAATCATGGATTTTCCCCCCTTCAAAATTGCAATGATGAAGGATTGCTCCTTCAAGATGTACATTCGAAATGATTGCTATGTCTTCCGAAAAGCCTTCGTCATCTTCTTTAACTGGAACACGGAAGTCGAATCCAGATAGGTTTGCTCCGCGGAGATCGATGCCATCTTCAACTTCTTTATCTCTTATCCCTGGGAAATTATGCACTTTCCCTTTGAATAAAACAGGGCTTAGGTAGCATCGAGACTCTTTTATAGTCTTGATCAGCTGTTTCCCCCTTGGGGTTATCCAGCGTTTTTGTAGGGCTTCTATTTTTTCCTGCGTGTATTGCATATCTGTACTAATTTATCCGTATATTATAGCAAAAAACAGCCGTTTTGGGAAGGGTGAAGGTTGTGACGGAGAGGTTTACTTTTTCTTTCCCCATCTACCTTTTTTTGGAGCTTTTCGTTTCTTTTCGAGGAGTTCGACGGCGATTTCGAAGGTTATGTCTTTTGGGTCTTTTTTGCCGAGGGATACATTTGTTTTCCCGTCGGTTATGTATGGGCCGAAGCGGCCATTTTTTATTAATATTTCGCCTTCAGATACTGGATCTTTTCCTAGTTCTGCCATTGGTTTGTTCATTTCGGCTTTCTTTTTGTCTGCTTCTTTTGCGACTTTCAATGCTTCTTCGATGGTCATTTTTAATGGATTTGCATCTTCGGGAAGCGAAGAGTTTTTCTTTCCTACTTTTATGTACATTCCGTATGGTCCCTGGTTTATTGATACTGGATCTCCCGTGTCGGTTGTTCCGAGTTCGCGAGGGAATTTCAATAACTCGAGTGCGTGTTCTAGCGTGATTGTTTCTGTCGTCATTCCTTTTGGAATTGATGCACGTTTCGGTACGTTCACTTTTGCCTTTCGATCTTCTTCTGACCATTCTCCGACTTGTATGTATGGGCCAAATCGTCCGTGTCTCATGATTATATCTTTGCCCGATTCTGGGTCTACTCCGAGAGTTCCTCCATCGAGGACTTCTTCTTTTTTGAGTGTTTCAGTTTTTTCCTCTATTAATTTATGGAATGGTTCGTAAAATGCTTTTACTGCTGGTACCCAATCTTCTTTTCCTTCTTCAACTTTATCTAATGTATCTTCCATGTTCGCCGTGAATTTGTAATCGACTACTCGTGGGAAATTTTCTACCAATAAGTCTGTAACGAGTAATGCTAGGTCGGTTGGCATCAATGCTTTCCCGTCCTTTTCTATGTAGTCACGAGCCATGATTGTGCCTATTGTTGGTGCATATGTTGATGGTCGTCCGATGCCTTCTGCTTCAAGTTTTTTTACTAATGTTGCTTCTGTGTATCTGGCAGGAGGTTTTGTGAAATGTTGCTCTGGAATTAGGCGTTCGTTTTCGACATCATCACCTTCGCTCAAAACAGGGAGGATGCTTTCTTTGTCGTCTTTTTCATCTTCTTCTTTGTCATGGCCTTCTAGGTACACTTTCATGAAGCCAGCAAATTTTATTGTTTGTCCGTTTGCGCGGAACGTATATTTGTTCGCTTCGATGTCAGCTGCCACTTTATCGAGGACTGCTTGTGCCATTTGGCAGGCGAGAGTTCGTTTCCAGATCAACTCGTAAAGTTTTGCTTGGTCAGCACTTAAAAATCCTTCGGCTTCTGCAGGTTTGAGTGCGAGGTTTACTGGACGGACTGCTTCATGCGCTTCTTGTGCGCCTTTTCGGCCTTTGAATTTTCGTGGTTCCGGTAGTGTATATTCTTTTCCGTACTCTTTTTCGATAACCGTTTTTGCATCTTTTAGTGCTAGGTCTGATAAGTTTACGCTATCTGTTCTCATGTACGTAATCAATCCAGTTTCTCCATCTCCGGTGTCGAGACCTTCATATAATTGTTGTGCTACCATCATTGTTTTCTTTACGGAGAAGCCGAGTTTTCGTGAAGCTTCTTGCTGTAATGTTGATGTTATGAATGGTGGAGCTGGGTTTCGTTTTGTTTCTTTCTTCTCTATTTTTACTACTTTATATTCTGCGCCCTTTAAGTCTTCTAATATTTTGTCTGATTGTTCTCCGTTTTCGATTTTCAATTTTTCGTCTTTGTGTTTTCGTAATTCTGCGATGAATGATTTTTCATCTTTGTTCCAAAATTGTCCTGTGATTGACCAATACTCTTCCGATTTGAATGCGAGGATTTCTCTTTCGCGGTCTACTATTAATCTTACTGCTACACTTTGTACTCTTCCTGCTGATAGCCCGTATTGGATTTTCTTCCACAAAAGAGGAGATAGCTCATATCCCACTAATCGGTCTAAGACTCGTCGTGCTTGTTGTGCGTTTACGGTGTTTTGGTCTATTTGTCTTGGCTCTTTTAGTGCTCCCCTTATTGCTGTCTCTGTGATTTCGTGGAATACGATTCTGTGAGTTGGGGTTTTCTTTTCGTCTACTTTTAATGCTGACAATAGGTGCCATCCAATAGCTTCTCCTTCTCGATCTTCATCAGTTGCGATCCAAAGCTCTTCTGCTTTCTTTAGCTCATCCTTTAGTTGTTTCACAACTTTCTTTTTATCCGGAGAGATTTCATAAGTTGGAGCAAAGTCTTTTTCAATAGCTATTCCCATCTTTGATTTTGGTAAATCACGAATGTGTCCCATTGAAGCTAGGACCATATAATCCTTGCCCAAGAATCGCGAGATGGTTCTTGCTTTTGCTGGGGACTCTACGATGACGAGGTTTTTTGCCATAAAAGTAATGATACGTTAAACAGTTCTATAGTAGTTTGATTTGTTCGTCAAAGAAAAATTATAAAAAAGGGGGTAGATTTGGCTTGTACATAACAAAATAATGGCAAAATTCGCGCAAGTTGAAATGAAATGGCTTGCACAAGCGGAAAAGGTGGGTTTTTGGGGGTGGTAAGGCGATATTTTCCCCATAAGAAAAGGAAATGTGCTTGATTTGGGTGGTTATGGCCATATAATACGCATGCTTTTCTAATTTATCTATTTTCTAACCTTTGTATTATGACAAAGCAAGATCTAGTTGCAGGAGCAGCTGCAGCAGCAGGCGTCACTAAAAAGGCGGCTGGTGAAGTTCTAGAATCAGTTCTAGGGCAAATCACAAAGTCTCTAAAGGGTGGTAACAACGTTACTATCACTGGATTCGGAACATTCCGTGTTTCACACAGAGCGGCTAGGACTGGAGTTAATCCACGAAACCCAACTGAAAAGATCAAGATCCCTGCAATGAAGCTACCTGCTTTCAAAGCTGGAAAATCTCTTAAGGACGCAGTTCGTTAAGCGATTTCTTGATATTGAATTAGAGCCCCTCCTAGCAATGGGAGGGGTTTTTTTTATTGAAAAGAAGCGGGAAAACCATTAGATTACAGTCACAGTTAATTTTGCATATGGAAAGTTTGATGAAATTTTGGGAGGAGTTGCTTATGGAGGCAGAGAAGGATCTTGCGAAGGCGAAAACTTCGGAAGATTTGGAAAGTGTGCATCTTGTGTATTTCGGGAGGAAGCAGGGCCTTATCTCTTTGAATATGCAGAAAATGAAGGGCCTGTCGCTGGAGCAGAAAGCGGAGGTTGGAAAGGCTGCGAATATTGCAAAGAATAAGGTTGGGGAGGCTTTTGACAGGAAACGGGCCGAGCTAACTGGAGGGGGCAAAGAGAAGAAGGCGATCAAGGGATTTTTTGATACTACTATGCCAGGGAGCGCGAGGGGGATTGGACACATCCATGCGTTGTCGCAGGTGCAGGAGGAAGTAGAGAGGATTTTTTCACAGATGGGATTTGCGATTATGGATGGGCCAGAGATTGAGAGTGAGTATTATAATTTTGAGAGTCTTAATATTCCTGCGGATCATCCAGCTAGGGATATGCAGGACACGTTTTTCGTTAAGGGGAAGAAGGATGAGAAGCATGGGGGAATGGTTCTTCGGACTCAAACTTCACCTGTTCAAATAAGGACTATGGAAAAGTATGGAGCACCTTTGCGAGTGATTGTTCCGGGACGTGTGTTCCGAAATGAGGCGACTGACGCAAGTCATGATGCGACTTTTTATCAGGTCGAAGGGTTGCTTATCGATGAACATATTTCCTTGAGTCATTTGAAGGGTGTGATGGCGGAGTTTTTGAGCAGGCTGTTTGGCAAAGAGGTGAAAGTGAGATTTCGACCTGGGTATTTCCCGTTTGTAGAGCCGGGGTTGGAGTTGGATTTTTCTTGCACTATTTGCAAAGGAAAGGGATGTAGAGTTTGTAAGGGTAGTGGATGGGTAGAGTTTATGGGGGCGGGGATGGTGCACGAGAATGTTTTGAAGGCAGGCGGTATTGATTCGAAAAAATATCAAGGATGGGCGTTTGGATTTGGTCTGACTCGACTTGTAATGATGAGATATGAAATTGACGATATTAGATTATTATCAAATGGAGATTTAAGATTTATAAAACAGTTTTAATATGTATATTTCGCTAGAATGGTTAAAGGATTTCGTAGATATTCCGAAGGGCGTAAAGCCTGAGGATCTTGCCAATGAATTGACTCTTAAGACTGCGGAAATTGAGGGTGTGCAGGATGAGTCCGAGACTCTGGCAAATATGTGTGTTGGATTTGTGGAAGAGCTGAAAAAGCATCCGAACGCAGACAAGCTGAAAGTGGCGAAAGTTTCGACAGGGAAAGATTCATATCAAGTTGTTTGTGGGGGCAGGAATTTAAAACAGGGGATGTATATCGCGTTTGCGAAGACTGGATCGAAATGTAAATGGCATGGGGAGGGTGATTGGGTTGAGATTGAGAAAGTGAAACTTCGAGGAGTTGAGAGCCACGGAATGATTTGTCAGTCTGTTGAAATTGGGCTTAGTGATCCGAATGAAGGGCCGGAGGATGTTATGGATTTGAGTGCGATGAAGCCTGAAATCGGGATGCCATTATCAGAGATATTTGGGAAGGAAGATACGATATTTGAGTTTGATAATAAATCGCTTACACATAGGCCGGATTTGTGGGGGCATGAGGGAATTGCGCGGGAGGTT
Organism: uncultured Candidatus Peribacteria bacterium; assembly: GCA_964385295.1. Taxonomy (GTDB): domain Bacteria; phylum Patescibacteriota; class Gracilibacteria; order UBA1369; family LOWO2-01-FULL-3; genus CAYLOL01. The sequence continues at coordinate 8,116 of CAYLOL010000024.1, forward strand.
GCCGCGATTACTGGAGGAAAATACAAGCCGTGTAATCCAAAAGTGAAGATTCCTACGAAAGGGGAGTCTGTGAAAGTTGAGATTAAAAATTATGATCTTTGTCCTGAATATTGTGGATTGATTATTGAAAATATAAAAATTGGAGAGTCGCCAGAGTGGATGAAGAGGAGGCTCAAGGCTACTGGGCATGGAGTCCATAGTAATATTGTTGATGTTACGAATTATGTTATGCATGAGATCGGAAAGCCGATGCATGCGTTTGATAAGAATTATATTAAAGGCGGAATTGTCGTGAGGAATGCTGAGGGTGGGGAGAAGATCAAGACGCTCGATGGGAAAGAAGGGAAGTTGAGTACTTCAGCGCTTGTTATTGCTGACCACGAGAAGCCGGTTGCTCTTGCTGGCGTGATGGGGGCGGAAAATAGTGAGATTAATGACAACACAACTTCTATTATTCTAGAATCTGCAAATTTTAATGCTGGATATATTCGTCGAGCATCTACGAAGTTTGGCGTGAGGACGGATGCGGTTCAACATTTTGAGAAATCGTTGGCGCCGTATTTGGCAGAGTTGGCAATATTACGGGCAGCGGAATTGATCTTGGAGATTTGCCCTGGCGCGAAGATTGCAGGGCCGATGACTATTGATAGAAAAGCTGAGGAGAAGCCACGAAAGATTGATTTGAATCTCGAGACTGTTTGTTCGGAAATTGGGGTGGAGATTAGCGAAAAAGACATTAAAGTGATATTGGAAAAATTAGGATTTAAAATTTCTGCAAAAAAGAAGGGTGTGTTTGAAGTAGAGGTTCCAAAATACAGACCAGCAAAAGATATAAGTATTGAGGATGATTTGGTCGAAGAGGTGGCGCGAATGTATGGGTATGAAAATATTCCAGCGACGTTGCCGGACCTACCTACGAGGTTGCCGATGGACAATGTTGAGCGGCACAAAAAGCATAGGATGAGAGAGCTTTTGTCACATGGGATGGGGCTTGATGAGGTTTATAATTATTCATTTTATAGCGAAGGAGATATAAAGAAGTGCTTGATGACCGAAGATAATCACATCTTTTTGGAAAATCCTTTGTCGGAGGATCAGACACATATGAGATATTCTTTGGTGCCGAATTTGATGAAAAACTTGGTGGAAAATGTTAAATATTTTGGAGAATTTGGGATTTATGAGGTTGGGCGAACTTATCGAGAAATTGGTGAGTTTTTCCCGTTGGAGGAGAAGAGAATTACTGGTGTGATTGTGCGGAAGGGGAAAAAGGCGCAGCCTTTTTATGAGGCGAAGGGGATTATTGAAGAAGTGTTTAAAAGATTTGGCGTGGATGTAGAAATGGCTTCTGGTGCGGATGGATTGCCGTTTGCAGACCAGATGAAAGCAGTGAGTTATTTGCATGCTGGAGATACTTTGGGGGAGGTATTCTGCTTGGATGCTAAAGTTATACGAAACTATGGACTTGAGAAATATCAGGTCGCATTTTTCTGTGTAAATTTTACAAAACTAATGAAAGTCGAGCTTGATGATAAAAAATATAAACAAATTCCAAAGTTTCCAAACATGGAGTTGGATATCTCTGTTTTGATTGATTCCGATATGGAAGTTGGGGCAGTTCGAGACGCGATCTTGAGTGTGGACAGTCATTTATTGAAGGATGTTCAAATGTTTGATCTATATGAGGGGGATGATTTGGCGGAAGGGAAAAAGGCGGTTGCATATAGATTGATACTTCAAGCTGATGATAGAACGTTGACTGACCAAGATATGGCGGAAGTACAAAAAAAAGTCTTCGATAAGCTTGAAAAGATGGGTGGACAGATTCGGGGGAAATAGGCTTTCAGATTGCATTTTTTGGGGATTTTGAGTAACATTCCCGTCGCATTAAAACTATAAGAATCATATTATGAAAAGATTGATAAGACGATTTTTGCCTAAGAAAGAATACGCACTTTATAAAAAAGTTGGGTTGTGGGCTGTGATCACTGGGATTGGACTTTCTATTTTTGGGGCGATATGTGTCGCGACACTTTTTGTTGTGCTTTCAATTGGATTGCCAGATGTTGCGAAATTGGACAACTTGAATGCTGCGCAATCAACGGAAATTTTTGATAGGGAAGGGAATTTGCTATATACAATTCATGGAGAGGAAAATAGAGAATACGCGCCTTATGAGGCGATTAGCGAAGAATTGATAAATGCTACTGTAGCGCTTGAGGACTCGGCTTTTTGGGAGCATGGGGGATTTGATATTTGGGCACTTGGGAAAGTTGCGCTGCATGAGATTTTTGGGATTGGCGTTCAGCGTGGAGGGTCGACCATTACTCAGCAGTATATAAAAAATACGTTTCTTTCTGCGGAGAGGTCTTATATAAGAAAGGTTAAAGAATTGATTTTGGCTTTGCGATTGGAGCGTGCTTATGGCAAAGAGGATATTTTGGAGCTTTATTTAAATAGGATCCCATATGGTAATAATGCGTATGGAGCGCAGAAGGCGTCTGAGATTTATTTCAATAAAGATGCGCGTGATTTGACGTTGGCGGAGGCATCTATTTTGGCGTCTTTGCCACAAGCTCCGAGTCGATATAATCCTTATGGAAATAATAAATATTCACATCTGCTTAAGGAGTTTTCGGAGGATGAGTTGTTCTATCGAGACATTGAAACTGAATATGATCTTGAGATCGAGGAGTATGCTCGAGGGTTGATAGGGCGTCATGTCGATATTGGTAATGGGGATAAAATTTATATTGCAGGTAGGACTGACATTGCTCTCAAGATGATGAACGAGCTGGATATGATTTCAAAAGACGAAAGGCAGGATGCCCTTAATGAGTTGCAGACAATGGAGTTTAATGAATATCAGGAACCGATTAGTCATCCGCACTTCGTTCTTTATATTAAGCAGATTTTGGAGGATAAGTACGGGAAGGATGTTGTTGAGCAGGGTGGCTTGAAAGTGTATACGACTATTAATCCAGAGCTTCAAGAATATGCCGAGGAGGTTGCTTTGACAAAAGGAGAGTACAACGAGAGTGTTTATGGAGCTTCAAATTTGGCTATTTTTACAATTGATGCGAAGACTGGGGAGATCTTGGCGATGGTTGGTTCGAGAGATTATTTTAATGAAGAGATTGATGGAAATGTGAATGTGGTGATGCGTCCACGGCAGCCAGGTTCGAGTTTCAAGCCTATTGTTTATGCACAAGCATTTTATAATGGGTATGCGCCTGGAAGTGCAATCTACGATGTTCCGACTAAGCTCGGAAGTGATAGACCGCAGAATTATGATGGAGAGTGGAAAGCTCAAATGACTGTTCGTGAGGCACTTGGGCAGTCGCGAAATATTCCGGCGATTAAGGCGTATTTCTTAGCAGGAGAGCAGGATGCAATAATTGATTTGTCTGAAAAGATTGGGATTACTACTTTGGATAAGTCTCATAGTTATGGCTACCCGTTGGCGCTTGGGGCGGGCGAGGTGCCTTTGTATGAAATGGTAAGTGCGTATGCGACGTTTGCGAATGGAGGTAAGAAGCCTGAAATTACGGGGATTTTGAAAGTAGAGAATGCTAATGGGGATGTTCTTGAGGAATGGCGACAGAAGGAGTTTGATGAAGTTCTTGATCCGCAGATTGCATTCTTGATAAATGATATACTATCTGATCAGGCTGCGAGTGTTGGGCCGGGACTTTTTGTTAACGGAAAGGTGAATGCTGCAAAAACGGGAACAAGCACAAAGGAGAATAAGAAAGCTTCTGGCGGTTCTTCTGTATTGCCAAGTGACACATGGACGATTGGGTATTCTCCAACAATTGTGACTGGAGTTTGGGCAGGGAATGCTGACGGTGTGGGTCTAAAATATAATGCAAATGGGTATGATACTGCGGCGCCTATTTTCAAGGCGGTTATGACAAAGGCTCTTGAGGGGCAGGCGGCTGAGCCGTTCCCAGAACCAGATGGAATTAAAAGAGTGAAGGTTAGTAAAGCTTCTGGGAAACTTCCGGGTTCAGAGACGCCAGCCGGGATGATTGTGACGGAAATTTTTCCTTCTTTTGCTGTGCCGGATGAAGTTGAGAGACTTTTCTTTACCGTGAAGATTGATAAAGTTTCTGGATTGTTGGCAACTGAATTTACTCCCGAAGATGCTATTGAAGAAGTGACGTACCAAAATTATATTCCGATTGCCAATATGCTTAATTGGGCAAATGAGATTAAGGAGTATTACAAAGAGCATTCGGAAAAAGAGGATCAGTCTGGAAGTGTTCGGATAGGTTTGCCGCCAACAGAGTATGACAATATTCATACTGCTGATAGTTCTGCGAAAGCTCCAAATATTAGTATTGTTGGTCCAAGTTCAAATTCTAAATTAGGGCAGGGACATTTTGAAGTGGAATTAGAACTCAGTGTGCCGAATGGAGTTGAGACGGTTGAATTTTATATGGATGAAAAGCTTGAATATTCTACGAGTGTGGCTCCATATACCGGGCATTTGAACGTCTCAAGGTTTATGGCTGATGGATCACGTCATTTGATTGTTGCAAAGGTGGTTGACAAGCTTGGTTATAGCTCACAGTCGGCTATTGAAATCAAAGTTGATATGGATGGGGGAGATGATGACGACAATGACGACAAGGTCAATGATGAGGTGGTTGATGATGACGCAAGTGTAATTTTGGATGGTGAAACAATTTAGGAGCGATTGTGATTTACGGATTATTTTGATAAGATTTTAGTCAGCTTATCATCAAAACTTATTCCTATGTTTAACAAAATTAGATTACTACTTTCTGCTACTGTTGCTGTGTTTTTGAGCTTGGTGTTGATTAATAGTATGGCCTTTGCGCTGGATGATGTTATGTGCAAGCATGATATTATTAATAGTGCTCCAAATTCAAATGTGAATATTGGGACTATTGAG
>CAYLOL010000025.1:0-12747 GCA_964385295.1 uncultured Candidatus Peribacteria bacterium
CTCCCCCAACATAATTACCATTTGCACTTCCCGGAGTCCCTAGGATCTCAGCCCCGCCACTACTCACACTTCCATTTCCAATACTTGCAGAAGCCCAATTTGCGGCGTCATTACCACTCACGGATGGATCAGCCCTCTCCATAGTTGCTTTACTAGCGCCGTCACCCGCAGGCCACATCTCCCCTGAACTATTCACAGTATCAACGGTAGCTCCACCACTACCCTTCAGAACCAAGCTATCCCCGCTATTGGCAAATGACAGCCCTATCAAAGCATCTGCATCTACGTTACTCACGGCGTCCTCGATATCCTCAATTAAAAAATATCCCTACGCATCAATCACGCCACTTTCAATTGTGTACACCGAAGCCCCGCCGTCATCCTCGATATACCAATCTGAAAGATCAATCGTCCCACTCGTATTATTATAAAGTTCAATCCACTCGTCAGTCGAGCTATCGGCACTCCCAGCCCATGCGACCTCGTTTATTGAAACACTTCCTAGCGCACTTGCGGTAGACACTCGTACAGCCACAAGTTGCAACGCCAGAACTACTAGCATCATCAAAACAAACTGTTTTTTCAAAGTTTCCATAATCTCTATTTTTAAAGATATAAATTTAGCCCTTCACGTAAAAAGCAGACTGACCATATCAATCAAACATTAAATATTATTAAAATTTTTCTAAAATCTTTTGACGGAAGTCTACTGCTTATAAAATCTCTACAAAATGCTTGGCATAAGTCTCAAGTATAGATTGCCTCTCGTCATTACCGACCTCAGGGTCTAAAAAAATAGTTACCATAACAAGATAACTCCCGGCATAAACATTTAGCTGAATAGGCTCATTGCCATTCATAAAAAAGTAAGCCCTATCACCTAAGTCATAATATTCCTCGGTATTACTAGGCGGCGACAATTCAGCGCCTTTGATGCGATTGTATGTCTCTCCTATAACACTAACCTTATAGCTAGCCCCATTTAGATCATAATTATAATCACAAAGAAGATAATCTGATTTATAATTCGAAATATCATAAAAATCAGTCATAACGGCCCCAGGGTAAGTAGCTTCAAGATCAAAAGTACATCTTTCGGTCATATAATCGTTAGGAGTTGAAGGAGTGGCAAGTCTTTTTGCAAGTTCACTGCTCATTTTTTCAGCTTCTTCGTCGTCAGCAAAACGGTCATTTTTTATTGAATCACTGGAATTGTCGTCGTCGCTAGAACGCAAAATTATTTTAGATTCTGTGAAATAAGGATCATGCTCACCGTCAAGATGATGACATCCAACAAAGGAAAAACTAGTAAAAGCGATCAATGCAAGAATTAAAAACTTTTTCATAAAAATAGAGAATAAAAATATATTGACTCAATTGTATATCAAAATACACAAAAATCAATTTCATGGTGGGACGGGCGGGAAGTCTCTCCCCATTTCTTCGAAACGGGGCCCCGAGACATGACCCTTCGGGCCTTCGAACCCTGTGGGTTCTCATCAGTCATACATGTTGAAAAACCATCTCTACCTTCGGCAGAGCTGTTTTTTCAATGGTGGGACGGGCGGGAATCGAACCCGCGACCATCAGCTTAAAAGGCTGCTGCTCTACCGACTGAGCTACCGTCCCATGTTGTCAAAAATTGCTCCGCCATTCTACTAATAGGCTTAAGCAAACGCAAGAGAATCTACTCTTTCGGGGTTTGAAGACTGTGGATAAGGAAAGCCAAAGCAGGCAAAGAAAACCAGATATAAGTATAGTCCAGCATAGCCTTTATGATCGCCGACTTATTTGAAATGGTGAACAGTGCAGTCGTAGTAGTCTGGTCATTACCACCTCCAACAAAGTCAATTCCACTCACAAACACAAGGATCACGCTAATGATCAATCCCGCACTCATTACCGCATAAAACACAGAAAGAACCATCTTTATGACAGGCGAACCACCCTCGTCGGTCTCAACAGTAAATGCACCCTTCACGGCAAACAAAATCACTAAAACCACAAAAATCATAACCTTCGTAAACACAACAACCTCTGCGTCATTACCAAGCTCAGCAAGCCTCACGATATCCGTAAATAGGGGAGCGCCCATAAAATAATGTGCGAACAAATTGCCAGCAGCATCAGCCGCCAAAGCCGCAACATAAGTACCCAAAATCACCTTCAACGTATTGTCCCGCCCAATAATAAAACTGTACGCGACGATCACGACAAAGAACACAAGTACAAACAGATCCCAACTAAGTGTAATATTCATGGATAAGAATGAGAGATATCAACATCAATCGTAATACGAGTTAGCTGAAAAGTCCACCCTTCTTCACTTCGACTTTCCCAGCCTCAGCCAATTCGCCATACAATTCTTTCTCTTTTTTTGACAATTTTTTAGGAATATCAATTTTTATTTTTACCAAATGATCTCCATTACTATCACTATTAATTCTCTTTACCCCTTTTCCGCTCAATTTAAATACTTTCGCGTCCTCGGTTCCCGCAGGAATCTTGATTTTCTCGGGTCCATGTATTGTTTCAATTTCAATCTCCGCTCCAAGCACCGCCTGCAACAAATGAATTTCAAGAATGGTATGAATATCGGTTCCATGCCTCAAAAATCTCTTATCAGACTCAACCATTAGATTGATGTACAAATCACCATTCTCGCCACCTTTCACGCCGCCTTCACCTTTCCCAGCAAGTCGAATCACGGATCCATCATCAACTCCCGCAGGAATCTTCACTTTCACTCGCTCCTTAACTCGCACGCGAGTAGTCCCATGGCATACGCTGCATTTCTTTTCCGGAATTTGTCCTTCACCCTCACATTCATCACAAACGCGACTTGTAGTCATCTGCCCAAGCAAAGTATTTCGCACCGCACGGATTTCACCAGACCCTCCACAACTTCCACATCTAACCATTTTGCTCCCAGGCTCAGCTCCGTCTCCCTTACAATTCTTACACGTATCAGGTTTTGTAATCTCGAGTTCTTTCTCCACGCCAAACACCGCATTCTTGAAGGTTATTTTAATATGTGCTTCAATATCATTTCCTCTCACTGGTCCACCACGTCTTTGATGGCCACCACTACCTCCGCCAGCTCCAAAAAATGTTTCGAATATATCCGCAAATCCTTGAGCACCATTTCCACCAAACCCACTAAAATCAAACCCCTGTGCTCCAAACCCACCAAATCCACCCTGAAACCCCTGTCCAGCAGGACCTTGTGCTCCAAAAGCGTCATACTGTTGTCTCTTCTTATTGTCTGACAAGATCTCGTAAGCCGCATTGATCTTCTTGAACTTGTCCTCAGCCGTCTTGTCACCCTTATGTTTATCTGGGTGCCACTGGATAGCCAGTTTTCTGTATGCGCCTTTAATGGCCGCATCATCTGCATCTTTTTTTATTCCCAATATTCCGTACAAATCATCACTCATAACAAAAATTATTTTAGTGCGACAAGTATACCTGTAAGCAAAAAGCTTGTCTAGCACTCAAGAGGGGAGAGTGCAAGCAGAGTCATTTGGTAGCGCCAACGTTTCGACCTATTTTTTTGTTTGCCCTAGTGTAATTCCACTTTTCTTAAAAACGACACATAAATAATCAGATACGCTAAGGAGATTATCCCTATTGAGAAAAATGCAGTTTTAAGTTCATAAAGCTCCGCAACATACCCGATAAATAGCATTGATATAGAAGAAGCCATATACAGTATTTGACTGTTCATAGAAAGGATAGTCGCTCTTTTATCAGAGGACACCTTGTTATTTATATAAGTGCTTACCGTTGGGATATACAGCCCTCTTAAAAACATCATAATACCAACGGCAAGAATAACTATGAATATTGCATCAATTTTTTGTATCAACATAAGAAGTATTGAAAAAACAGCGGCGTGTAATATCAAATAATGATCTATGGAAAAAATCCTTCCCACCTTTTCGGAAAACCAGCCTCCAAGGCCTCTTATCAAGAAAGCTCCGGCAGCAATCATTCCAAAATACGCTTCATCGATAGAAATGCTTTTATATAATGGCTGTAAATACTGGAAAGTCGTGATCGAAATACTTCCAATTACCGCTGACAGAATAAACACTTTTGAAAAGTTTCGCTTGCTGAAGCTGTGTTTAAAACCCTCTTTTATTCGTTTAATTACTGAAGATCGTTTTTGCGGAATGGGGATATGATACAAACTTAGGGCGAATACAAATGAAATGATAGCAACAAAGATTTGAATTAAAAACGGAGTTTGAGGAGAAACCGTAGCGTACAATAATCCACCCGTGATTGACGCCACTACCGCATAAGCATTTTCAAATAAGAGAATTTTTCCTAGTTTCGCTTTAAAAGTGTCTTCTTTTCCAAGCCCCTTTAAACTTTCGAATATCATCGCATTATCAGCTCCCTGAACCATTGAGTGACCAAATCCCATAAGTGAAAACCCTACAAGGAATAGTATAAATGCATTAGCAAAAGCGAAAATAGAGGTACCGATTAAAATTATTAATGTTCCTATTATCATCGACAGTTTGTAGCCATACCTGTCGGCAAAAATTCCAGATGGAATCTGTCCAATACTGGAAAGAATAAGCCAAAAAGAAATTACAATTGAAACATTTGCAATCGATAGACCAATAAAAAGCATATATATGACGTATACCCCGAAAGTCAGATAATCCTGACTAGTAGTCATCACTATTCCTGTTTTCCAAACATTATTTGCGTACTTATTTTGTGCCATATTCCTTTAGATAGTTTCCAAATATTATACACTAAAATCGGTACAATTTCTATTAGCTTGGTAGCGCCAATTTTTCAACTTATTTTGTGTTCGTTTTTAGCCTGAGGAAGCAATAAGTTTAATTCCCGTGTAATTTGAGGTAATTCTAGTTGCTCGCCTCTGTTGACGAAAACGCCCTTTTGTGGTATTATGCCCCTATGAAACAAGGGAATGTTTTGGAAAAGCAGGGGAATCCAGAGGAAATTATAATACGGGATATTTTATCTAAAAAAGATATTATTCCTGACGAAGACGGGAAAACCTTGTATGCAATAGAGTATGGAAGTAAAAAAATGGAGATTACATATGATCCAGGGAGTTTGAGATATGAGTTTTCGACTTATGTTGAAAATGTTGAAGGAAGGAGTCGGGAAGAGAATGAAACAACACTGCTGTACAAGGCTGTAAGCATTATTATGCAGGATATTGCAAATTCAGAAGGAAAAGTCCTTGAGTATGTATGGACAAGTGCATACGCAAAATTAAAAAAATGGGGTGATACAAAAGGGAGGGAAATCTTTTTATGGGAAGATGGGGGTGAATACGAATATAATAAAGCGCCTACGGATAAAGAAAAAGGGCTAACCCGGGTCATGAAGATATATAGAAAAAGATTTTTACCAATGGTTGAAAATGAAGATGTCAATACTGAGACAATAGACGGAAATTCACCACCCCAGATTCCTGCAATTCTAGAGCGCACAAAAGCTAAGGCCAAAAAGATCGATTATTATGAATGTAAATGGTTATTAGCTGTCGAAGAGGCGGAAACAAGATTCCCAGGATGCCATGTTCGTACAGGGATTGAAGATATAAGACATGATGAGCGACTAATAGAATACTTAGAACTCGTGAATAAGGAGGGGGAATCAATGGGGAAAATCCAATATACTTATAACAATGTCCATAAAGGCCTGTTTGTGGAGTTAATTGAAGTTCCTGAAAATTTTAGGGGAAATAAAATAAGTAGAGCTCTTTACGCTCATGTGCTTTTGAGGAATCCTCAAGTAACAAGCATTACGGGGGATCAAGGAATGAAAAACTTAGAAATTTATAAACAAGGAATTCAAAATGGCTTAACCATAGAAGAGGCAATTAAGGCAACACCTTCATACAAGGCGAAAGTGCTTCTAGGATTCACGAATGTTGATATTGGATTATTTGTCGAGACACCAGGGTATGGCTATGCAATCCTGGATATAAGTAGAGAGGATTTAGACAATGTTGATAAAGCCGCATAGGCTTATCGGTATGCGAATTATGACATGGTAGCGCCAAGGGGAAAGTGCCTCGCTTCGCGTAGGTTATTTTAGGAATCGTAAAATAGTAAATTTTTTGGACTATTTTACCAACGCAAAATACACATACCCCCTCGCCACAGGATTTTCTGCGTTCACTCGGAAAAAGCATACCTTAATCCCTTTTTGCTCTCTCTATCATAAATTCCACAGACTGATTCATATTAATCGGTACAAGTTCAATTTTGGGATGATTTAAATGGAAAACTCTGAAAACTTCATCAGCAAAACCTTGTCCGAGAATTGAGACATCTTCAAAATCCAAAATTACCTTCTTGAAATTTGAGAGTCTGCTTAGGACTCTTCTTGCCTGTGACCTGGAAATACACGCTCTGCCGATTGTTGTGTATAGCTTAATTGGGACTTCTGTCTTGTCAAAATCGAGCGCTTCCAGATCTGTATAGTATTGCGTAAATATGTCATTTAAACCATCCATTCTACTTCTTTTTATTTCACAGCGAGCAACAGTTCCCTTTCGATTTTCCGTTATTTCAAATGGACCTTTCTCGCCTGTTTTCTTATCGTCACGCAATTGGAACCCTTCGCTATTAAGATAAAAGGAATCGCAAACCTTTGATGTAAAGAAAATACCTTCTCCCGTATGACGTTTTGGGTCAGTAGTCAGTTTTCCCTTTAGCAACTCCTGGATAACCTCCTTAGGATTTTGCAAATCAGTCTTTTTCTTCATTATATTGTTAAAAACACCTATTCCCCAGTCTATAATCGAAAAGTAGACACGATCCGCTTTATTCTCCACCAATACCGATATTTCCTTTGATTTGGAATGATCAATCGCATTATTCAACATTTCGGAAAAAGCGTAAGAAACAATATTGAGAACATTTTCCTTTAATCCGCGAATAAAAGGCATCTCGTTTTCAATATCCTCCCAAGCAAGGTGCTCCTGAAGATTCTCACTAGCGTATACTCTGGCAAAAGACATTTCGAGCTCATCCAACTTTTCATTCAAAGCATACCTGGTGCCTTTCGTGCTGCCCCATTTCACCAGTTTTTTATCCCTAACTAGCTGAGTCAAAATTCTCTGCACGTATTGTCTCGAAAACTCCTCCTCGATAAAATCAACTATATCAGCTGTAGGAAAGCTCTTTCCAGCCTTTGCAAATCTCAATATCCTTGTTTGCAAATCGTTCATTTTTGTAAATTAATTGTAAACTAATTTAAACTAATTGTAAACTAATTGTAAACTAATTTCAAGGGCTTTTTGTCAAAAAACACCTCAAAATTACCAAAAGATTCGATAGTATTACTTTTTCAAATAAGAACAATAGATAAAAAAAGACCGAAAAAAGAATATTTTCTTTGGGAAAACTGAATTTCTAAGATAAAAATAAAAAAACAGTTGAAATTAATCTTCTGAACTTTGGTAGCGCCAAGGGGAATCGAACCCCTGTTTCCGCCGTGAGAGGGCGGCGTCCTAACCCCTAGACGATGGCGCCACATTGAGGGGTGTAATTTGCGAAAGCAAGTCTAACGAACTCGCCCCAGAGAATCAACGTTTTTTACTGAATTCTAATAAAAAGGGCGCCCTATTCAGGGCGCCCTCCACTTAAATCTTATTCAATTCAACCTTTATTTACCTAATAGCCAAATACTCATACATCATCGATACGACTGATGCCGCATAGCCTTTCTCGATCATTAATGACACAACCTTCGCGATCTGTGCTCGAGTAATATTATCATCAGGACCAAATTTACCATTTCCATAGCCACTTACAAGTGCATTAGCTGCAGCATATTTTATGAATGGAGCGTACCAAGCGTTACCAGCCACATCATCAAATCCTTGGCTAGTAGCACCAGTCACATCAACTCCGGCCGCTGCTAGTAAGATCTTTACAGCCTCAGCTCTTGTGACTAATTGATTAGGCCTGAAAGTGCCATCTAGATATCCAGATATAAATCCTGCATCCTTCGCGACTTGCACGTATGGAGCATACCAAACGGTAGTCCCCACATCGCTAAATGGCTTTGTATTAACGCTAGGTATTTGATATCCAAATGCTGTTGCCGCAATCTTCGTGATTGCTGCACGAGTGATATTTGTGTTTGGTGCATATGTAGTTTCACTTACGCCGGTTACAATTCCACGTTCAGCTAGGTCAACGATATAATTTCGAGCCCAATGCCCTCCAATATCATTGAAATTCACTTCAATTGGCGAAACATATTCAAACACCGCAAACTTTGTAAAGTGATCAACTTCGACAGCAAGTTTTAGCATATCATCTGTATCAAGAACGACATGTCCACCATCTCCTGCTAGCTTCCATCCTTCTGTCTCTTCATCATAGTAATATACTTTTACATCTCCAGAATCATTTGGGATAGGGAACAGAAGTGTGACAGGGGCACTAAAGTATAGTTCTTCACCTTCAGTTCCAAACTCGTAAATATTTCCAAGAAGGTTATTGTCTTCAGGTGCAGTTGCAACAAGATTTACGGCATCAGGAGCAGCGATGCTACCAGAATAAGGTTCACCTTCAGAATCGGTTATTACCGTGTCAGCAGGGAGCGTAACGCCAGCTCCAGTAGTCTCAAGGATAATACTAGTTTCGTCAGTTACAACTCCATCATTACCAACGTTGTAATTATTGACGACTATGTCAGATAAACCACTCAAATCCAAATCACCAAGGGACTCAAGTCTACTTCTTGTTTCCCGACTTATTCCACTTGTAGTTGTAGTCCCATAAGTTATAACGGCAGCATCGTCGTCATCATTTTCGCTCTGAGCACCAGAAATAGTGACACAAACCTCGGTTCCAGAAGATTCGTTTCCAACGGTATCAACGGCAGTCACTTGATAACAATAATAATCACCAAGAACGACAGTGCTGTCAGTAAATGTACTTGCTGAAACTTGAGTTCCATTTAATTGGTTCTCATTTGCAGGGGTAAATCCAGACGATGTAGATCTATAGATTTCATACTCCAAGAAGTCGCCTTCAGCGTTATCGCTCCAATCAAGCAACACTTGATCAACGCTCGTGCTTGCAGATAATCCACTTGGTATACCAGGAGGAGTGCTGTCTGAAGGATTTGGAGTAGTCGCACCAAATATTGTTAAATGGGAAGTTGTACATGTAAGAGTTTCATTGTCAGGATCATTTACACACGATATATCTTCCCAATCTGAATTATCAGAACTTGACAGGGAACTACCCATCATATTATCAAGCTGTCCTGCAGCAATTCCAGCTCCGCTATAATCCCACTCCATCTTAATAGGTTGATTGAATGTGGTTACAGGAAGTCCATTGTTATCGGTAATGCTAATATCAAGACCAAAATCCGCCACTGGGACAGAAGTTCCAGTTTGTGGGATCATGCTGTTTTTGAAGACAGTCAATTTATATTGGTTCTGACTTTCATTGCCAAGTGCTCCGGGAGGAAGCGTGATTGTTACATCGGGATCATCATTGTAGATTACAGATCCTTGAGATGGTACTACGCTGTACACACTAGCTGAGCCAGCAGTGAATCCAGAAATTTGAGACAGATCAATATCAATATTACTTACTGCACTATCGGTAATTGTAACAGTTTCAATATCTGAGTTATCAGTATGGTAACCATTGCTATATCCCTTTACTGTCCAAGTTCCAGGAGAGACTATGAGAGAGTAGTTACCACTACTATCTACAGCAGAAGATCTGTCGATGCTATTTTCATTTACCGCAACGACTCTAGCATTATTGCTTGCGGATGTACCATTGATGGTAATAGTACCACTAACAGTTAATCCAGCATTTTCAGCAGTCAAATTATAGTCTTGGTCTGCCATATTTATATCATCAACAACCAAAGTTGTGACTTGGGTGATATAGCCACTCTTCATAATTTTAACAGTATAATCTATATCTGGTCTTAACTTTGCACTATAGTCGCCATCATCGTTCGTATCAACAACTCTTGAGAATGCATTTACTGGATCTACGAATTTAACCTTTACGTCAGCTAATCCTATTTCTCCAGAAGTGATTGCTCCCGAAACGGCAACACCAGAAGTTACAGCAAACGTGATAGTTGTTGCATCGCCAATTGTGATTCCGGTTTGCATTGGTAGTTCCCCAATCTCAGGAACAAATGCACGAGCTTCGTAACCAGCACCTTTTTCGAGCTTCATAGTCTTACTAGATAGATCCTTAATTTCTATAAAGTTTCCAGAACCAGTAGTAGGGCTATAAATGTCTACAAAGGATTCTTCTACAACATATGGATCTCCTAGGTCATCAACAAATGCCACCGTTACGGTTGCATTGTCACTAGCTGTAACGGCAAGAGTTCCAAGAGCTTCATCATTTCCATCCTGTACATCAAGGTCAGTCTTGAATGTCTTATGTCCTAGTTGAGGATCAAAGATAGACAATCTATATAGTCCAGGATCACTAGGGAGATTGACACTAAATTCACCAGAGCTGTTTGTTCTAGCTTCATTGAAGTACGGAGTATCCATCTCTGCGCTATCAACCATGACAGAAGAATTACCCAATGGAGTATCTCCAGATCCATAAACCAGTGTTCCAGTTACAGTTGCAAAATTACTATCACTTACATTTAAGTTTTGGCCGGTTTTATTAGAATCAGCTACAGTGACAGTCTTTGACACAACACCAAATCCTTCTACCCAAGCTTCGATATGCCAATTAGTATTTGAATCTACATAGAAGCTATACGCACCACTTGCGTCTGTTTGAGAGTCTTGGAAAGTAGGGAGCCAGTCACCATTTGCATCTAATCCATTTGCAAATACTGGAGCATAAGACACTGGATTATTATTCTTTGTTAATGTACCAGTGATTTTTAGTGATGGAACAACGGCGTTTATTGTAATGATTGCTGGATTTCCAGAGTCATTACTATCTCCAATCTCTAGCTCTTTTCTAGGAAGCATGGGCAACCCAGGAACAAAGACTTCTACTTCATACGCTCCGGTAGGGAGTTTAGCTGTGTAAGATCCATCTTGCCCTGTATCTCCACCCATTCCTCCTCCAGATCCACTCTTGTTCATTGGAGAGAAGAATACGTGAGCATTTGGGATAGGATTATTGCTGGCATCTTGTACTATAATTTTTCCGTAGTAATTAGAATTTTTTAATGTGAAGTTCAAGCTATCGCTAACACCATCTACATCTATTTCTTTTGGAGGTGGCGACATAAACTTCATTTCAGGCGGTGGTCCCATGAAGTATCCTTTTGGCATCCATGGATCAAGGAACACAGTGTAATACCCATCCGGAACTTTAATGGTAGCATTCAAATTACCACTTCCATCAAAGGTTGCCTCTTTCTCGAAGAAGTTGAACCAGTTGTCCATATGGATATCTACTTTCTCATTAGCAGGACCTCCAGTAGCAGTAATGGTAACAGTCCTCATAGTTTCTCCATCATATGTGGCAGAGTCTTCAGCGATAATACTTACATCCAAAAGTGTCTCCTCAGCCCCATCAATAAAGATCATCTCGCCTCCCATAGTACTAAAGAATGACTTAGATTGACCTCCTACATCCATAGAAATATATGGATCAGTAAATACAAAATATTCACCTGCAGGTAAGCTAGTGAACTCAACGAACGTTTCGTTACTACCGCCTTGGAAATGTATGTTGTTTTCGAAGTGCGCCCCAGAATTACTTCCAAGATGTACCTTGAAAGCTTCATCAGCATCAATAGTTGATTCGCCAAGTCCATCAACAGTTAAGTTTACCCTTACAGATCCTTCTCCTTTTGGCTCAATAAAGATTGGGCTTGCATAAATTGGTCCTTCGATTTTTGAACCATTAGCATTATATGTATTGATAATAGGCTCATACCCATCAGCCCCAATATCACGGGCAGAATTTGGATTTTTAATACCTATCAGGTCAAAAGAGATAAAGTCATAGTCCTGAGTTGCTGCACCACTTGTATGAATAGTTATAGTTCTAGCAGCTCGGTTTTTGAATACTCCATTAACACCAATTGTGCCAGCGCCAGGACCGTTAATGTCATCATTAACAGGGCTTAACATTTGGTCGGTATTTCCAGAAGTAAATGAAGGCATAATTGATCCACCATTAATATCAAATCCAGCGGGGAATTTTACCTCAATAGATCCTCCGTCAGGTACGCTTTGGAATAGAGGGACATTTACGAAGTATGCACTTATCTGTCCTGCGATCCTATTTTCAGGTTGAACACTAGCAGCACCAAAGTCATTGAAGATCTTTTGATCATCATCCCAGTCATCAACTTCGTAGTATTCATCAAAGAATTCAGAAATATAAGTTTCAAATTCATTGAAGGCGTTATCAGTCCCATCAAGACTTCTTCCTACCATCCAGTCCTCATCTACAGCATCTTCTTGGATAGCCGGATCATCTGTAACAGTAACCATAGAGTTTCCAGCAAGGTCGACAACTTTTGTGCCAACAGTTACTTTCAAAACATCGCCATTAGTTATGGATAAATCATCTATAAACACTGCTCTTTCTTCAGGAGAATAATGAGCGCTTTTTCCAGTAAGATTCACGCCAATAAGGTCAGAAAGGGTGGTCCCAGATTCCAAAGTGTAGTTTCTGATAGTTTCAGCTTTAGCCTTATTTAAAGGTTCGTTAAAGAATATTCCAATGCCATATTCGTCAGCTTCTACCGTAGATATATATG
>CAYLOL010000026.1:0-12461 GCA_964385295.1 uncultured Candidatus Peribacteria bacterium
TTTTGGTGTAATTTTACCTATTAATATATCTCCTTCATGAACGGTTGCGCCAATTCGTACGATACCGTCTTCGTCTAGATCTTTTAATTTTGATTCACCTACATTTGGGATATCTCTTGTAATAATCTCAGGTCCGAGTTTTGTTTCGCGGACATCTACCGTGAAGCTTTCTATGTGGACTGAGTCATATACTCCTTGTTTCGCAAGTCTGTCTGACATAATTACCGCATCCTCAAAGTTGTAACCTTCCCATGCCATGTATGCGACGAGCAGGTTTTGCCCGAGAGCAAGCTCACCTTTTTCTGTGGCTGGACCGTCCGCAAGTACATCTCCTCTTTTTACTTTGTCTCCTTTGTTTATTACTGCGCGTTGGTGAATACATGTAGCTTGGTTTGATCTTCCGTATGTTGTTAATTCGTAAGCAACTTTCTTACCATTGTCGTAAATGATTGTTATGTAGTTTGCGTCTACTTCTGAAACAGTTCCATCTCTTTCTGCTAGGATTACTTGTCCTGAACTTTTTGCAGCGATTTCTTCCATTCCAGTTCCAACGATTGGGGCATGAGGGGAAACGAGAGAAACTGCTTGCCTCTGCATGTTTGAACCCATAGAAGCACGTGTATTATCATCGTGTTCTAGGAATGGGATCAGTGATGTTGTGACTGAGATAATCTGTTTTGGAGATACATCTATATGGGTCACGTCATTAATATGTGTAAGGATTGGTTCGCCATGACGTCGTGATGAGATTCGTGTGTTTATGAATTCGCCGTTTTCGTTTAGTTCTGAATTGGCCTGTGCAATTACGAGTTTTTGTTCTTCGTCTGCATCGTAATATGCAGTTTTGCTTGTGATGTATGGCTTAACCTTGATTTCGTCTAGTTTTTTGTCTTTTGCCAATGCTTTTGCGTCTTTTTCGTCCATTACACTTCCTGGCTTTACTTTTGTTCCGATGGTTTCGGCTGCTGTGTGTCCGGCCGCTGATTTCCCGTCGTTTTTTACTGTTCTAGCGACTTCTCGGAATGGAGTCTCGATGAATCCAAATTTATTAATTTTTGCGTAAATTGCTAAATGCACAACCAACCCGATGTTTGGTCCTTCTGGTGTTGCGATAGGACAAATACGTCCGTAGTGAGATTGATGCACATCACGTACATCGAAGGATGCTCTTTCTCGTGATAGTCCACCAGGTCCCATAGCTGAGAGTCTTCGTTTATGTTCTAACTCTGCGAGTGGATTTGTTTGATCCATGAATTGTGAGAGCTGAGAACTTGCATAGAATTCTCTTAGGGCAGCTGTTATTGGACGTGAGTTGATTAGCTGTGTTGGAGTAACTGTTTCTAGATCCATTACTGTCATTCTGTCTTTTGCGATTCGGTCTGTTCGTAGAAGTCCGACTCGGAACTTGTTTTGTACGAGTTCTCCAACGGCTCGGATTCTTCTATTTGAAAGATGATCGATATCGTCTACTTTTGCGTTTCCGTTATTCAGTTCGATTAAGTGTTTCAGTATGTATACGAAGTCTTCAACTTGAAATGTGTGATATTTTTTATTGTTTGGAGTTTTGAGCTCAAATCTTTTGTTCAATTTGTATCGAGCTACTGGACCCATATCATATTTCCTGTAGTCGAAGAACATTGATTCGATGAGGGCCTTTGCGTTTTCAACTGTTGCGAGGTCTCCTGGGCGAATCTTTTTATAAATTGTTTGATATGCTTCATCTACTGTTTTAGTATTGTCTTTTTCTAGTGTCTTTAATATGTAATCGTGTTCTATGTCTAGGGTTACGTCACTGAATAAGTCCAAGATTTTTTTGTCAGTGTCGTATCCGAATACTCTTAATAGTGCTGTTATTGGGATCTTTCTTTTCTTGTCGACTTTTACCGTAATGATGCCCTTTTTGTCAGTTTCAATTTCTAGCCATGCACCACGTTTTGGAATGATCTTTGCTGTGTTCATTCCTGGAGCTGCTGAGTTTTTCGAGAAGAATACTCCTGGTGATCTTACGATCTGACTAACCACTACTCTTTCTATTCCATTAATAATGAATGTTCCTCGATTAGTCATAAGTGGAACATTACCTAGGAATACGTCTTGCTCCTTGATTTCACCTGTCTCTTTATTGATTAACTGAACGTGCACTTTCAATGGTGCTTCGTAAGTGAGGTTTTTGTTCTTTGCTGTTTCGGCATCGTGTTTGATTTCACCAAGTGAATGTTCTAGGAAGTGAAGTTCTAGCTTCTTCCCTGAAAAGTCTTGGATTGGAGTGATTTCGTCTAGGAGATCACGGATTCCTTCTTCCAAGAACCATTTGTATGAATCTGTTTGAACTTCGATAAGGTTTGGGATTTCCATGTTCTTATCGATCTGTGTTTTTGTAAATTTCCTTGGGCTCTTAAGATTGAACTGTTGTGTGTGTGTCGCTAACTGTGATGGGCGAATGATGTTGTCTTTCTTTTTCTTTATCTTTTCTCCAACTTTTATGACTTTCTTTTTTGTCTTTGGCTTTACTGGTTCAGCGGCCCTTAACTTCTTTGGTCCTGCTTTTGGTGTGAGGATGCGTTTTGAAGTTATTATGTGTCGCTTTGGCTCTTCTTTCTTTGCGGGAGCGGCCTTTACTGGAGCGGCTTTTGCTGTGGCAATTTTTTTAACTACCTTAGTTGCTTTTGCAACAACTTTCTTTAAGGTTTTCTTTGTGGTGGTCTTTTTTGAAGTTTTTGTAGAAGTTTTTTTTGCTTTAGGCATAATTAGTTTAAGTCAAGGATATAGCTAAACAGTGCGAACTATCGCGCCATCTTCCTCAACTCATCTAAAAATCGATAGCGAGTAGATTTTACTTACTATAAAGGGAAAGTCAAACGAAAATGGATATTGGCTTGACGGAAGGCTAATTATTTTGCCTTATAATATTTCTCAAAGTATTTCTTGATTCGGGCAAGTTCATCTAGGACTTTGTCGTCGTCGCCAGCTTTTACGTGCTTTGGAAGTACTTTTATTGAGATTGCGCCAGGATACTTGTCTTCCTTGAGTTTTGTGAGGAAGCTTTCCAGTGGCATGATTCCTTCTTGTGGGGGATTGTATTTCTTTCCACGTAGAACGTTCGAAAAGTGTATGTGTACGAGGAATTTCTTAAATGACGCATATGCTCTCATTAGGTCTTTTTTCTGCTCGCCGATGCGGGCAGTGTCTAGAGAGATGTGTTTGAACTTTTTTAATTCTTCGGTGTTTGCCATTGCGTGTTGGGGAATGAATCCTAGGAAGGTTCCGGCAGGCGCGTTTTCGAGTGCAATTGAAAGGTATTCTTTTTCTCGAAGTTTTGGCACTTCAGATTTTAGCCATGCTGCTAATTTGAAATCTAGAATTTTTGGTGCTTGTAATACTAAAACCTTTGCGTTTACGTCTTTTGCTACTTTTACTAGCTCTTTAATACGTTTTGCAGAGGTTCTTGGTGGTGCTGAAATAGCGTGAATTTTTATTCCAGAATCTTTCTGTAGTTTTTGTAAATATTCGCTATTTACAGTGTCGTATTGCTTGAAGTCAACTGCGATATCGACCCCGTCGTATCCAGCTTTTTTCGCAAATTCAAAAATACGGTTTAGGCCGTAACCCTTGAGTGTATCTGTGCAAAGAATTAGCATAGTTTTTGTTTTAATTCCTTTATATTATAGCAGAAAAAGGCCTTTTTAGGCAATGCTATAGCACTTGTCTGAAAAGGGAGAAATACTTTAATTCGTCGAAGTTTATTTCTTCTCAATTTTTGTAATTCCTGCCATGAATGGACGAAGGACTTCTGGGATAGTGACTGAACCGTCTTTGTTTTGATAGTTTTCGATGATCGCAACTATTGTTCTGGCGCTAGCCATTGCGGTTCCATTGAGAGTGTGGAGATATTCAGTTTTTCCATCTTTTTTGTATCGGATTTTTGATCTTCGAGCTTGGAATTCTGTGCAGTTTGAGCAAGAAGTGAGTTCTCGGAATTTGTCTTGGGTTGGGATCCAGACTTCAATGTCGTATTTCTTTGCGGCTGGTGCGCCGAGGTCGCCTCCGCATATGTTTACTAATTGATAGTGGAATCCGAGTTCTTGCATTATTTCTTCTTCTGTTTCGCGGATGAGTTCGTGTTGGGCTTCTGAATCTTCTGGTTTGCAGAAGATGAACATCTCTATTTTGTCGAATTGGTGGACGCGGATGATTCCGGCTGTGTCTTTACCGTATGATCCTGCTTCGCGGCGGAAACATGTTGAGAATCCTGCGTATCGTATTGGTAAGTCTTTATCTTCTAATATTTCTTTGTAATGAAGCATGTTTAGTGGGACTTCAGAAGTTCCTACCAAATATAAGTCGTCTCCTTCTGGATTGTCTTTTGTTGATGGGTTTACGTGGTAAATCTCGTTTCTGTCAGCTGGGAAAAATCCCGTTGCATACATTGCTTCTTCTTTCACGAGTACTGGTGGGATCACTGGTGCGAATCCTTTGCCGTGAAGTTTTTGCATCACATATTGCAGAAGTGCGAATTCGAGGAGGGCTCCTTCGTTTTTCAAGTAATAGAAGCGGGCTCCAGATGTGCGGACTCCTCTTTCTATGTCTATGATATCGAGTCATTTCCCGAGTTCTATGTGGTCTATTGGCGTGAAGTCAAATTCTGGTTTTTTGCCGTGAGTGTTTACTACTTCGTTTTCCGAATCGTCTTTTCCGTCTGGGACTGAGTCAAATGTTGGATTTGGGACGAGTGCTGCTGTGGCATCTATTTCTTCTTCTAATTTTTCAAGTTCTGGGTCGATTGTTTTTATCTCTTCTTTGATTTTTTTCATCTTTGCGATGTCTTCTTCTGATGGATTTTTGGGAGCTGCGTTTTGTTGTGCGCGGAGTTCTTCAATTTTTTGTAATTTTTCGTTTCGTTCACTGTAAAGCTTTACGACTTTATCAACGTCGCATTTTATGTGCTTTTTTTCTGCTCCTGCTTTTACTTTTTCCGGATCTTCAATGATCCATTTTACATCCATCATGTAATTAAAATTAAGCTTTCGATACGTATTCGCCTGTTTCTGTATTAACTATAACTTTTTCTCCTTCTTTAATAAAGAGTGGAACGCGGATGACTGCTCCGGTTTTGGTAGTTGCGTCTTTTTTGCCTCCCGTAGCGGTATCTCCTTTTTCTCCTGGTGTTGTTTCAGCAATTGTGAATTCCATTTTTGGGGGGACTTGGATTGAAACTGGATTGCCATCAATGTGGAGGGCATAACATTCGGTGCCATCGACTAGGTATTTTTTGTTGTCGCCGATTGCTTCTAATTGTAATTCGAATTGTTCGTATGATTCGTTGTCCATGAAGTAATGTGTTTCGCCGTCTGCGTAAAGGAATTGGCATTTGCTGCGTTGAGTGTCTAGGATTTCTACTGATTCTCCGGATTTGAAGTTTACTTGTAGGGAATTTCCTGTTTTGAGGTTTTTCATCCAAGCAGTTGTGAAGGCTGCGCCTTTTCCAGGCTTGGTGAATTCGGTTCTTGTGACCAACCAAGGTTGATCTTTGTATTTGATTGCAATTCCTTGGATTATGCTTTGAGTTGAGACCATATATTTGCGTTAGTTGACGGGAAGAAGATAGCAAATATATGGTCTGAAGTTAAACTCATTTTTTCCCTGTGACAAAATCAAGGTCTTTGTCTCCGCGGCCAGATAGGTTTACTAGGATTGTTTCAGATTTCTTTAATTTGGCGGCGAGTTTGCATGCGTAGGCGACTGCGTGGGCGCTTTCGAGGGCAGGAATTATGCCTTCTGTTTGGGATAATTCGTGGAAAGAGGCTAGGCATTCTTTGTCGGTGATCGTGACGTAATTTACGCGTTTGATGTCTTTCAGGAAGCTATGCTGTGGACCGACGCCTGGATAGTCGAGCCCTGAGGCTATTGAATAGACGGGGGATGGGTTTCCTTCTTTGTCTTGGAGAAGGTAGGTGTGCATCCCGTGGATGTTGCCGGGTTTCCCGAGAGTTAGAGTTGCGGCATGTTCTTTGGTTTTGAGGCCCTTGCCGCTTGGTTCGGCTCCGTGGATGCTGACCGATTTGTCCTCTAGAAATGCTGAAAATAGCCCTATAGCGTTACTTCCTCCTCCAATACAAGCTACGAGGTGGTTGGGGAGGCTGCCTGTCATTTCCTGGAATTGGTCACGGGCTTCTTCTCCAACGATTCTTTGGAAGTCGCGTACCATCATTGGAAATGGGTGTGGACCTACTACTGAGCCGATCCCAAAGAAGGTATTCTGAGGATCTTTTACGAACTCGTTGAAGGCGCTATCTACTGCATCTTTTAGAGTTCGGGTACCCATTTTCACTGGTACTACTTTTGTTCCAAGGAGTTCCATGCGTGTCACATTTGGTGCTTGTTTGGCGATGTCTATTTCTCCCATGTGTATTTCGCAGGGGATTCCGACAACTGCTGCGGCTGTGGCTAGAGCAACTCCGTGTTGGCCAGCCCCTGTTTCTGCTACTAGCTTTTTCTTTCCCATCATTTTTGCGATGAGAGCTTCGCCGATGGTGTGATTTATTTTGTGGGCACCAGTGTGATTGAGATCCTCACGTTTCAGATAGATCTGAGCACCTCTGTATTTATCACTTAGGTTTTCGCAGTAATAAATAGGGCTTGGACGTCCTATGTAGTGTTGATGGTAATATTTGAGTTTTCTTTTGAATTCTTTGCTGCCTTTTATTCTGTTGTAGAATTCGGCGATTTCATCAAATATTGGCTTTAATTGCGGGGGGAGGACTTGCCCTCCATATTTTCCAAAGTATCCTTCTTCGGATGGCGTAATGTCATATTTTTTCATGATTATTGTTGTTAATTAGATATAAAAAAACCGTCAGATGCCTGACGGATTAGATTCAATGTTTATTCAAATACTAAAATCGCCAGGCTTTTTGAGACCCTTTCCACCAACAGTTTCTGATTGTGGCGATTTGCGTGTACATGAATACCATTTAGTGCTGAGATTGTACTTGCTTGGTGGGCTTATGTCAAATCAATAAACGCTTCTTTTGGTAGCTTACGAGCGTATTGACACATGAGGTAGAGTGCTGTATAGTACGTTCTTGTAATTTTACGATTTTGGACTTTATTGGTATTGAGAGAGATCCTATTCGAAAAATTGAAGGTTTACGGCCTGACTCTTTTGTTATTATTGATTTTGATAAGGATTTAGTCCCACAGGAAGATATTGACAAGATTTTTCAGCTACAAGTCGAGATTGAGAAGACATTAGATGGTATGAATTATTATGAGTATGCAAAGAGATTGTGGCGAATGTATTTTGGAGATGGAATCTCTGCTGAAGGAAAGATTTACGATGTGTTTGAGTCTAACTTAATTGTTGGCTTGCATAATATTGATATGCGAACCTTGATCTATGTTGGGGTTTTGAATTCAATGCCGGGAATGATTAGCAAGCTTCAGGACAAGGTTAAAGGCGTTATTTTATGGTCAAAGGGTGATGTGAATTTTTCTGGTTACCAAAATGCAAAAATCCGTAGTTCTCGCATAAATATGAAATTTATTAGGGCTTTGTATGGCGTTAATGGAAGAGATCAAAAAAAGTCTCGAAATTTTATTTACAATAAAGTCGAGTATATGGTTGAAAATGATAAAATTGGTGCTTTGCGGAATTTTTTAATGGGCAGGAGGAGTGAGGGAGAGGAGAAGATCAAGCTTGTAGTTGTTGAAGATTCTTTGTCGGCTTTTGATAAGGTTGCCAGGATTGCGCTGGAGGTTTTTGGGGAAGGAAATTTTACTTTGGTGTCCATTTGGGCTGCTTACAGTAGGGCTGGGGAAAATGCAAAAAAAGATGGTAGTTATGAGGGGTTGAGTGTTGGTAATCATAATACAATTACGGATTTTGCTGAGCTTGCGGGTGATGAATGGGCTGACGACATGGATGATGCATATCTCCTTGTCGATTTTGATGGAGTTGTATGTGATAATGTTCGGATGAGAAGAGCTCAGTCACAGGTTATATACAATGCGATTCTGGTTGCTAAGAAAAAGATGGATGTTTCTTGAGTTGATGTGCTGGGAATTCAACTGGAGATTTTGTTGGATTTTCGAGTTCCGCTAGGATTTCGGGTTTGTTTTTGACTAAAACTAGAATTTTTTTGCTTTCGAGGATTTTTGGGAAAGTTATTGTGAGGCGGTCTCGGATTGCAAATTGATCTGTGGTTGTGTGGGCAACTGATTTGGTTGAGTTGAGGGCAGGGGAATGCGGGAATAGTGAGGCAGTATGTCCGTCTGGGCCTACTCCAAGTAAGCATAGGTCAAATGTTATGTCTTTAATTTCTTTCTTGTATGCCTCAACCGCATTATCTATTGATAGAGAAGTGTCGAAGTAATGGAAATTCTCTGGAGCGAGTGTTTCCGTGATCAATTTATAATTTGAATCTGGGTTATCCTGCGGGATGTATCGTTCGTCTACTTGGTAGAAGTGCGGAGTTTTATTTAGCCCTTCTTTTCGAAGTTTTCTGTAAAGAGGACCTGGAGTATTGCCGCCAGAAAGAGCGATGCATGCATCGGGTTTGTTCTTGATAATTTTTTTTACTATTTCAAATTCGTCCATTATTTGTGGAGGTCATACCATTTATGTTTTTCTTTGATGATTGCATTTTGGCAATCTGGTCCACGTGATCCTTTTTTGTAGATTTCTGGTTTCATCTTTTTATTCTTCATAAAATTTACTATTTCATCTGTAAGCTTCCAAGTTGCAATGATTTCTGGGAATGAGAGGAAGTTGTTTTGTCGTTTTCGCAATACGTCTAGAATTAATAATCCATGTTCTGGTAAACAATTATCTCCGCTACAGGCAATAGACTCTTCTGTCATTAAGGGTTGTGAATTGTCTCCGGATGAATTGATTAGCTTGATGCTAACTTTCTCGTCTGGAGCTAACTCAATTATCAGACGATTTGGTTCTTCGTCTTTTGGTTGATAATCAAATTTGCGAATTTCTACTACGACGTATGTATGTTTTTCGTCCAAATCTTTTCCAGTTCGTACATATATTGGTGTGTCGTGCCAAACTTCTTGATTTATTCCGAGTCGTAGTGCTGCAAATGTTTCAGTGTTGGATTTTTTTGGATACTTTTCATATTGTCCGAGAGCAATATTTTTGAGTGATTTTTGGAATTCTAACGCAGATAGAATTGCGTACTTTTCTTGGTGAATACTTGTGGCAGTTTTGTTTATTGGGATAGACATTGTTAGGAGTGCAAGGACTTGGAATAAGTGTGATTGCATCATGTCTTTTATGATTCCGACTTGGTCGAAATATCCCATTCTATTTATTACTCCTATATCTTCAAATGCAGTGATCTGAATGTTCGAAATCTCACGGCCTTTTAATATTAGGTTTAGCATTCTGTTTGGATGGCGGAGGGGTAGGATGCTTTGGACTGCAGATTTTCCGAGGTAGTGATCGAGTAGATAGACTTGGCTTTCTTCGAAGTATCTTGATATGAAGTGAAATAAGTCGGTTGCGGTTTCCATATCTTCCCCAAATGGTTTTTCGATTACGAGTCGGATGTCTTCGGATTCGCGCTTTTTGGTTTCACCCAAATTTTTGACTATGTTTTTGAATGTAACAGGGGGGACGGCGAAATATGCAATTTTTGTGATAGATTTCTTATTTGTTAGTTTGTCGATGTATGCGTTTAAGTTTTCAAAATCTTTTTGCTGATCGTATTGACCTTGGTGATAATAGATATGCTTTAAAAGTTTTTTGAGAATTTTTGGATTTATGTCCTTGATTTCTTTTTTTACTGAATTTTCAAAAAATTTCTTAAACTTTTTTTGTGTCATTTCTGTTCTTGCAAACCCTATTACAAAAAACTCTTCTGGGAATCTTTTCTGTTCTGCAAGTCTGTATAGCGCGGGAAACAATTCAAGTTGTGCTAAGTCTCCTGACGCACCAAAAATTGTTATTACAAATGGTTTTTTTTCGCGATATAGTTTCATAGGTAAGGTAAGTTTTAGCTGAAGTCCCAATCAGTGTGAAACGTTCCTTCTCGGTCGGTTCTATTGTATGTGTGGGCTCCAAAATAGTCACGCAAACCTTGTAGAAAGTTTGCTGGTAGGTGTTCTGATGTCATGGATTCGAAGTATGCGAGTGATCCAGCTAGTGATGGGATTGGTACTCCGTATTCACTACAGAATCCTACGAGGACTCTCAGGTATGGAACTGATTCCTGCAAATCTTTTTGCATTTCTGGGATTTCGAATAAGTGCATGTTTGCGTTTGCCTTGCTGAATGTCTCATGCAATGTGTTTAGGATTTTTGCCCGGATTATGCAGCCGCCTTCCCATATTCTAGAGACTTCTGCGAGGTCGATCTTCCATCCTTCTTCTGCTGCTGCTGCTTGGATTAAATGATATCCTTGAGCGTATGAGCTTAGCATTCCTGCATATAGTGCGTCTTCGAGAACTTGCGTGAATTCTTCGAGCGGAAGGTCTGGTTTCGTATTCTCTTTTGGATATAGCTTGCTGATTTCTACTCGTTTATCTTTGTAGCTTGAGTTTAATCGTGCAAATACTGATTCTGTTATTGTTGGTAGTGATATTCCACGATCGAGTGCGTCGATTGCAGTCCATTTTCCTGTTCCTTTTTGCGCGGCTTTGTCGAGAATATAGTCGATCAAGTATCCATCCTTGTTGAATTCGTCTTTTTCAGAAAGTACTGCGACTGAGATTTCGAAAAGGTATGATTGTAATTTGCCGTCGTTGTATTTTTTGAATATTTCGGCGATTTGTGGCGGAGTCAATTTATATACTGAATGCAAAACTTCATAAGCTTCTGCCATCATTTGCATTACTCCATACTCGATTCCGTTGTGGACCATTTTCACGTAATGTCCTGCTCCGTTTTCTCCAACGAATGTTACACATGGTTTTCCAGAGAAATCTTTTGCTGCGATTGCCTCGAGAATTTCTTTTAGTGCGTCCCAAGATGCTTGTGTTCCTCCTGGCATGATTGCTGGCCCTTTTAGTGCGCCTTCTTCACCTCCTGAAACTCCGCATCCTACGAAGATGAGGCCTTTTTCTTCGAGTGAATTGAATCTTCTTTGTGTGTCTTTGTAGTTTGAATTTCCGCAATCGATGATCATGTCTCCTTTTTCGAGAAGGGGAGTGAGTTGTTCGATTACCATGTCAACTGGATCGCCGGCTTTTACCATCATAATTATTCTACGAGGTCGTTCTAGTTTTGCAACGAAGTCTTCTAGATTTTCTTCACCTGCGAGATGTTCATTTCCATGCTCTGCGATGAACTCTTTCATTGTTTCTGTCGTTCGGTTGTATACGACGATATCGAAATTGTTGTTCGCAATATTACGAGCGAGATTAGCGCCCATAACCGCTAGGCCAATGAGGCCTATTCGTGCTTTTTCCATACTGATTGTGTTAATTATTTGCGTTTGCCCTTCTTGCCTTTCCGTTTTTCACACATTTCATATTTTGGAGAGGCTTTGTAGTATTTGTTGATAATTTTGTATGCTTGATCATATGTTTTTGCTACGTGAACATGATCAAAATTCTCTGGACTTATTAGGCCTGCTTTCAATGGATATTGATGCATCCATTTCAATAATTCCTCCCACATTTTTCCGACCACAATTATTGGTACATTCATTAAATGTTTTACTTGAAGGAGTTGCCATGTGTAGAAAAGTTCAAGACAGGTTCCAATTCCTCCTGGGGTTACGATTACAACATCTGAAAGTTTCATAAATGTGTCTAGTCGCCCTGAGAAATGCTTGAAATGTTTTTGCATTTCGAGTTGCTTGTTTGGTTCTACTTCCCATGGAAGACGGATAGTGAGCCCTATTGCTTCTGCTCGATTCTTTTTGTCTCCAATTCTGTGGCCTGCGGTTGCTGCGCCCATGAGTCCTTGTCCGCCCCCAGTTATTAAGTCCCATCCTTCTTCTCCTGCCTGTTTCCCGAGACCCTTTACTGATTTATAAGTTTTGTCATTTTTTTTGATTCGGGCAGATCCGAATATACTTACTCTGAAGTGTTTTTTTGAGTATTCTCTGCGTAGGTTGAGGAGTCCCATGGGGTTGAGGGGTTAGGAAGTTGAGGTGATTATAACAATTTTTTGGCTGCTTCTGCGATAGATTTTCCGTCGATGCCAGCTTTTGCATATAGCTCTAGTGGTTTTCCAGATAGTTGATATTCTTCTACTCCAAGCATTTTCATTTCTGGGTGCAGTCCATTTTCTGCTAAATGTTTT
This sequence comes from uncultured Candidatus Peribacteria bacterium, assembly GCA_964385295.1. Taxonomy (GTDB): domain Bacteria; phylum Patescibacteriota; class Gracilibacteria; order UBA1369; family LOWO2-01-FULL-3; genus CAYLOL01. The sequence continues at coordinate 12,260 of CAYLOL010000026.1, forward strand.
GCGAGTTGGGACCCGAGACCGCTTAGTGTGTTGTGGTCTTCGACGGTTATTAATTTGCCAGTCTTTTTTATTGACTCGAGAATTGCGTTGTCGAATTGTTTGATTGAGCTGATTGCCACTACTTCTATTTGGTCTCCGAGTTTTTCTTTTGCGAGAAGTGCTTCTGTTATTGTTGCGCCTGTTGCTGCGATTGTGAGGGCTG
>CAYLOL010000027.1:0-2198 GCA_964385295.1 uncultured Candidatus Peribacteria bacterium
TAGGTTTTTTCGAACGAGTTTCGACACTTCCATCCATAAGACATTTTTTAATTACAAAACAATCATAACTTATTTCAAAGCCGTGCTCAAGGACACGTAATTGAAAGCTAAATCTTAATGGCGGAACGGAAGGGACTCGAACCCTCGACCTCCTGCGTGACAGGCAGGCGTTCTAACCAGCTGAACTACCGCTCCGCATTGTCAAATTGCACTTTCGCGCTAAATTGCCGCACAAAGATAATATATTTCGCCTTTTACTGCAAGCAATTTTCTTCTACACTTCCTCCCGTAATAATTTTACCATGAAAATAGGAATTGATTGCCGTATTTACAGCGAAAAATTCACGGGCATCGGCAGGTATACAAAGGAGCTGGTTGACCACCTTATTAAGATTAATGAAGCCGAGGGATATCCTCATGAGTTTACCTTATTTTTCAATGGCCCCGAGCACAAGGATTTCGATCCGCCAAAGAATGTAAAGAAGGTTCTTGTTAATGCACCGCATTATTCATTTGTTGAGCAATGGAAATTTTTCTGGAAGATTAGAAGGGAAAATCTGGACACTATGCACTTCCCTCATTTCAATCTCCCTATTTTATATCGTAGACCATTCACGGTAACAATCCACGACCTCACGCTCACATTATTCCCAATGCCAGTCGCTGGGTTCAAGAAGGTTATAAAATTTTTCCAACAGATCGCATACAAAGTAATAATCAAAAACGCGGTTCACAAAGCCCGTAAAGTAATAGCCGTTTCCCACAACACCGCAAATGACCTGAAGGAGCTTCTCCACACGCCTGCTTCCAAAATCCACGTCATCCACAACGGCGTAAACCCGGAGTACACCCTAATAACCAAGCCCGAAAAGGACCACCCAACATTAAAAAAATACAACATTACAAAAGAGTTCATCCTCTATACGGGAGTTTGGCGTCACCACAAAAACCTACCCCGCCTAATCAAGGCCTTCTCAAAACTCCGAACAAAGGGCCTCGATATCCAACTTGTACTCACCGGCAACAACAGTGACCGCTTCAAAGAAATCCGCCAAACAATAGAGGAAGAAAATGTGTCGCAGGACGTCATCACGCCTGGTTTCGTTTCCGAAAAAGAACTCCTGCATCTCTATAACGCAGCCCTAATATATGCATTCCCATCCCTCTACGAAGGCTTCGGCCTTCCCCCACTCGAGGCCATGAAATGCGGCACTCCCGTAGTAGCATCCAACGTTTCTTCCATCCCGGAAGTATGCGCCGATGCCGCCCTCTACTTCGACCCCTATGATACAGACGATATTGCTGATAAAATATCTACCCTATATCACGATGCTGACCTGCGAACCGACATGGCAGAGAAAGGAATGCGCCGAGCAAATAAGTTCACTTGGGATGCAATGGCAGTAGAAACATACAAATTAATCACTCAAAAATAATGGGATTCGAAGGCTTCCAACAATTCATCCCCCGTGCAGCAAGCAAGTACGGCGTAAAACGTGAAATGACAGCCGCAAAAATATGCCACGATTTTCGCACATTAATACCAGATTTATTTGAAGGAAAAGAAACTCCAGAGAAATATATCGCCGCCGCACATTACAAAGATTCCACCCTCACGGTTGAGGTTGATTCGTCAGCTTGGGCGCAAGAAGTCGTCATGCGAAAGCCAAAAATCATAGCAGAGATGAATCGCAAAGCGGGCCAGCAAATCATAAAAGACCTCCACACTCAGCTCAAAAAATAAAAGACCTAATTTTTCCTTGACTTTAACCTGCTAGAAGCTAGAATAGGCGGGCATTTTATCCGTAACGACCATACACTTGTTAAAGATTAGATTAAGCCGACAAGGTAAAAAATCACAACCTTCTTACCGAATTATTGTTCAGGAACATTCCGCAGCAGTAAAAGGTGGTAAAAGAGTTGAAGAGTTGGGTTTCTACAATCCAACATCAAATCCAAAGGAACTAAAAGTTGATCAGGAAAGAGTCAAGTATTGGATTTCTGTTGGCGCACAGCCATCAGATACCGTGGCAGCTATGTTGAAAAGAGAAGGCATGGAAGGTATGGAGAAATACATGGAACTTAGAAATAAGAAGAAAAAGAAGAAAAAAGAACCAAAGGAGGAGGCTCCTGCCGCTGCTCCTGCAGCCGCACCAGCAGCCACTGAAGAAGCTCCAAAGGAGGAAGAAAAACCCGCT
>CAYLOL010000027.1:2298-12007 GCA_964385295.1 uncultured Candidatus Peribacteria bacterium
GAAGAAACTCCAAAAGCTGAAGAGCCACCAGCTACAGAAGAAAAACCCGCTGAAGAAACTCCAAAAGCTGAAGAGCCACCAGCTACAGAAGAAAAACCCGCTGAAGCTACTCCCGCAGAAGAAGCTCCAAAACCTGGGGCCGAAGGTCAGAAGTCTGAGTAATTTACATACCCGTAACACTCTAACCCCCCTATCATGGCAGATGACGCACCAGTAAGTGACGCAAATTTTACAGCTGATGTCGAGTTCGTCGAATACGTCGTAAGGCATATCGTCGACAACCCAGATGAGGTGTCAGCCGAGAGAACTATCGATGAAATGGGAGTTCTCATTCTCCTAAAAGTCGCTAAAGATGACATGGGCAAGGTAATCGGTAAAGATGGACAGACAGCAAAAGCTATCCGAATCCTTCTTCGAATTATCGGTTCCAAGAACAATGCACGTGTCAACTTAAAGATAGTTGAACCAGAGGAGGCATAAATGTTAGAATCCAACTTGAAAGGATTTATAACTTATTATCAATGGCAAACATAGCTGGACCTAGTACTGGAAGTGGCTCAATCATTGAAGCTGCAGCAAATTATGAGGTAATGGAAATCATTAACCGTGGACTTGCGTATGCAATCATCATCGCAGGATTTTTGTCATTAGTATTTATATTCGTAGGAGGTATCTCATTTATCCTTTCGGGCGGACAAGAAGAGAAAATCAAATCCGCAGTCAGCACAATACGATACGCAATTATTGGCTTGATAATAACAATCCTCGCAACAGTGATAATCGGGACAATCGGGAAAGCAATGGGCCTAGATATAATCCGATACATCAACTTCGGTGACATAATTGACACAATCACCCAAATCACATCTGAGTCAGGATCAAGTCAGAGTTTGAATTAACCCCTCGCTGAATTTACTCCCTCCCTCACGATATGTCTCCAATCGTAAGGAAATTTGAAGGTTTCTATTGCGCGAACTAGCGCAGCAAACATCGACCAATGATTCTGATCATGGTACACGAAACTGTTTCCAGTCTCCTTGTTCGGATTGTAATCCTGAACCTCCGGCCTTACATGACAGATAGGAATAATCCCATGCAGAAGCATCTCCTCAATGTCATTAAAAGAAAAGCCCAATGAAATATCGACAGCATTGAGCAAAGTTTTTCGATTCACGCGTCCGTACGGAAGCACGATTGTATGCGGCGCAGAGAACATATCCAAGTTACTATCCGCAAGAATAATAACCTCAACACCGATAGAACTCGTTCCTTCAAGTACTTGCTTCAAGGCTTCTACCTCACTTTTTGAAAGCTCCTTCTCTAGGAATACTCCGAGCAGAGGTTTCTTCGCAGAGAAGGAAAGCTTCTTAGAGAGCTCCTTCTTTGCCTCTTTTTTCTTCTTTAGAAATTCGTTCACGTGTGTTTTGTTTTTTGTTTTTAATTCCAATAATTATACCCTATACTAAGGCAAAAGTCGAGCCTCTAGGACTTGACGAACTCTAAGTTTGATTCACTATGAAAAAGCTAATATTGATTGATGGAAACGCGATAATCCACAGAGCGTTTCACGCCATACCACCTTTCAAGACTTCCAAGGGCGAGCTGGTAAATGCCGTGTATGGATTTGGCTCTATGCTTCTAAATATCCTCAATAACGAGAAGCCCGAGTACATCGCCGTCTCATTCGACACAAAGGCCAAAACCTTCCGACACGAAGAGTATGACGACTACAAGGCTACTCGGACAAAAGCACCGGACGAACTTTACTCCCAGATCCCCCGCATCTACGAATTGGTCAAAATTTTTGAAATGCCAATCTATACAATGGACGGGTTCGAGGCCGATGACGTTCTTGGGACACTCGCAACTCAGGCAGAAAAAACCGAGGATCTCAAAACTCTCATAGCAACAGGTGACCACGATGCTCTACAATTAGTCTCGGAAAAAACAAACGTCCTCATGCCATTCAAGGGTTTCAGTGAAAGTGTAATATTCGATACTCAAAAAGTTTTCAGTAAGTACGGACTCAGTCCGACTCAGATCCCAGATCTCAAAGGTCTTCAAGGCGACAGCTCAGATAACATAAAGGGCGTCAAAGGCGTCGGTGCAAAAACTGCTACTTTCCTACTCCAAAAATATGGTAGCGTCGAAAACATCTACGAGCATCTCAACGAGATCACTGGTAAAGTCCACGACAATCTCGACGCCGACAAAGAGAATGCATTTTTCAGTAAAAGATTAGCAACCATTGTCACAGACGTAGATGTCACTCTAAACCTCAAAAGTTGCCAAACTCACACCTATGACCACGAAAAAGTGCTCAATTTCTTCCAAGAGATGGAATTCAAGAGTTTGATTAGAAAACTACAAAACTTCGATCATTACTACTCGAAAATGCAAAACGAAAACGAGGAAAAACAAGCCTCTCTTTTCTAGCGCAATCCCCCGCAGACAAGCCATCCGAGACCGAGTAAAAAACTTATACGCACCAGTAGGAAACCAACCCCCTTCTAACAAATAAAGTTGTAAGTAATACCCTTTTCCAGTAATATCGCAATCGATACAAAAGGGCTAATTTTTTTAAACTATGCCAAAAGCAAGAATTGTTGCAAGTCTCGACATTGGAAACTCAAAAATTCGAACAGTTGTTGGAACAAAAGAGGATGATTCGAGCACAATTAATATTATAGGGGTTGGAATTTCTCCATCAATGGGACTGCGCAAAGGATCAGTAATTGATGTCGAAGAAACCATTAATAGCGTTTCGGCATCACTTGAGGACGCAGAAAGAATGGCCGGCGAACCTATAAACCACGTATTTCTCGGAATCGGTGGTAATCACATCGAATCGATAAATTCAAAAGGCGTAATCGCCGTATCTCAAGCAGAAAACGAAATTACAGAAGATGACGTGGATCGTGTATTGGAAGCGGCGCAAGCCGTCACAATTCCGTCTAATCGCCGTATCCTACGCATCATCCCAAAGACATTTACCGTAGATGAACAAAAAGGAATTAAATATCCAGTGGGAATGACAGGAATTCGTCTCGAAGTTGAGACCCACATAATCACAGGGTTCGAACCAATAGTGAAAAATATAGAAAAATGCGTACTCCAATCAGGAGTTGATATTGACGACATAATCCCTACTTCCCTAGCGCCAGCAGAGGCAGTCCTCTCAAAAAGGCAAAAAGAGCTCGGGGTTGTAGTGGTAGATATCGGCTGTGGGAGCACATCAATAAGTGTATTTGAAGACGGAGCAACTCTCTATACAGCAACTATTCCAGTTGGAGGAGAGAATGTCACAAATGATATAGCAATCGGGCTACGAGCATCAATTGACACTGCAGAAAAAGTGAAAATTGAATACGGAAGCACACTTCCAGAAGATGTAAATGATCGCGAAACTATAGACCTTTCATTGATAAGTAAGATAGATACACATACGGTTTCAAAGAAGCACTTGGTTGAAATCATCCAGGCTCGTTATCATGAAATTTTTGTACTAGCAAAGGACGAACTCGCAAAGATTCACCGTGATGGAATGCTGCCAGCAGGAGTTATTATTGCAGGGGCAGGAGCAAAGATTCCAGGAGCTATAGACTTGGCAAGAGAGACATTAAACCTACCAGCACAAATCGGATTTCCGCAAAACTACGACGGCGTCGTAGATAAAATCGATGATCCAGCGTATGCCACTGCAATTGGCCTACTCATTTGGGGATCACGTTTTGAGGGCAGACACCGCGGAGGACTTAAGGGCATAAATCTAAAAAAAGGCATCTCAAACATGAAAGGATGGCTGAAAAGCCTGTTTCCATAGGCTTTCAATTAAAGCTACCTTTCATCTTGACAACTTGTCAAACGGTGGGTAATAATGATCACCTCATTAAATCCACACTAAATAAACAAAATTTAAGCATTTGACCACCACGCTTATGGCTACCCAAGATGAAAATACACAACAAAATGATAAACAAAATTTGCGAAATCTATTCTCTTCGGATGCATTAGAAAGAGAAAAGGCAAAAATTACTCCTAGCTCAAAAAGGAGCACGGAGATAATGCCTGACATTACCCCTATCGCTAACATCAAAGTTATTGGTGTCGGTGGAGGTGGAGGAAATGCAGTGAATAGAATGATCAAGTCTGGCCTTAAGGGCGTAGACTTTATTTCTGTTAATACAGATGCACAAGCGCTATATCATTCGGAGGCGCCAGTAAAGATCAATATTGGAAAGGCTACAACTCGTGGTCTTGGAGCTGGAAGTAATCCAGACATCGGTAAGCAAGCAGCAGAAGAAAGCATCGAAGACCTTAAAGAGGCAATGGAAGGTGCAGATATGGTTTTCATCACATGTGGACTTGGTGGTGGAACAGGTACAGGAGGAGCGCCAGTTATCGCTAATGCAGCGAAAGAGCTTGGTATTCTGACTGTTGCCGTAGTTACAAAGCCATTCTCATTTGAGGGACACAGAAGAAAAACTCAAGGAGATGAAGGACTAGAGAATCTACGAAACAAAGTAGATACACTTATTACAATCCCAAATGACAAGATCCTTTCAATTATCGACAAAAAGACTCCTCTTAATGACGCATTCGCAGTAGTGGATGATGTACTAAGACAAGGAGTCCAAGGTATTGCGGATCTGATAACAGTACATGGAATGATCAATGTGGATTTCGCAGACGTAAAGGCAGTAATGGAAAATGCAGGTTCTGCGTTAATGGGAATCGGATATGGAACTGGAGAAAACAGAGCAGCAGAAGCAGCAAAAGCAGCTGTAGAAAGCCCACTTCTCGAGCTTTCAATTGACGGAGCGAAAGGTGTTCTATTTAATATTACAGGTGGAAATGACCTAAGCATGTTTGAGGTTGATGAGGCGGCTCGTGTTATTACAGAGGCTGCTGATCCAGACGCAAACATTATCTTTGGTGCAGTAATCAACGATTCATACACTGGAGAAATCAAGCTTACCGTTGTTGCTACTGGATTTGATTACAAGCAAACTGAAGGATCTATCGTTCGACCACAATCGACATATAGCTCTCCATCAATGGACACACCGGTAAAACAAACAGACAGTGAACTGGATATTCCAGCTTTCATTCGTCAGAAGATGAACTAATAAATCAATGAAAAGGTCACTTACCTTGCGGTTTGTGGCCTTTTTTTGTACCTTAAATAAGTATGAAAGCACGAATTATCAAACAAGAAGAGGAAGAGAAATGGGACGCATTTGTTGCGCGCCATCCTTTAGCAACAGTCCATCAGACCTCAGATTGGGGTCATTTCCAACGCAAAACCCCGACTCGCGGTGAATACTGGATAATCGTAGTAGAAGAAGACGGTAAGTGGCTTGGAGGCACAATGTTGATCCGACACGGCATGCGTGGAAATATGACTTGGCTATACTGTGCAAGAGGCCCACTCTTAGACTATGACTCCCATACTCTCCAGGAACAAATGGACGCACTTCTCACCCCTATTAAAGAGATCGCAAAAAAAGAAAATTCAGTTTTTGTAAGAATTGATCCACCAATATTAAAGAAACATGACGCCGAGAAACCCCCAAGGGTAAAAAGATTCATGACTACTCACCTCGGATTCCAACCCGAAAACACATTAATAATAGACCTAAGCAAAACCCAAAAGGACATTCTTGCTCAAATGAAGCAGAAGGGCCGCTACAACATCCGACTTGCCGAGAAAAAGGGAGTAAAAATCCGTGAATCAGACCCAAAAGATATAGTCCAATTTGAAAGCGACCTTGTGACATTTCACAAGATTCTCCACGAAACAACAACACGAGACCACTTCTATGGGCACAAAAAAGATTTCTACAAGCATATGCTCGAAACTCTCTACAGCGAGCGCAAAACAGACCCCCAAGCTCGACTCTGTCTCGCAGAATTCAAAGGCAAAATCATTGCAGGAGTAATAATCACATATTATAAGGACACGGCGATCTATTATTACGGAGCTTCTTCAAACAACTACCGAAACTTAATGGGCCCATATCTCCTCCAATGGCACGCCATCCGCGAAGCCCATAAGCAAGGCCTCTCCCAGTATGATTTCCTCGGGATATCTCCTCCAAACGTCAAAGAACACGCATGGATGGGCGTCACCGACTTCAAAAAGAAATTCGGCGGCGAACCAATAACATACCTCCCTCCACAAGAATATTCATTCAGTACGTGGAAGTACATTTTATACAGGATTGTAAAAGCAGTTAGAGGCTAAAGTAACCACTCGATGGTTGCAAAATGTCTCTAAAAATGCTATAATTTCCAGAACAAAAGATAAAAACAAGTATGGATACTTCTAAGATCAAAAGTGGAAAGTTAAGGCAGCTCATTGAGAGCTCAGAAAAATTCAATAAGCTTCCTGCGAAAGAGCAAGAAAGATATGTGGAACTTATGGCAGATGCCCAAGGTGAAGCAGAAGACGAATTATGCGCTTTTTTTGCTAACGAAAACACTGTAGAGGAAGCTGGAACTCAAACTGATCAATCCAAAACAATCAAAGCACTCGAAGCCCTAGACAAACAAATGACAGAGCTCGAAAAAGCTTTTGGTAAATGTGTTCGTGATGACAAAGAATATACAAGCAAAGACCAAGATGCAAAGGAAATGGACAATCTTATAAATCAACTAGATAAAACTAAGTAATATGGCTGGAAATAAACCTGCGGCAACGCCATCAGCAGAATTAACGCAAGCTGTTGAGGCGCAAGCCTTAACTCCAAACAAGGAAAGTGCAGGAGAGAAAATTGGCGAATGGAAGGAAAAGCTTGAAGGTCGAGTGATATCTTTGGAGGGAAGAGTTGATAGATTTAGGCTGAGTGCAAATAACAGTGTTTTGACCGAGAAAGTTGCGGAAATAAAAGATGGACTCACAAAAGTGAAAACTGGGTTAACAACATTAGCGGAGGACCCAGACGACGGAGGGAAAATAGAAGGATTTGCAAATGATTTGAAGGAAATTTTCAAAAAAATCCACGTCGCAGAAGAAGTAAACAAAAGAGCAAACGCAATGCAGGCAAAAATTGATGAATACGAGAGGTTGAAGGCAGCAAAACTAGAAGTAATAAGGACAAAAATAGGCACATTACCTCAGCCGATACAGGATGCGTTGGGGGAGCTAAACTACGAAGTAAAGGATGAGGATTCGGAAAATACAGAATGGGACAAGTTAAGGAAGGCCGCATATACCAACATTGAGGACCAGACAAAATTTGATGGAGCTATGGCCGCAATTGCAAAATACGCAGATGACTTAATAGTGAAATTTGAAAAAGGAGCGGAAGGATTAAACACAGCATACGAAATCGCAAATTTATGGACCCTAAAAGGAGGAGCTAGATACGACAAGGCTATTGAAAACGTAAAAGTAAAAGATGCGATAAAAGATGGGAAACTGGACGAAGGAACTCGGGATAAAATAATAAAGGCATACTTGGTAGATAAGTTTACTACTCGAAGTACGACAAATCAGGTGCCAATTTCAGAAGAGATGGCATTGGAACAAGTGGAGTCGCTATTTGCAGGGTCGGGTGACCTTGCGTCTGGAGCAGTTGGAAACAAAGCGATGGACGCTAAAGCAATCGCAGTAATTATGAATGATCCAGATCTTAAGAAAATCCTTGGAGTAGAAATCGAAGGTAGTGCCGACAGTGCGAAATTTGCAGTAGGAAGCACAATCAGGCCTGACAAAATAGCTGCGTTAAGTGGATTGATTACAGAAATCGGAGCAGAAAAAACAGTACATGCGTTAGAGGAGATGGGTTTTGAGGATGGGCAATTGGCAATGGACTTATTGAAAGCAAGTGAAACCCCCAAAAAATTAGCAGCATTTGGGAAAGAGCATCCAAAAATTTATGGGGAAAAGGGTCTTCTGAATGAAATTCTAGCTTACCAAAGAGCAAAGGCTCTAGCTGGTACAGCAGGGGTTGATATTAGAATCAGAACAAACGATGGCCCACGAGACGCGAAAGACAGATATGCAAGAGTAAGAATCGTATTTAACTCAGATGAGCCGGCGGCGGCGGCTGATGCCGTAGGGGTACAAGAAGAGGGGGAAGCGTATAAGGGAGCTGGAAGAGCAAAAACAGAAACTACTGCAGAAAGAGTATTGGCGGGGGAGCAATTGCATGAAGAAGATGCGCAGGCACTTTTAAATCCAGATAATGATGTAGGCGTAGAGATTCTTTTGAGGGCTGCAAAAAGTGAAGATCTAGAGCCGGCGAGTAGGGTGAGGTTATATTTGGCGGCAGGAGAAGTAGGTAAAGCAGAAGAGCTACTTCCAAAAGTAAAGAATCAGAGAAGTAGAAGATTACTAGAATCATTAGTTTCCGCAGAAGGCTATGAGGGTATGAAAACGGTCGAAAAGCAGGATGCTATCGATGGCCTAATGGAGGCATATGGAGCAGTCGATTACGACACTCCCCCAGCTAACGAAGTATGGTTAAGTGACAATCAAGACGCAGCTTTAGAGAATGCAGCAATAAAATTAGAAATTGCAGAAAGGCTATTGGAACTTGGGGATGGGGATGAAGAGCTTATGGGAGAAATAGTAGGGCTATTGGACGACGAAAGCCTGCAAGGGTTAAGTGGAGGACACTTCAGAAAAGAAAACTTCAAAGAAGGCTTTAAGCTAAGAAACCAACTCATTGCAAGAGCAAGGAAAATCAGATTACAAATAAAAGAAAAAGAACTTGGAGCATCTAAGGATAAAAGCAAGATAGTGTTTGAAATGATTCAACTAGTTGGGGATAATGAATATGCCGACAAGTACATAAATGAAGATGGGACTTATAGTAAAGAAGGAAATGGTGAATATAATCTTGAAAACGTTGACAGATTGGTTGCAGCAATGAAGGAAAACGGAATTACGTATGACGATATTGACCTTGGGGATAAGGAGGAAACAAGAAAAGCAAAAGGAAAGTATATTCGGTTGATGATGGCGGCAATGGAGCAGTCAGATGGGGGAATAGACTATTTAAAAGGAATCGACCCAGCTACATTTGAAGAAGTCGCAGACGAATCTTTATGGACAGGAAAGACGGAAAATCTTGGAAAGAGTTTGTCTTCAACGCGCAATAAATTTTATAAACTTAAGGCAAAATATTTTGAGAAAAATGGTAAGTATAAGGAGGCAATAGGAATGTTAAAAGAAGCAAGTGACTATAAAGGTATAATGAAAGTCTTAGGAGGAAAGAATATTAAATCTGCAGAAAGGGCTAATCTTATGAGAGAAATGCTTAAGGCTCATAGGTCAGGGCGGTATGCAGGATGGTTAGTAATGGACAACAAAGAGCTCAGGGCTGCCGGTTATAAGATAGCGATAGAGAACGGAATGGATGACGTTGCAATGGAGTATTATTTGGGAGGTTCTTTTACTGTAGGATATACGGTTATGACACCAGCTAATCCAAAGGCAAAGAATCCATTAGAAAGGCCGGTAAGTATTGATGTATTGGAGAAATATCTAGGAAGTGCAACAGGGGAGGGTCAAATAGGGAAAGCTGTGTTGATTATGTCTTCTCGTGGAGGCAGAATTGACGGATCAGTGAAAGTAAGAATGGCATTTTTGAAAAAATACAAAGACCAGCTTGGAGAAAGAGTATCTGAAAACCAGCTCAGGGCAGTCTTGGATCTAGCAACAATTGAATAATTTAAGGGGCTCTCACATCACCAAATT
>CAYLOL010000028.1:0-11316 GCA_964385295.1 uncultured Candidatus Peribacteria bacterium
AATTAGCATGGAAAATCCGTGAACTCGGACAAAAATTCGGAGCAGGCGGAGTGTCGTTCAATCCAATAGTCGCATTTGGGGAAAACTCAGCAATCCCCCATCACAGCCCAACTAAAACGCGGCTCAAAAAATCTGACGTCGTACTTATCGACATGGGAATGAAATACAAAGGCTATTGCTCAGACATGACTCGAACAATCCTACCGCCAAAACCAACTCCATTACAAAAAAATGTTTACTCGATAGTTCTAAAGGCACAAGAAACTGCAATCAAAAAAATCAAGGCAGGCGTGTCAGGAGCAACTGCTGACAAGTATTCCCGCAACATAATTGCTAAAGCAGGTTACAACGAACAATACGGTCACGCAGGCGGCCACGGAGTCGGGCTAGATATCCATGAAATCCCATCGATATCAGAAAAATATGACAAGAAAATCAAAGCAAACTCAGTAATCACGGTAGAACCAGGAATCTATATCACGGGAAAATTTGGAGTCCGAATTGAAGATATGATCCTTGTAAAAAAATCTAGAAACAAAAACCTAACAAAAATAAAAAAATAGCTAATTATTCAGCTGATCTAGATCAATACTAGCTAGAGCTTGTTTAAATCGAGCAATATCTTTATAAGAAGAATTATCAACAAACCTATTTTCAGCTAAATCAAAAGATAACGTAGTAGAACCTTTTGGATTATTAAATAAGCAAGTAATAACAAATAAACCATCATCGACCACGGAATAAGAAACCATACTCGTAAAATCATTTTCATCCACAATCCTAAAAGATTTTTGCCCATCTACAGAAAAGAATTTGTTAAATTTCAAAAGCTCACCTTCACTCAACGACATCAACACACTCTTCACCCGTTCAGCCGTAATAAGAGAAAAATTTTGAACATCAGGAAAAGTTTTACCAATATCTACCGGATCACTAAGTCGCTGAATCAAAGCATCTATTTCTGGAAATAGCTTAGGGTCAGAATCAATCCCAGTAACTATGAGGTCATTTTCTATACAAATTATAAAATCTATAAAACAAGGATTTCCGTCCAACCACCAACCCAGAGAAGCATTTAAAAAATTTTCATTACCTTCCACGAACTCAATAAAAACTTCATACAAAGTGTAATTATCGCTATCTGGAACATAAAACACCTTATCTTTCGGAAAATTTGATAATTTAGCAAGAGCTTCTTCGGACATATGTGCAAAACCATCTCCCTGGATAGTCTCTTTTAGAATTTCCACAAAAAAACAATTTAAAAAATTTGGCAAAAAGGTACTATCATTTTCACAATCTGTCAATACTTCCTCCTCCACATTTACCAGCCTTTCGACTAGAATTACCGTCGTTATTATCCCAATTATTTATGTGTGGAATATTTGCCTATCATGGCAGCAAAAACAATGCTCCAGAACTAGTAGTAGAAGGTCTAAAACGCCTTGAATACCGAGGATATGATTCTTGGGGAATCGCCTACAAAGCTGACTCAGACATCAAAATCAAGAAAGAAGTCGGAAAAATCGGCGAATTCGATCTAAGTAAAGAAGAACTACCAAAATCTACCCTCGCAATAGGTCATTCTAGATGGGCAACTCACGGCGGCGTGAACAAAAAAAATGCACACCCACATTCCGCAGAGGATAACCGAATAGTCCTTGTTCATAACGGAATTTTTGAGAACTATATAGACGTAAGAAAGCGCCTAAAGAAGCAAGGGCACAAATTCGTTTCAGAAACCGATACAGAAGTAATAGCTCATCTCATCGAAGAGCTCGCAAAATCACATACATTTGAGGAAGCAGTTACCCTAGCAATAAGAGAAATTGAAGGAAGATATGCCATCGTGGTAATGAATAAAGAGAACAACGATCTAATTGCAGCCAGAAAAGGCTCACCACTCATCGTGGGAGTAGGAGAAAATGAATACTACATAGCTTCAGACATCCCTGCATTCCTGCCATATACAAAAAAGGTAAACTACCTAGATGACAATCAAATGCTAGTCATCTCTGGCAACAAAGCCAGATTCATCGACATGATCAAAAACGAAGAAATCGAAAAACGCGACATCCTAATAGAATGGGATACTGAAAGCGCAGAAAAAGGAGAACATCCACACTTCATGATCAAAGAAATCATTGAGCAGAAGGACACCCTGGCTCGCGCCATCAACCAAGACCCAAAAGTAATAGAAGATCTAGCAAAAGAAATAAAGAAGGCACACGGCTCATATTTAGTAGGATGTGGAACGGCAGGAAAAGTTGGCATGGTCGGGACATATTTATTCGCAGAAATATCAAAAAAACACATCAATTTTGCATTCGGATCAGAATTTTCAAGTTGCAAAAATTTCATAACTCCAAAAAGCCTAGTAATCTGCATCTCGCAATCCGGAGAAACCGCAGACACTCTTGAAGCAATCGAATACGCAAAAGAAAAAGGTGCAAAAGTAGTATCAATAGTAAATGTAGAAAATTCATCAATGGCACGCATTTCAGACATAGTATTGCCAATCAAGGCTGGCCCAGAAAAGGCAGTAGCTTCAACGAAAGCAACAACATCTCAACTTGCAGTATTGACACTCCTCGCCTACGCATGTAACGGTGGAATACACAAAGGAAAACAACTGCTAATCGAAACTGCAGGCAAAATCAACGAAATGGTAAATCCACGATATGAAGACTACATCCGCAAGGTTGCAGAAAAAATCAAAAACGTAGAATCAATGTACATAATCGGTCGCGGCCTCAACTACCCAATTGCCCTCGAAGCAGCAATCAAACTCCAAGAAGTTTCATACATCCACGCAGAAGGATTTGCTGGAGGCGAACTAAAGCACGGCCCAATAGCATTAATAGACAAAAACACCCCAGTTATAGCTCTAGTCGCAAACGACGAACACAAGGCCGAAATCATATCAAACGCAACTGAAATCAAAGCGCGAGGCGGTTACATAATCGGAGTCTCTCCAGAAAACCACGAAGTATTTGATTTCTGGATCCGTGTACCTGACACCGGAATGGCCTCACCTATAGTAAATATCATTCCAATACAAATCCTCGCCTACCAACTTGCCATCCTCCGCCAGAACGACCCAGACATGCCGAGGAACTTGGCAAAATCAGTAACGGTAAAATAATACTTCTGCTATAATCTTTATCGATCACTCATCCTCATTTTATGTCTTTACGCAAAACTAAAATTGTTTGTACGCTCGGACCTGCAACCGACTCCGTGACAGAGGTTACAGATCTTGTTCAGGCTGGAATGGACGTCGCTCGTTTGAATTTCTCGCACGGCACATACAACCATCACCTGAAAATTATTAAAAGTGTTCGTAAAGTTGAAAAAACTTCAGGGAAAAAAATCGGAATAATACAAGATCTCCAAGGTCCCAAAATTCGAATAGGAGAGATGCCTGAAAAAGGAATTGCATTAAAAAGAGGTGCTACAGTTAAGATGACAACAAGGAAACTCCTGGGAACAAATACCGTTCTTCCAGTCCAATACAAAGGATTTGTAAAGGACATAAAAAAGAAACACAGCATATTAATTGATGACGGATTGATAGAATTAACAGCAATACGAAAAACTAAAGATATTGTTATCTGCAAAGTGAAAGTAGGAGGTATAGTGAAAAGTCACAAAGGGGTAAACTTACCCAAAACAAAAGTCTCTACGAAATCAATCACTCCAAAAGACACAAGGGATTTAGAGTTCGGGCTCAAGCAAAATGTTGCATTTGTAGCACTTTCATTTGTCAGAACAGCAAAAGATATAAAAGATCTACGAAAATTAATCACGGCAAAAAAATCATCAGCAAAAATAATTGCAAAAATTGAAACACCAGAGGCACTCGACAATTTAGAATCAATAGTAAAAGAAGCGGACGGAATAATGGTTGCACGCGGAGACTTAGGAGTTGAAATTCCAGCACACAAAGTGCCAATCGCCCAAAAACGCATGATCGCCCTTGCAAACCGCTACTCAAAACCCGTTATCACCGCAACACAAGTCCTGCAATCAATGGTCTTAAGTCCCCGCCCAACCCGCGCAGAAGTCTCAGACGCAGCAAACGCAGTCTTTGATCACACCGATGCGATCATGCTCTCCAACGAGACCTCGACAGGACATTATCCATTCAAAGCAACAACAACTCTAAAAAAAGTCACCCATGAAGTTGAGCAAGAAATTGAAAAGCACAAAGAACTACAAAGTCATTTCTCAATAGAAGAACTAAAATCAGAACTCTTCGGAGCATCATTACAAGCCTGCAAAACAGCAGAAAAAGAAAAAGCAAAATACTTAATCGTATATTCCGAAACCGGTGAAAAAGCTCGCGAAATCGCAAAATTCCGCCCAACAACAGAACTAATAGTCATAACTCCAAACGAAAAAACTGCACACGAGCTAACGCTATCTTGGGGCATCAATCGCATATTCACAAAAAAAATGCCAGAAAAAAATCGAGAACAGCAAGTTATAAAATTCTTACAAAAAAACGGCACTCTCGGCAAAAAATACAAAATTGTAATAGCAACATAAATGCGAATAATTGGAATTGATCCAGGCACTGCAATCGTAGGATTTTCGATCCTAGAAGAAAAAGATGGAGAAGTTACCCTCCTAGATTATGGCTGCATCCGCACAGCTACTGGCCTAGCACAAGGCATCCGTCTAAATCAAATTGCAGAGGATCTAACGACATTAGTCAAAAAATGGAAGCCACAAAAAGCATCCATAGAAAGTCTCTTTTTTAGTAAAAACGTAAAAACCGCAATGTCTGTAGCAGAAGCCCGCGGAGTAATTCTCCAAGTCCTAGAAAAACACGGTATAGAACAAGAAGAATACACTCCCCCACAAATAAAAAGTGCAGTATGTGGAAACGGCAGGGCAGACAAAAAGGCAGTTCAGGAAATGACAAAAATGTTACTCAATCTAGACAAAATCCCAACACCTGATGATGCAGCCGATGCAATAGCCGCAGCCATATGCAGTGCTAACACATTAAAAATTCAATGAACACAAAGAAAATTCTGACAATATCATGGATGTTAATTATAGCCGGAATAGCATACATCGGCCTAAACTTTTCCGCACTATTCCAAGAAGAAACAACATCCCAACAAATCCCATCTGGACTCACCCCACCAGAAAAACAACCAATTGAAATCATTACACTCCCCGAGGAAGAAGAAAAATCATTCACACAATACATTAGAAAAGGTGAAGAATATTTTAACAACGAATTTTACGAAAACGCCACCGAACTTTATATAGAAGCTAGCGAATTAAACCCAAGCTCAAGCAGCACACTAGTAAAGCTCGGCAACGCATATCTAAAAAGTAATCACCCTAAAAAAGCCGAAAAAGCGTTCACCGAAGCCGAAAAAATCAACCCATCATCCCTGGCAATCAAACTCGCGATCGTTCAATCACAACTCAACCAACAACATATTGAAATAGCCCGCAACACATTGGAACAACTCGATCAAGAAGACACAGACGTGAAATTTTTAAGCGCAATTCTCCATGTCCTATACAAAGACTTCGACGGAGCAAAGAAAATATTCGAAGAACTCGAAGCAAAAGATTTTCTCGCCCACTACGAAACCTACTCGTACTACACTGAAGGCGATCCCCTATTCCTGCAAACTTTGCTCGCAAAGCAATTAACAGAAATTGACCAATATTCATCAGCAATTCCTTTACTCCTCGATGTAGTCAGCAAGCAAACAAACTATCGTGACGCATGGATTGCACTTGGATTCAGCTATTTGAGCATAGGTGATATCGAAAATGCAATTGGTTCACTCACACAAGCTGAAGCCCTAGACCCAGAAAATCCAGACACTCTTTTTTACCTTGGACTCGCATATTTTGCCAATAACGAGATCACGAATGCTATCTACTACATCGAAAGTTCTGACACCAAAGGATTTGAACCAAAAGACCAATTAAATGTAAAACTTGGGGATCTTTATGTATTAAAAAATAAATACGAAAAAGCTGCACAAAAATACGAAACAGTACTCGCAACAAACACAAAAAACATTGAAATCTTCACTCGCCTAGCATGGCTCTATATAGACAAATTAAACACACCAGAAAAAGCACTTGAACTAGCAAACACAGCAATCACACACCACACGGAAGACCCAATGTCATACAACCTGAAAGGTTGGGCCCTAACTGCTCTCGGTGAATACGAAGAAGCTCGAATCTATTTATCAAAATCACTTTCTAGAGACACACAATTTGAAGCAGCTATATTAAATCTTGGCTGGCTATACGAACAACAAGACCAAGAAGACTTAGCCAAAGAATATTACAAACGTGCATATATACTTGGAAGCGGCAATTCGATCAGCGCACGCGCCGCATTCCGTTTTAACAAAATAACCCTAGAATAATGACACCACTCGTAGCAACAATAATTTTCATCCTTGGAACAGCCATAGGAAGCTTCCTAAGCGTCGTGATCTATCGCGTCCACAGCAAGAAAAAAGGCATAATGTTCGGACGCTCAATCTGCCCACACTGCAACAAAAAACTAAAGGCACATCACCTAATCCCAATCTTTAGTTGGATCTTCCTCCGCGGAAAATGCGGATTTTGTGGGAAAAAAATCTCAGCCCATTATATATCACTCGAGCTCATAACGGGCCTTACATTCCTCACGATATTCTTATATTGGAATTTTCTAATTGCAGTACCATCAACAGTAGCCCCAGACTTCTTCACATACACAATCGATTGGCAAATTTTCGAAAGATTCATTTTTTACATTATTGAATTCGTATTATTAATAGCAATTTTCTTTTACGATCTACAATATCAAGAAATCCCAGACAGATTTTCCATCCCTGCAATCGGAGTAGCTATCGCGGGCGGACTCGTTTTTGGAGTGCCAACCACTATCAGCATGTTGATTGGAGCGATAGTTCTATTCCTATTCTTCTTTATACAATTCGCCGTTTCCAAAGGTAGATGGATCGGTGGTGGAGATCTAAGGATGGGAGTATTAATGGGGGTACTTCTCGGCTGGCAGATGGGACTTTTTGCATTAATGATCGCATATTTCTTCGGAGCATTTATCAGTATTTTTATGTTAATGACTGGCCGCGTAACAAGAAAAACCGCAATAGCATTTGGCCCATTTTTAATAATTGGAACAATAATAATGATATTTTTTGGAGAAACATTACTAAACTCATATTGGACCCTCTTAACTTAACAACAAATGAAAAATAAAGTCCTACTAATCATTCTTGACGGATACGGCGAAGGAAAAGATTACAAATACAACGCCGTCACGAGAAGTAACACTCCATACATAGACAGCCTACGGGAAAAATACCCTACAACAATCCTCCGCGCTGAAGGAGAATTTGTTGGCCTCCCGAAAGAAGCAATGGGCGGAAGCGAAGTCGGACATTTCACCATAGGTGCTGGAAGAGTCGTATGGCAAACACAAGAAGACATCAACAGATCAATCAAAAGTGGTGCACTACACAAAATGAAAGAACTGAAAAAGGCTGCAGCAAATTGCAAAAAGAAAGATTCAAAGCTACATCTATTAGGAATGATATCTGATGAAGGCGTCCATTCTCAAATAGCTCACCTGTTCGCATTACTCAAATTCGCTAAAAAAGAAAAATTAGAAAACGTATACATCCATGCGATCACGGACGGACGAGACGTTCCAGAAAGATCGGCCGAGAAATACATTAAAATGCTAAACAAAGAAATCTCTCGGCTCGGCCTCCAAAAAACCGTCAAAATCGCAACAATAGTAGGTCGCTACTATGCAATGGATCGAGATACAAATCTAGACCGCACTCGCAAAGCCTACGATCTCTATACAAAAGGAAAAGGAACACTAGAAAAATCTCCTATATTAGCAATAAAAAACGAATACAAACGCGGCACAAACACCGACTACTACATCAAACCAATTCTTCTAGAAAAAAACGGATTAATAGAAAAAAACGACTCAGTAATTTTCTTCAATTACAGAACAGACCGGGCAAAACAAATTACCAGAATGTTTACTTCGAAATTGAAACCACATTTTATTTGCTTCGGCCCATACAGTACAAAAGCACCCGTTCTTTTTCCCGCACAAAAGGTAAAAAACAACCTCGGAGAATTTTTATCGAACAAAAAAATGAAACAACTCAGAATCGCAGAAACAGAAAAATATGCACATGTAACTTTCTTCTTTAACTCACAAGTAAAAGAACCATACAAAGGAGAAAAACGCATAATGATTCCATCTCCAAAAGTTCCCTCATACGACAAAAAACCCGAGATGAGTGCGCCAGGCATAACAAAAGCATTATTAAAAGAACTCTCATCTAAAAAACAATACGACTTCATAGCCCTAAACTTCGCAAACGGAGACTTAGTTGGACATTCTGGAAATTTCAAAGCTACGGTAAAAGCATTAGAAACACTCGACAAACAACTCAAGCAAATTATCCCAAAAGCCCTTGAAAAGAATTATACTATTCTAGTTACGGCAGACCATGGGAACGCAGATAAAATGAGATATCCTAACGGGGAAATTTGTCCATCACACAGCCTCAATCCAGTTCCATTCATTTACATTTCAGAAAAAGGAAAATCTGTTAAACTACGATCCAGTAACAAAATAGGGTTAGACACAATAGCTCCAACAATTTTGGAAACCATAGGCCTAAAACAACCAAAAGCAATGACAGGTAAATCACTAATCAAATGAAAGCAGTAATACTCGCAGGAGGCGGTGGAACACGACTTTGGCCACTATCTACACCAAAGCTTCCAAAGCAATTCCAAAAACTAGCTTCAGACAAAACAATGCTCGAAGAGACAATAGATCGACTAGATTTTCTCGCCCTATCAGACATATACATTGCAATAAACAAAGACCATCTCAAGCTTGTTCAAAAAATTTGTCCAAAGATCCCAAAAAAGAACATAATAATAGAACCAGCCCTAAGGGACACAGCATCAGCAATCGGCTTCGCTGCGACAATTATTGAACATCGCCATCCCGGAGAAGTGATGATAACGGTCTCCGCAGATCATCTAATACAAAATAAGAAAGAATACCAAAAGATGGTACGCAAAGCAGCTCAAGTCGCAGAAAGAGAAGATACATTGAACATAATTGAAGTAGTTGCCCGTGGACCAAACACGAATTACGGATACGTTCGCATTGGCAAAGAACTAGCGAAATCAGTATATGAACTAGATAAATTTGTTGAAAAACCAAGCCTTACTACAGCCAAAAAATACGTAAAATCAACAAAATACTTATGGAACACAGGCATTTATGTCTGGAAAGCATCAGTACTACTAGGTCAATACAAAAAACATCAACCTCGAACGTACAAAAAATTTGCACAGATAGCCGCATTATTAGGAACAACTAAAGAAAATTCAGCGATTAAAAAAATCTATCCAACCTTGGAAAAAATCTCAATCGACTACGCAATAATGGAGAAAATCGACCCATCACTCGTACGCATAATAAAAGCAGATCTAAAGTGGGCAGATATAGGAAGCTGGAAAACCCTATGGGAAGAATTAGCCTCCTCCCCCACTGCAAACGTCACGAGAGGCCCAATTGAACTCACAGACTGCAAGGGCTGCCTCATCTATGCAGACAATAAGAAAACAATCAAAGCAAAAGGTCTCCGAGACACAATAATCGTCGACACCCCAGCCGGCAAAATCGCCATCAACAAAAAAACAGGAAAAGAAATAAAAAGCCTTCTCTAGTGATGCGGCGTAGTCGCAATCTTGAAAAAGATTATAGTCAAGAATGCAAACACCAATGCTTGGATAAACCCAACAAAGATTTCAAGTGCGTAGAAAGGCATCGGGATTACATATGGAACTAGAAAAGTCATAACAAGTAGCAACACTTCTCCTGCAAAAATATTTCCAAATAGACGGAATGTAAACGAAACCATTTTTGCAAACTCAGACACAATCTCGAGCAATCCCACAAAACATCCAATCGGATCTTTCAATGGGTTCACAAAAAACTTTCCTCCATAACCCTTTAATCCGAGCATGGAAAAACCAAAAATCTGACTTGCTATCACCGAGATACCAGCCAGTGCAAAAGTCATATTCACATCAGAAAAAGTCGCTCTAAATATAGGAACAAAAACTTCGTGCCCATTATGCACTTCGTGAAGTCCAATACTCGCAAACCCTGGCAAAAGCCCCATCCAATTTGAAATCATGACATACAAGAAAATAGTCATCACAATCGGGAAAAACTTCTTCGTTTTATTCGTATCCCCAACAACTCCCTCAAAAAAATCAAACATCCCACCGATCAGAGCCTCTACAACATTCTGGAAACCACCAGGAATCATGGCATACTTCTTCCGTCGCACAACCAAAGCAACAACAGTAAGTAACAACAAAGTCATAACGGAAGTAATCAGTGTATTTCGAACCCCAAAACTTCCAATATAAAATATAGTTTCCGAAGCCAATGTTGGTGGCACAAAGCTTGCTGCTTCCGCAACATGCCCAGTAACCGCTTCTGTTAATCCTTCTGTCATTATTTTTTAGGTTTACCTTGAGATATTATATCTTTCGTTTTCATATAAACGACAAACAATGCTGACGTCATTGCAAAGAAAAATCCAATCAATATGAATATTGGGAATGAATCCAATTTTTTATCCAAATACACTCCTCCAACCCCAAATATTAAAATTGGTGTCACGATCATATAACCTAGATTCAGCGCCAAACTATACGCCGACCAAGTCCCATCTTTTTTTGCAATTTTTTTAACCATCATAATTGATCAAGTGTTGATCTCCCCCTAGCTTTTCGTTTCCTCGCAATTTTAATTCGTGAAAGCGCACGCTCTAATTGAGCAACGGCATCTGCATATCCTTCCTCCCCGTGTCTCTCCTCCGCCATTATCGCTTCCGCCTTTTCCTTAGCTTCTTCCGCTCGCTTAGCATCAATATCATCAGCTCTTTCGGCCGCATCAGTAAGAATTGTAATTGTCTTTCCGTCAACCTCCACAACTCCTCTCATCATTGCAAAAAATTCATCCTTTCCGCCTTTTTTAATCTTCAATTCCCCAGGCTTCATCGCCGCAATGATAGGAATATGATCCGGCAACACGGTAATCTCACCCTCCACAGTTGGAATAGAGATTCCCTCAATTTCCTCCTGTAGAAGGACACTTTCGGGTGTAACAATTTTTAGTTTAATAGTTTTGCTCATGATTTTTTAACTTCATCAATTGATCCAACCATATAGAATTCATTCTCGTCAACTTTG
>CAYLOL010000029.1:0-10493 GCA_964385295.1 uncultured Candidatus Peribacteria bacterium
ATTTAGTCGTCAAGCTTCACAGGTTTTCGTCTGGTTTTGGTGACGCTTCGGTGTGCCTTATGGGCTAATACCTTTTCCTTAGCTTTTTTGGAACGTCTCCTTTTCTGTTTTCTAATCTTAAAAATTTTTTGTGCCCTTTCCGATTGCTTGCCCTTCACAATGTCCTCAATTTTCAGAATCAATAACTTATAGGCCGAAAGCCGATTCTTACTCTGCTCTCTATGTTTTTGACACTTCACAAGAGTCCCGCTAGGACCATGTTGCAACATTACACAACTGGCTGTTTTATTGATCTTTTGACCACCCTTGCCGCCACCAACAACATGTTTCTCGACAATATCTTCAGGTCTAATAGCAAGCTCTGCAGCCTTTTTAATCAAATTTGGAGATAGATCTACGGGAAAACTCATAGCCTAATTATAGCATGGATAATTGGCTGGGGCGGAGGGGTTCGAACCCCCGAATGCATGGATCAAAACCATGTGCCTTACCACTTGGCGACGCCCCAGCGTTCTTTCGAAGTATAACGCAAAAGACTCTATCAATACCACATCCAAAAATCAAATAATTTGGTGTTATTGCCGATTTCAATTAATATATCGGAAATAACAAATACATATGGCTAATAAAGTATTAATAAAGGATCTAAAGGATCACGTCGGCAAAGAAGTTACTATCCAAGGATGGATGTTCAACAAGCGGGGGAGCGGGAAACTGCACTTCCTACAGCTGAGAGATGGGACAGGAGTGGTGCAGGGAATTGTGTTTCAGGGAGATGTGTCGGAGGAATTGTTTGCACTCGCAGACACATTAACAATGGAAAGTTCAATGAAGGTTACCGGAAAAGTTGCAGCACATCCGAAGCAGGAGGGCGTTTTTGAATTGCAGATTTCGGATATCGATCCGATCCAGATCGTGGAAGGGGATTATCCTATCTCGAAGAAGGAGCATGGTACGGATTTCTTGCTTTCAAATAGGCATCTCTGGCTCAGATCGCCGAAGCAGCGGGCTATTCAGGTTGTTCGAAATACAATAATTAACGCAATATACGAATACTTCAACATGAATGGGTTTACCAAATTTGATTCGCCAATTTTGACCCCGAATGCGTGCGAGGGTACTACCGAATTGTTTGAAATGGAATATTTTGACGAGGGCAAGGCATATCTATCTCAATCTGGACAGTTGTATGTAGAGGCTGCGATATTCTCGCTTGGCCGTGTTTTTGATTTTGGGCCTGTATTCCGTGCAGAAAAGTCGAAGACTCGCCGTCACCTGACTGAATTTTGGATGATGGACGCGGAGATGGCTTTTGCAGATCACGAGGATAATATACGAGTACAGGAGGAGCTAATAATGCATGTCGTTGAGAAAGTTTTGAAGGATAATCTGAAAGAATTGGAGACACTCGAACGCGATCTCGAACCACTAAAGAAAATTAAAGCGCCATTCATTAGAAAAACTCATGCAGAAGTCGTAGCTGAATTGCAAGAAATGGGATCAGACATAAAACCTAACCAAGACCTTGGGGGAGATGACGAGACAAAGATTTCAGAAAAATACGATAAGCCAATTTTCGTAGAGAAATATCCCGCTGAAGTTAAGGCGTTCTATATGAAGCGCGATCCAGAAAACCAAGACCTCGCACTATGCGTGGATATGCTTGCGCCAGAGGGCTACGGAGAAGTTATAGGGGGAAGCCAGCGTGAGGATGATTACGATACGCTTTTGGAAAGAATTCATGAGCACAACCTTAGCGAAAAAGATTTCCAGTGGTACCTCGATTTGCGAAAATACGGATCAGTACCACATAGTGGATTTGGAGTAGGGCTAGAACGTCTAACAGGCTGGCTCTGTGGCACTCACCACATACGCGAAACAATCCCATTCCCGAGAACAATCACACGCCTCACACCTTAAACGCTGACGGGCAGATTTTACTTAATGGGCACTCGTTGCATTTTGGTTTCCTTGCTGTGCATATTCGTCTTCCGTGGAATACCATGTAGTCTGAAAATTTCCCCCAATCTTTTTGTGGGACCTTTTTCATCAATTCACGCTCAATTTTTACTGCGTTCTTTGCTTTCGCTAATTTTACTGGAACAAAACCCATTCTTCCGCTCAATCTCATGACGTGAGTATCCACAACTACTCCTTCGTTCTTCTTGAAAGCGTTATTAAGAATCACATTTGCACTCTTCCGCGCAACTCCAGGTAATTTGAGTAGTTCGGCCATATTATCAGGAAGCTTCCCATTAAAATCCTTCACCAACATTTTCGCAGCACCAAGAATATTCTTTGTCTTATTCCTGTAAAACCCAGTCGGAAAGATGCGCTTCTCGAATTCCGCAGTCTTTGCATTGGCGTAATCCTCAACTTTCTTGTATCTCGCAAACAACTTCGGCGTAACCAAATTAACCCTCACATCCGTACATTGTGCCGATAGCTGTACCGCTACAAGCAGCTCAAACTCATTACTAAAATTCAAAGCGATCTTCGCGTCGGGATGGGTCTTTTCTAGAATCCGAAAAATTTTATCGACGTAGTTTTTCACGTCTAGATTCTACCACATTTTCCTTGAGCTCGGCAGCCGCCCAGAGTTCATGATATTTCTCAGGCAACCATTCGATATTATCAAAGCTAAGCTCTCCCAAAGGCATGTAAAGTAGGGGATCTACGTATTTACCATATCTCATAACCTCAAAGTGGAGATGCGGACCAGTTGTCATATATCCAGCACCTTTAGTACCAGGCATACCACCACTAAGGCCAATTACGCTGCCTGCGGTAACGTTATCACCCACACCCACAAGTATATTACTAATGTGTCCATACGTTGTTGTAAACCCATCAGCATGAGCTACAACGATATAGCTGTAACCAAATCCATTATCCTTAGCAGTATAAATAACCCCGTCTGAAGCAGAGCGAACTTTTGACCCTTGGTAAGCTGCAATATCAATTGCATTATGACGAACCCCGAAGTGTGAGGCATAGCCAGGATCATGAAAGTAAGCGTTAATTCCTCGCTCAGGGCTAACTGGCCACTGGAATCCATCGAAAGAGAGATTTGCAGGATCGAATTTGAACTCCATAACTGCGCGAGTCTTCGTATCAAGAAGGCTCAGGTATTTATCAGGATCAAAATTTTCACCATCTTCTTCAATTTTCAACTCAATAAAAGCAACAGCACTAGCAAGTTGCTTCAGCTCTTCTAGAACTTCTTCCTGTTCACGCAGACTTTGTTCAAGCAATTCATTATAAATAAGCTCTTGCCCATCGGTAATACTAAGGATATTTTGCTTAGAGATTTTCTGGAATTCTAAGTTTGTCTTTTCCTCAGCCAACTCATCACGGAGATCTCTCAAGAGATATTTAGCTTTTTGTAATTTACCTTTTTCTTCTTCCAATTCGGCGGTAAGCGAATCCAGCTTTTCAATCATCTGCTGCCCCGCCTCATTCAGCAAATCAAAGTACTCAAGCTCTCTCAAATTCTCCCCGGCCGTTCCATCTGCAAAAAGCAGCTTCACTGCATCGATCTCGCCGTTCTCATCTATATTTAATAGCGCATTTTCTTGTTCATAGATCACTCGCACATAGTCGCCGAGCAGGTCTTTATTATACTCGAGCGCCACCTGTTTCATCTCGATCTGTTCATTTAATAGATCGACTTCATTCTCCTTTTTGACGATATTTTTAATGACTCCGAAGAGCTTTTCAGTACTTCTGTTAATCTTTGTATCAAGAATCCGGATTTGCCCTCCAAGAGTAGCTTGCTCATTCTGAACCTCCTCAAGATTGTATTTCATACCCGAGACGCTATCGAGCACCTGCCGATATCCGGCTTTTGTAAGATTTAATTCTGATTTGAGGCGATCAAGGAACTCAGCCCCCTCGTCATCAGCAAAACTTGACCCAATATGCGAGAAAGTTAGGAACAAACCCATCAAAATCACCAATATTTTTCTACTTTTTTGTCTCATATATTCAAATAAATCCTTATATTATAGCATTATTAAGCCAAAAATGCCAGTGCGAGGCGTTGACAGGCAAAAACTCTTGCAATTTTAATATGGTTTACGTAGAATCTGACGGCAATTAAAGAAAAACTATGTCACATAAGAAAGCAGGAGGATCAACAAAGAACGGCCGCGATTCGGTCGCAAAGCGCCTAGGAGTAAAGATATTCGGCGGACAGGTATGTAAGGCCGGTTCTATTATCGTACGTCAAAGAGGTACAAAATACTTCCCTGGAGAAAACGTAGACATGGGACGTGATCACACTCTTTTTTCGCTTGTAAATGGGAAAGTTAAGTTTACTGAAAAGGCGATGAAGAAATTTGATGGACGTACTTTTAAAGATACGGTCGTTAATGTGGAGCCTGCTGTAGCGGCAAAATAATCGGTTCATTATGGATTTAGAATCTTTTGGGGGTTTTGATACAGGCGAAGGCATGGACGAAGCTGCTTTTGAGGCTTTTAAGGAAAAAATGAAAAGGGCTGCCGCCCAAATCGCCGCAATCAAAAAAGAAGAGAAAAAGCAGAAAAAAAGCGAACAAGATCTTACGACAATCCTCCTAAAATTCGTTAAGAAAAGCCACAAAAAGGATCTCACTCTACTTATTAGTCGCGCATTGGAACAAAACATCCCAGCAAACTTTGTGTTGGCAATAGTTCTCCTTGGCAACGAAGACATCCAGAAGGCAACCGGCAATCTACTTATGCTCGAAACATCAGAAGTAACGCCAGACGAAAAGGCACTTATTTTCTTCGGAGCAGACAAGGAAATCCCATTAGAAGCTCGCATACAGCTCGATAATTGGCTTAAAGCAATCCTTTATCAAGCCGAAGAATACCCACAAAAACTCCTCAAATTTGCATACGAGATAGTTAAAGACGAGGATGGCAATGAAAACAAGGAGATAAAAACAATCCTATTCCAATTATCCACATTCATAATCCGTGACTTCCTAGAAGAATATAAACTCGACGAGTCATACAAGAAGCTCTACGAATTCGCAAAATTTTTCATCAAAGGAGTACTTGATCGTACAGAAGAGAACCTGAAAAGCAGAAATCTAATAGGTGACGCAGCAGCGGATGCTGAAAACGGAGCTTAATTAGACCCAAATCCTTTCCTTTTCATCTCCTCGACCAAGTCATCCGCAGGCATATCATATAGCTTTTCATCACATATGCATTTAGCAGCTTTTTGAAAAGTCTTGTCTGTGGGATCGGCATAACCAAGTTGATACATTATGGCGATAACCTTAGATAGAGTTTCGTCGTCTAGGCCGTATTTAATTGTGAGATCAATGAGTTGTTTGTTTTCCATAGTTGAAATTTATGGGGTGAGTGATGGGTTTCGAACCCACGACCCTCTGGACCACAACCAGATGCTCTAACCAACTGAGCTACACTCACCATAATTTTATTGCAAAACCAATCCTATCATCAAAATAAAAAAAGGCAAGTTACTTTGTTAGAGTAAACCGCAACTTACACGCATAAAACCAGCATAATAAGAAAACTCTCCCCGCTTGGGGGAGAGCCTTAGTTAGTTTAGGAGTACCAACGCCCTAGAAAAGCCTTAATGTCCTAACCCAACGGTATAATAACCGGAGTCATTACTGTGTTCGATGCTCCTTGATTTTTGAGTCTGAGCCCTGACTCACCTTACGGCTTCAGAAGTATATTCACCCAATCGATTTCAAGCAACACGATCTTCACATAAGGGGCAACTTCGTATTGATTTATTTCGGGAATATTTTCTAAGACCAGCAAAGAAACCATTGTACCATTATGGGCGGGTTTGTCAATGGGGAAGTTTCTATTGTGCCTTTGCTTCCTTAGCGTACTTCTTCAGTTTTTTAGCAATTTTTTCTGGGCTCTCATCGTAATCAATTGCAATAACCTTATCTCCCTTAAATGAAAGTGCTTTCTTGAATCCATACACTCCTTCGGTAGCAGGGAACAGTTGGAATAGGTCTTGGCTACCCATGAATATAGTGAACTCTTCAAGGTTATCTAGAACTTGCTTATCGGTGGCTTGAAGCAGTATCAAGGCATCTTTTACGTTTTGAATATGATCATATATGTCTTCATAATCCGCTGCATTTAACTCAAGCTGTGGTTTTTTTAGAAGTAGCATTCTCATAAGTTTCAAATCTGCAACTGGCATAACACCAAAATGTATACCGAGGGTCTCTCCGCCTCTGATGGTAGTATTGCTAGTCAGGTCCCTCAGTGCGTCCATGCATTTCTTTTGTGATTCCATGTTTTTATACCCAGGAGCCTTGACGTCATCTAGACCCATAAGATTGGCACCAGTGGTCTTTTCGATAATCCCCTTAATTTCAAAAAGACTTTCGGGATCAAGGTCTAGGGTAGCCTCCCCAGACAATTTCATCTTTCCTCCATCCAGCTCATAGCCGACTATCCATTTGTTATTTTTATACTCAAGATTAATATCTGTGCCTGTTTTATCAAATGATAACTTTAAAGAATTCGTAGTAGAAGCCTGACTATTTTCCTCAAGCTTTTGCAATGACTTCACGAGCGTTTTCTTGATTTTTGCTGTTAATTTTTCTTTCAATGTTCTCGCTCCAGCCTCTGGATTTTTCATATCCACAGTAGCCATTGACTCATAATCAGAAGTTAGCCCTTCGCCCTTATATTGAGTAGGGGAATAAATATGTATCAATCCAGTTGATTTTTCTTCCCTGATAATCACTGGATATCCCATTATCTTTCCTGAAATTGCAGGGTCTTTCTGAGCGTTTAAGATTCGACCTTTAATTCGATCCCATTTACCTGTATCAGAGGTATCTCTAACAAATGGAATGCCAGCTCCTGCCAACACTTTCTCTGTTTTGACTCCAACCCCACTCCACCATTCGCTAATACGGTCAGGCCAGTAATCAGCCTTTGTGCCGTCAGTAGAGTATTCGGCAAGAGAATAAAGATAATCTTCAACTCTAACATTTTTCAACGCAGGGTCTTGCAATGCAGCGGCAAAAGTTGTCTGTTCTTCTGGATTATCACTGATTACTTTATTATGGGCTTCTTCCATGCATTGCATAAGCAAGTACAATTGCTCACCTGCATGTATATAGTCAGGATTATTCATCTGAGCACCATGACTTTTGTGGGCAAACTCTGGGAAGTTGTGGGGGAATTTCTTCGGAGAAATAAATCTTCCTTTAGCGTTCTTATAATGATTATGAAGGTCATGAAGACCAATATTATGTGCCGCAAGATATGTTTTTGCATCAAGCTTTTTTCCAGAAGGGGCAAGTCTTATTAGTGGCTCAAGAGCAGTTCCTCTTACCTCATCATATTGATCTTTGAGTCCCAATGATTTTAATGGATCATAGCCAAGTTTTTTACCAATGATATATAGGGTTCCAGCACCAGCTGTAAGAGTAAGGAAGTCAAACAACTTATCTCGCTTTTTCAGCGCCACAAATGCTGCACCAATAAAAAAAGCTCCAATACCAAGCATCCCCAAATTTCCCCAATCTTTTCTATCCCAAGAATCCTTTAGCATTCCCCCAATTTTTCCTATAGTTCGAGCTCCCTTTGAGAAAAGGTCAGTCTCAACATTTTCATCACGATGCCTTTCACTTGAAACAGCCTTTGCTAGAGTTTGAGCTTCCGCCATTATTTTGACAGAATTATAAAATCTATAGGCCTGTGCAAAATCTGGATCAGCCTTTTCTATGTCCGCAGAGTTTTGATCTGGTCTTTGGAATTTTAGCTTCATAGCATTAATAAGAGGATCAATTTTTGCATGTACAAGCTTCATGTATTCTTTTACCTGGGCATTATGTAGTGCAGTTCCAATAAGCGAAGGTGTGATTTTTCCAACTTCTATACCAGCATGATGCCATTCAAGGGCAAAGTCTTCAGCTGGAGGAGTTGCATTTACGTTACTTTTAATAGTCGTAAAGTCCAAGCTTGCAACAGTTGTGCCACGAGCTGCCAATTCCTCTACAAGCACCTTATTTTCAAAATACGAAGGATTATGAATTTTCGCCAAATTACTAAAAATACGATCATAGTATGGATTTGGCTCAATAACAGCTTGTCCCTTAGCTTCTTTTGCTTGCTCAGAAGTCCAAGCAGGGAGCCCAAGAAGTATCCAGTCTCTTCTTATTTCGGCAAGTCCAGATTCAGTAGTAAGACCTTCATCCCATTTATCAGTCTCGATTTTCTCTTTTCGTCCAAGCGAACTCATTACCATCTTATTGATATGGGTGCCAAGTTGATCATCAACTTCACTTCCCGTAATCCCAGATGAGCTAGGATCATGATCAGAAAATCCGACCGCATCCATCAAGTCTTGATTTGATTTTGCAGAAACTTGAGCTCTCAATTTTGCGCGCTCAGAATGGTCAAGACCACGCTGTTCTATACCAGAATATTGTGCCTCAAGCCACAAAAATCGGTTACTATTCAGATTCCAATTGTCATCGTAATATTTCTCCATAACTAAGCGGCCGCAATAGCCTTATATCTATTAATAAATCCGTCAAAATACTTCGGGATACCGTCCTGCACTTTCTTCATAAGCTCAGGGAATAGAAGCGCATACTGCATGATAATATCGGCAGGAACAGCATTTGGATCGATCTTGAAGCCCTGTTCCATGAAGTTCTCAAGGCCCTTTTCCTCACCCTTTGAGAGGTTCAGTAGAATCGCAACAACTACGTGCTCAATAGTTTTCTTCTTAAGAAGATTAAATACTTCTGCACGATACATATCATCCTCCTTAGGGATTCCAAGCTTACCTACAACGCCTTCAAGCACTTGATCCGCAATATAACGCGTTTTAATCAGAGCTTTTTCCTCCTTTGTTAGTGATTCGAATTGTACGTCATCTTTTTTCATAATTTGTTATTAAGTTGCTTTTGGTTTTTCACTTTCTTTTTTCTCAGCCTTCTCAGCTTTATCTTTCTCAGCCTTCTCAGCTTTATCTTTCTCAGCCTTCTCCTCTCGTTTCTTAGCTAATTCATCTTTTGTGTTGTCAATTATTTTTCCAGCCTTGATCAAATCTTTCCTATATTGATCTATGACAAACTTAGGAGGATTTAGAGTTTTGATTGCTTTAGGAAGTAGCTTTCTCTCGGCAATTTCAATTTGTTTTTCAATTCTTTTAATTTTTACACTATGGATATTTGTTTCACTATCATTTGTAATTTCAGCTGTTGTCCTTCCGATTGCCTCTTTTGTAATATCAAGAATCTTATATGGCTTTAGATGTTCATCCTTCTTTTTGGAGAGATCGAATAATCCATGCCCAACCCACCCAAGGCTTCTTCCAAAAAACTTCAATATCCCCAAAGGCGCGCGCCGTGCATAATGTGCCGGAACAGTTAACGCTTTTGAGTTAAGTTTTGCGATCAAATAACTCATGAAACCGTCACCAAAGGATAAGTGTTTTGAGAGGAGCCCTTCATCACGCATTTCTTGAAGCAAGTCCTCTCGGTCAGCCTTGAATTCATCATATGAAAGTTC
This sequence comes from uncultured Candidatus Peribacteria bacterium, assembly GCA_964385295.1. Classification (GTDB taxonomy): domain Bacteria; phylum Patescibacteriota; class Gracilibacteria; order UBA1369; family LOWO2-01-FULL-3; genus CAYLOL01. The sequence continues at coordinate 9,520 of CAYLOL010000029.1, forward strand.
TCCAGCTCTATATCTTGCTCGCATTTTCCGTGCACGCAATTTGAAATGCCTCTTCCTATTCTTAGTAGCTTTTTTCTTATTTTTCTCATAACCGCTAACATATTGATTAAACATTGATGCATAATTTCTTCGTGGAGGATTTGGTTTTCCATCCAGATTATCGGCAAGAGCTTTGTTGACGATTTCTATAACATCAGGATCATCAAGCTTGTCATCAACTCCAAGTTCCTTTGCAATCAACTCTTTCAATGCCTTCTCTACTGCAATCCCTTGCGATGATCGAACAAGTCCTTTCTTACCTTGTTTAGTGCTCCTGTCGTAATGATTAAACGCCGCTAGAAGATAAAATCCTTGCTCCATAGAAAGCTCTCCATTTCGGAGCATGGCAGCAATCTTTTCAGGATCTTGGAAGTCCTCAGGCTTGAATCCTTCAAACACTTGAGTCTCATTACCATCGTTATCTGCATATCGGAATTGAATAACTTTTTGATAGAAATCACGAGATCTACGTTTTGACATTAGATCAAGAACCTTCGCGCTTCCACGCTGAGCCCATCTTGTGAAATCATCAAAATTCTTTGCTGACTCAGTGTCCTCAATCGTCATGAGCCTCACGATGTTAGCTCTTTCACGAGAGTCAAGATGTGGATATTGTTTATCAACAAGCTTCGAGTAGATCCGTTTTGCAATGTCATGATCAGTGAGCTTCCCAGGAGTTTTCATAGAAATATCAAACTTTCCTTTGAAATCCTTTACTTCCTGCTTCTGCTCATGAACAACGGTATTGAAGTCATCGCGGGTTTTTCCTGTAACGTTTGCTGGTAGACCCTTGACAGATTCCCAAATCGTGATTATGTCATTAATTTTAAAGTCAGATTTATCAATAGATTTTAATGACGCAAGCGCATCCGAAGCATCTTTTGGGGTAAGTAATCCCATTTTGGCTGAGACAGCAGCATAGTGCGTCAAAAATT
>CAYLOL010000030.1:0-9994 GCA_964385295.1 uncultured Candidatus Peribacteria bacterium
AGCGATGTACCCGCCAACGATAATTACTGCAAGTAATAAGATGATAATGATGGAAAGAAATGTTTTCATAGGGGGGTAGGGGTTAGTGGGTAGTTTTTGTTTTTAATTCATCTTCACACAACGTTCGCAGCTTATGCGAAGTTTGACTATGGTGAAATTTTATCACCACCGCCAAATTTGCGCGAGCTCTTGAGTGTGTGCTTTAGCCACACGAAAGAAAGAGTGAACTGGATATATTGCCGTTAGTGGATGTGTTGCAAATTTTATTTCATACAACCTGGATCTACTTCGTAGCTATCGCAAGTTATACTTGCAATTACCTTTCGATTCCCTGCCAGGTATTCATCTATTGTTGCCTTTGGGGTAACATTAAATCTACACCAAGGCTCTGAACATTGTTCACAATCTCCTTCGGTTGGTGTTGTACGAGCATCGAGATTTATTCTATGTTCTTTAGTTTTATATGCTATTCCCATGTGTCGTAAGGTTAAAAGGAAATAATTTTAGTACTTATAAGCTGAATATGCAACTAAAAATTTGCAACATTTCAGTTAACGTTTCTACATGGGCGATGTTTGTCGTTGCTATAATACCGCGAAGCGGAAGCAGCGGTAAATATGGGGGAGGGTGTTGTGTGTGTAAAAGCCACACGAAATTTCCCGAACCGCCACATGCAGTGTTGTACGATTTTTGGGTTTATTCGTAGTGAAGACGTGTTTTTTTAACTAAAGACCTGTTTTTTCCATAATTTTTTCTTTACGTTCTCACAAACAAAAAATTATTGTGCTTGTATCTATGTATCCAGCTAATTCTTTAGTTTCCGCAATAGCAGTTATTATAACTTTGCTACTTTCCATCATCTCTTCTGGTGACAATTTTGCTTGATCGACCGAGAGCAATTTTAATTGCTACTATCGGTGAAACCGTTTGTATCTCATTATTTTTAGCGTTGCGCAATAATTCATATACTCCCGCAAAGGAGTCATCTGTCAAGTTGCTGTCGGGGATACTCTTGATGAATTCTTCACCTTCTGTGGTTAGTGGAAATTTCTTTAAACTGTCCATTGGTTTGTCAATGGTTTTTATAAAAAACTATAAAACCAAATTTTGTACAACTAGTGTTATGCGAAAAGCTTTTAAATATGGTACGCCCGGGGGGGGTCGAACCCTCAACCTCTGGTTCCGAAGACCAGCGCTCTATCCAGTTGAGCTACGGGCGCGTGTATTAGTCCATCTTCACTTTCTTTGGGTATTTCTTGCTCCACATTACTAGTAGTGGAGTTGCGGTGAAGATAGATGAATATGTACCGATTATTGTACCTGCTGTCAATGCTAACACAAAGTAAAAGATCGATGGACTTCCCAAGAATAATACTGCTACTAACGTGAATAATGTTGATAGTGATGTATTCATCGATCGAGTGAATGTTTGGTTCAATGACTTATTCGCTATGTCTTCTAGTTTTTCTCCTGGTTCTTGTTTTATCAAGTTGTCTCGTATTCTATCAAAGATGACGATTGTGTCATTAACAGAGTAACCAAATACGGTTAGCAATGCCGTTACGAAGAGTGCGTCGATCTCAACATTAAAGAATTGTCCTAATATTACGAATAGTCCCGTAATGATTATTACATCGTGTAGTAATGCGGCTATTGCGCAGGCTCCAAATCTCCATGGGCTGATCTCCTTTGGGATCTTGCGGAAAGCGAATGCCACATAGAATACAATGATTATGATTGCGAATATGATTGCCTTGATAGCTGATGAGAGGATCGTTGCTCCGATTGTAGGGCCGATTGTTGTGAATCGTGGTTCCGTGAATTCCGGGAGCCTTTCTTCCATCATTGTGACCAATAGATCATGGTTGCTAGATGTCAGGTATTTTGTTTTTACCACGAAATTGTTGTCGCCAGATGGGATAACTTTCATTCCGCTGAGGTCTATTTCTCCAAGTTCTTGGTCTTCATTGAGTTGAGCAGTTAATGCCGTAGTGCTTGATTCTGTGATTTCGCTAGATTCTGAGGTTTCGTTTGCTTTATCTTCAACCGGAGTTGATTTATTTGTTAATTCTTCGGCGATTTCATTTAGCGATCCTTCGAGAGTGTCTTTAGTTACTTCTTCTGTAAATTTGAATTCCATTAATGTTCCACCGGTGAAGTCGAGACCAAGGTTTAATCCGAATGCAATTGTTGAGAATAATGAGATTGCAATTAATATTCCTGAAATCGTCATCCATATTTTTGATTTCTGGATGAATTGGAAATTTGTTGCTTTCTTTTCTCTTATACCTAGTTTCTTTGGTTCTTGTGTGAGTTTCTTTCCTGCCATTGAGTTCATTAGCAATCTTGTGATTGTGATCGCTGTGAACATTGACACCAAGATTCCGGCAGCAAGCGTGAATGCAAATCCTTTGATGATTGAGCTACCGAATGTGAAGAGGATTGCGCATATTAATAACGTAGAGAAGTTTGAGTCTCGGATTGCGCTCCATGCCTTCTCAAAACCTACCTGGACTGCTTGTGTGTATGTCTTACCAGTTTTCAGTTCTTCCTTGAATCTTTCGAAGATAAGGATGTTTGCGTCGACTGCCATACCTATTGAAAGGATGATACCTGCGACACCTGCGAGAGTCATTACTACACCTGTTTTTAGCAGGAATGTGAGGAAGAAGAATCCTGCACATGCCAGTACAAATGAGACGAGCTTCTCCCAGCCTGAGTCTTTATTGTTAACTATTCTTACTATCAAGAACCCAAATATTACGACTGCTGCTGCTAGTGCAACGCCAAGTGGTAATTGTGATTTGAGTAAGAAGAGGAAGATTGCTGCGTATACGATGAGTGATGCGTCTGCGAGTAGACCTGGGACACGGTAGTAAAATGGCATGAATAGGAGAATCAATATGAGTCCGATTGCTCCTGCCATTAAACTTTTTGACAATGCTTCGTGTCCTAGAGTTGCTCCTATGGTGTATTCTCCTGTGAGGACGATAGGGGCGGGGATTGCTCCTGTGTTTAGGTCACGCGCGAGTTCTTTTGCTTCATCTGTTGTGAATTGTCCCGTGATGATTGCGCTTCCACCTGCGATTGCGTCGTTTACTGTTGGGGCAGAGATCAGATCTCCACCTACGAAGATTGCAAGTTTCTTTCCTACATTTCGTTTTGTAATTTCTTCAAATAAATCTGCGCCTTCATCGTCGAATTGTATTGAGACGTATGGTTGGTAGAAATTGTCGAGCTGTACGTCTGCACGTACAAAGTGTTTTCCAGTTAGCCCTGCGTCTTTCCATGGATCTGGTACGAGTGAGTATGTGATTGTTTCGTATTTGTATTGTGTTTCTGTTACATCTGTTGCAATTTTGTTTGCCTTTATAACATGGTATCCAAATTGGGTTTTTGTGATTTTACTTAGGTCACCTGCATTTTCGAGTGCGAGTGCTGCATCCTCAAAATCAAATTCGTATGTTCCATTACCCGTGACCGGAGCATCAAGTCGTCCTCCTGCGTCTTTATTACTTGGGTCATTTGAATATTCTTGTGCAAGAGTAGCAAAATCAGCTCCTTCTTCGAGTTGTGTCATTAGGTCTTTTGCGAGGAGGTATGCGTCTTCTTCTGACCTTGTGATTGAAGCATCAGCGCTAGTTGCATCCTTGTAACTTAGTAGTATGTGGCTTACTTCTACTGATTTTTCATCTTTTATCTCTTCGGCTGTATCTGCTAGTTTCAAGATTGCGAGTCCTGTTGCTTCTACTGCGTTCCCGCTTTCATCTATTGTGAATTGTCCACCGACTTCTACCAAATCTTTGTAATAATCTCCGACTGACATTGTTTGTAATTTATCACCGAAGGTAGACAGTAGGTCTCCTTTGTATATGTATTCAGATGTGTCGTATGAGACTTTTCCTGGGAATGCTTGCATTTCTTCCTGCCCTACTACCGTGAAGTCTTCTCCTTCCTTTATTCGGTTGAGTGCTGTTTGTGCATCAGTTTTTATTTCATCTTTTTCCTGTAGATCGATTTCGCCTTTTTCTTCTTTGAATTCGAGTAGAATAGTTTTTCCTACGGTTGCTTTTGCCTTTTCGAGGCTAACTAGCTTTTTTTCGTCGTCTGTTAATTCTGATACGGTTTTTTCTTTTCCGAGGTATGTATCAACATCTTCTTGTGAAATTGTTGCTGTTTCTGCGAGTTCTACTACTATATGGTATTCACCTGCTATTTCAGATGTGTAGATGTTTGGTTCTGCGACTCCGAGAGCGTTCACACGTCTTTCTATTACTTCAAGGACACCATTAATGATGTCTTCCTGATCTGCTTCAGGAACTTTTCTTAGGTCAATTTTATAGTCTAATTGAGATCCACCTTGGAGATCTAATCCGAGGTGCATTTTTGTATTAGTGAATGAATCTGGAGCGAATGGGATTATGGATTGCTGAGTGGCCGCAGGTAGGTCAAAGAATCCTAATATAAGGGTAACGACTAATACTGCAATCAGTTTCCAAGATAGGTATTTTTTCATGATAGAAAGATGTTATTTATTTGATTAATTTATATGGATTTATGTAATTTCTTGTCTGTCTTTTCGTCGTTACCTTTTCCTGATCTTCCGTAGTCGTCTTTGATTTTTATAACGTCTGTTAGTTCTGGTGTTGAAACCTCAAATATTTCGCTGTCTTCCAAGGCTTCGAAGCGGTGCACAGTATATGGTTGGATATCTATTTTGTCACCAGCATTTAGGATTTTCTCTTGCAAGGGTGAGCCTTCTGTGCCGTAAGTAAATTTTACTTTTCCACTGTATAAATACTGTGTTTCTATCTTTTTCTCGTGGTATTGCAAAGAGTAGCGGTGCCCTTTTTTTATTTCTAGGATTTTGCCCGCGTATTTTTCGTTATGTGCAAACCATATTTCGCGTCCCCATGGTTTGAGCTTTATTTCTACTTCGTGTGGGTTTGACATAATATGTATTAGGTCAATTTTGCGGCGATAGTTTAATGGAAAAAATTGTTAAATGGAAGGGGACGATAATTTTTTTATGGTTGATTTTTTTGAAAACCCTTGATAGCCTGCTCGCTTGAGGGGGAAACAATTATATATTTCTTAATCCAACTAATTATGGATCAGAATATGGCGGTCGCGTTAACTATTGCAATTGGGGCATCTATGCCTGCTATTGCTATCGGACTTCTTGCCGGCAAGGCAATGGAGGCTATGGGGAGAAATCCAGAAGCTGCATCTAGCATTCAGACAGCAATGATTCTTGCTATTGCGTTCTGTGAAGCTATTGCTATCTACGCATTAGTAGTGGCTCTAATTATCAAGTTCGTGTAGCTCAAAATGCATAATTTTTTTTCTTATGGAACTTATCGAAAAGTTAGGTATTGATTTTCAACTTTTAATTGCACAAGGCATTAACTTTTTTGTTTTGCTGTTTATCCTCTCGGCGTTGGTTTACAAGCCGATTCTGAAGCTTTTGGATAAAAGGAAGAAAATGATTGAGAAAACTGTCGAAGATTCTCAGAAACTTGAAGAACGAATGGAAAAGCTCGAAGAGGACAAGGATAAAGTCCTCTCTGATGCTTCTGCTGCAGCTATGGCAGTTATTGAAAAAGCCAAAGAAGAAGCTGAGGCTGAAAAGCAGAAGATTATCGACGATGCGAAGAAGGAAGTTTCTAGTTTGGCCGAAAGATACAGGGCTCAATTGCAAGAAGAGAAAGGGAAAATGTTTGAAGAAGTGAAGGCGGAAGTCGCGACATTAATGGTGCGTGGCTGTGAGAAGATTGTGAGAAAAGAATTTGGCAAAGAGGATCAGAAGCGACTTGAAGGTGCAATAAAAGATGAACTTGCCTCAACTAAATTATGAAAATATCGATTACAAAATACGCCCAGGCGCTTGCAGGAGTGTTGAAAGATGATACGGATCAGGAAAGTATTAATGAAAAGATCCAGAATTTTTTGAAGTTACTTGTAAAAAACAAGGACGCGAAGTTGATAAAGCGTTTTGTGCCTGAGTTTAGGGCTATTTGGTTGAAATCTAAGGGGCAATTGGAAGTGAATGTTACGTTGCCGTACGAACAGTCAGCTGAAGAAAGCGAGGAATTGGCCAAATCCCTTAGTGGAGTGCTTGGGAAAGAGGTGATTATTGCTGTGAAGATTGACGAAAATGTTATTGGGGGAATGAAACTTGAGTTTGGGGACTATGTAATAGACGGAACTGTGTTGAAAAACTTACAAACACTTAAATATAACCTTATAAATCAATAAATTATGGAAGTTAAAGATCAAATATTAGACTCTCTGAAGGAGCAGATAACAAAATTTCAATCATCGGCGGAAGTCGAGAAGGTTGGTAAAGTTCTTGAGGTTGGTGACGGGATTGCCCGTATCTCTGGCCTTGGGGATTGCGCATCACAAGAAATGGTTGAGTTTGCCAATGGCGTGATGGGAGTTGCCCTGAATCTTGAGCAGGGATCTGTTGGTGCTATCATTCTTGGCGATGACAAGGGCATTAAGGAGGGAGATGATGTCAAAACGACTGGAAAGATTCTTTCTGTGCCGGTTGGAGAGTCTATGATAGGACGAGTTGTTGATCCACTTGGAAATGCGAAGGATGGCAAGGGAGAGATTAAAACTAGCACTTTCTATCCTATTGAAAAAGTGGCTCCTCGTGTGATTAAAAGAAAATCAGTTAATACTCCGGTGCAAACCGGTGTCAAAGCGATTGATTCGATGATTCCTATCGGGCGTGGACAACGTGAGCTTATTATTGGAGATCGTCAGGTTGGTAAGACTGCGGTTGCTGTTGATACGATCGTAAACCAGAAAGGTAAAGATATGATTTGTATTTATGTAGCGGTTGGGCAGAAAGAGTCAAAAGTTGCGAAGATTGTAGCTGATTTAGAAAAATATGGGGCAATGGACTTTACTATAGTTGTTAGTACTTCTGCTTCGGATCCAGCATCGCTTACTTATCTTGCTCCGTTTGCGGGATGTGCGATGGGAGAATATTTCTTAGATAAAGGTAAGGACGTTTTGGTTGTTTATGATGATCTTTCGAAACATGCGTGGTCGTATCGTGAAATCTCGTTACTATTACGAAGACCTCCTGGACGTGAGGCGTATCCTGGTGATGTATTTTACTTACACTCAAGGCTTTTGGAGCGTTCATGTAAATTGGACGAGAAATATGGTGGAGGATCATTGACTGCTCTTCCTATTATTGAAACTCAGGCTGGAGATGTATCTGCGTATATTCCGACTAACGTGATTTCTATCACGGATGGACAGATATACTTGGAGGCGGATCTTTTCTACAAAGGGGTGAAGCCGGCGCTTAATGTGGGACTATCGGTATCGCGTGTGGGTTCTGCGGCGCAGGTGAAAGCTATGAAAAAGGTTGCTGGTAAATTGAAACTTGAGTTGGCGCAGTATCGTGAATTGGCGGTGTTCGCTCAATTTGGTTCAGATCTTGATGAAGCAACTCAGAGAACTCTTAATAAAGGGGACAGGCTTACTGAGATTTTGAAACAGACTCAGTTTTCTGCGGTTCCTGTTGAGAAGCAGGTGGTAATTTTTTACGCAGGTGTTAATGAGTATTTGGAGCACGTTCCTATTGATAAGGTAAAAGAGTATGAAGAGAAACTCTATACGTATATGGATGCGAAGTATTCGGATATTTTGAAGGAAATTGTGAAGACTGGTGACCTTTCTGATGAAACTGCTAAGAAATTGGGGAAGGCGCTTGAATCGTTTAATAAAGATATGAAATATATTAAGAAAGAAGACTAATGGCTGGAAATCTAAAAGACGTACAGAGGAAGATCAAATCGATCAAATCTACTCGCCAGATCACGAAGGCGATGGAACTGGTTGCTACTTCAAAAATGAAGAAGGCGGTGGCTGGAGCTGTTAATCTACGGTCGTATGGTTATCTTGCGTTTCAGATTTTGTCGAAGTTGTCGAAGAAGGCCCAGAATCTTCATCCGTACTTTCAGGTGCGTCCAGTGAAGAGTGTTTTGGTTGTTTTGTTTACGACTGATAAAGGACTTTGTGGAGGACTTAATACAAATTTGTTTAAGAAGGTGGTAGAGGTAAAGGATAAATTGAAAGAGAAGTATAAAGATGCAAAAGTTCACTATATTGCGTCTGGTAAAAAGGGTGCTGAATTTTTGCATAGAATTGGGGAAGATGCGGAGTATGTTTTTCCAGCGTATACGGCGAGTCCGCAATTCTCAGACATTTTGTCTATTAGTAATATTGCGTTGAAAAAATTTGAAACGAAGGAATTTGATAAGGTTATTTTGATTTACCCAGATTTTGTATCGACATTGGTGCAGAAGCCGGTCGCAAAGACTTTGTTGCCATTTTCGACAGAAGTTTTTGAATCGATGATTGAGGAACTTGGGTCGAAATTTACAGATGTTGCCGCGCCAGCGGAAAAAGATTTTGATTATAAGCTAGAGCCATCACCAGAATATATATTGGATAATGTGGTGCCGCAGTTGACTGAAATACAGCTTTATCAGGCTGTTTTGGAGACTACGGCGAGTGAACATAGTGCGCGAATGGTTGCGATGCAAAATGCGACTCAGGCTGCGGATGATTTGATGGATGATCTAGTATTAACATTCAACCAAGCAAGACAAGCTGCTGTAACAGCGGAAATCGCAGAGATTTCTTCTAGTGTGGCGGTAATTACTTAAATAAATAATTAACATAAACTTATTATGGCTGGAAAAGTATCACAAGTTATCGGAGCCGTCGTAGACTGTTCGTTTGAAGATGGAGATCTTCCAAATATATACGATGCTCTTGAAGTAATGATTGGTAAGGAAAAACTTACTTTAGAGACTCAGCAACATTTGGGTGGGAATGAAGTCCGAACTGTTGCAATGGGTTCTACTGATGGACTTAAGCGAAGCACTGAAGTTGTGGCTACGGGTGCACCTATATCGGTGCCGGTTGGACCTGAGACTTTGGGTCGAATGTTTGATGTCTTGGGCAATCCTCTTGATGATAAGGAGGCCGTAAAGACAAAGAAAAAGTATCCAATTCATAGAGATGCACCAAAATTTGCGGATCAGTCGACTGATGTTGAGATTCTGGAGACTGGTATTAAGGTTATTGATCTGATTTGTCCTATTACGAAGGGTGGAAAGGTTGGAATGTTCGGTGGAGCGGGAGTAGGAAAGACGGTTATTATTATGGAGCTGATTCGAAATATTGCGCAGGAGCACGGAGGATTTTCGGTTTTTGCGGGAGTAGGAGAAAGGTCGCGTGAGGGTAATGATCTGTACTACGAGATGAAGGAGTCAGGCGTTTTGGAGAAAACAACACTGGTCTTTGGACAAATGAACGAGCCACCTGGGGTACGACAGAGAGTTGGACTTACTGGAGTGACAATGGCGGAATACTTCCGTGATGAGGAAGGACAAGACGTATTGCTTTTCGTAGATAATATATTCCGATTCACGCAGGCGGGTTCTGAAGTATCTGCGCTGCTTGGACGAATACCATCGGCGGTTGGTTATCAGCCAACACTTGCGACTGAGATGGGTGCGCTTCAAGAGCGAATTACATCTACAAACAAAGGATCTATTACGTCGATGCAGGCCGTTTATGTTCCTGCGGATGATTTAACTGATCCAGCGCCTGCAACAACGTTTGGGCACTTGGACTCGACTGTGGTGCTTTCAAGGGCGCTAACAGAACTAGGAATCTATCCAGCGGTAGATCCGTTGGACTCATCGTCTACAATCATGGATCCAAGTTTGGTTGGACAGGATCACTATGAAGTCACACGTGGAATTCAGAAGATTTTGCAGAGATATAAGGATTTGCAGGATATTATTGCGATTCTTGGAATGGAAGAACTTTCTGAAGAAGATAAACTTACAGTTCGACGCGCTAGAAAGATCCAAAAATTCCTTTCGCAGCCATTCTTTGTAGCTGAGACATTTACAGGACGACCTGGCAAATATGTGAAGCTTGAAGATTCTAT
>CAYLOL010000031.1:0-9663 GCA_964385295.1 uncultured Candidatus Peribacteria bacterium
CATTGACCTCAAATCTGTTGCATATCCGAACATTTCCGATAGAGGGATGTCTGCCTTAATGAATTTTACTTGTCCTCTGTCTCCAGACTCCTTGATTGTTCCACGTCGTGAGCTGATATTTCCCATTACATCACCGAAATAATCTTCTGGGACTGTTACCTCTACGTCCATTACTGGCTCAAGGATCACGGGATTTGCTTGTTTAGCACCATTTTGGAAACAAATAGAACCTGCTGTTTTGAAGGCCATTTCTGATGAATCAACGTCATGGAAACTTCCGTCGTATAGTTCAATTTTTATATCAACTACTGGATATCCAGCTCGGATACCACGGGTCATAGCTTCTTGGATACCTTGGTCTACTGGTTTGATAAATTCTTTTGGGATCTTTCCTCCTGTGATTGAGTTTACGAATTCATATCCTTCCCCAGGTTCCTGAGGAGTTATTCGTAGTAATACGTGTCCAAATTGACCACGACCACCAGTTTGTTTCGAGTATTTCTCTTCCATTTCGATTTCTTTTCCAATTGTTTCTCGGTAAGCAACTTGTGGTGCACCGATATTCGCCTCTACTTTGAATTCACGTTTCATTCTGTCGACGATAATGTCGAGATGAAGCTCTCCCATTCCTCCGATAATTGTTTGTGCTGTTTCTTCATCTGTGTGTACTCGGAATGTTGGATCTTCTTCTGCTAGTTTTTGTAGAGCCATTCCCATTTTTTCTTGATCTGCCTTTGTTTTTGGTTCTACCGCAATATGGATAACTGGTTCTGGGAATGTTATTGATTCTAGTAAGACTGGGTTATTTGGATCACATAGAGTGTTTCCAGTTGTTGTTTTCTTTAGTCCAACGATAGCAGCGATGTCACCAGCCTGTACTGATTTGATCTCTTCTCGTGAGTTTGCGTGCATTTGGATTAATCGTCCTACTCGTTCTTTGTTTCCAGTTGAAGCATTTAATATGTAACTTCCTGATTCGAGTTTTCCTGAGTATACACGGAAGTAGCATAGTGATCCTACAAATGGGTCAGTAGCTATTTTGAATGCTAATGCTGAAAATGGTTCGTCTGAATCTGCGTGTCTTTCAATAACCTTTTCAGGATCGTTAATGTCATGGCCCTGAATAGCTGGTACGTCATGTGGTGAAGGAAGGTACCAACAAGCTGCATCTAGCATTAATTGTGCTCCGATGTTTTTTAGTGCGCTTCCGCATAGCACTGGATAGATCAATCCTTGGATTGTTGCGTTTCGGATTCCTGCTTTGAGTTGTGGAACTGAAATGTCTGCTCCTTCTAGGAATTTTTCCATTAATGTATCGTCGTTTTCAGATACTTTTTCAATTAATTTCGCTCTGTATTCTTCTACTTTTCCTTTCATGTCTTCTGGAATGTCGATTTCTTTCAAATTTTCTCCGTGTTCACCTTCAAATTCGTATGCTTTTTGCTCGATTAGGTCGACTACTCCTGACAGATCACTTTCTGCTCCGATAGGGAGTTGGATTGCAATTGCATCTGGCGTAAGTCGTGTGTGAATTGATTCCAAGCTCATGTAGAAGTCTCCTCCCATTTTGTCCATCTTGTTGACGAATGCCAGTCGTGGAACGTTATATTTGTCGGCTTGTCTCCAAACTGTTTCAGATTGTGGCTCTACGCCCATAGCGCCATCGAATACTGCGATACCTCCATCTAGTACGCGAAGTGATCGCTCTACTTCTACCGTAAAGTCTACGTGTCCCGGGGTGTCGATAATATTGATTTGGTGTTTTGTCTTGTCTGGAGTTTCCCAGAAACAAGTTGTTGCAGCAGATGTGATTGTGATTCCACGTTCTCTTTCTTGGTCCATCCAGTCCATTTGAGATTCTCCGTCGTGGGTTTCTCCAATCTTATGGGTTTTTCCTGCATAAAAGAGTACGCGCTCTGTGACGGTAGTTTTTCCGGCATCAATATGGGCGATGATACCGATGTTTCTTAAGTTTGTGAGATCTTCAGCCATTTTGGTATTTTGTTAATCCAATTTAAATAAATGCGACTTTTGGTTAGTCGAAAAATCGCGTGGGTATTATAGGGAGTGAGGGGGAAAAGTCAATTTGGAAATTTTTATTTTGGTGGTAAGGTTTTCACATGAAGAAGTTTTTTGGGAAAATTATTAGTTTTGTACTGAGGGGTTGGTTTCGTTTGAGGTATTTCGGGAAGGTGCGGTTTGGGCGTGGGGTGGTTGTTAATTGGCGTTTTAAGTTTAGGGGAAAGGGAAAATTGGTGATTGAGGATGGGTGTAATTTGTGGGCGCATGAGGAATGGAATCGGTTTTTTACTTATGATAAGAGTGCGCGGATTTTTGTTGGGAAGAGGACGCGGTTGAATGGGGTGACTGTTCAGTGTCGTGATGAGGTGCGGATAGGGGAGAGGTGCTTGGTTGGTAGTGCGATGTTGATTGATAATGATTTCCATTCGGTGGACTGGCGTACGCGGAATGATCCTGCGTATGTGAAGGTGGCGAAGATTGTGGTGGGGGATGATGTGTGGATTGGCGGGCAGGCGGTGATTTTGAAGGGGGTTGAGGTGGGGGATAAGGCAGTTGTGGGATTTAGGTCCGTAGTGACGAAATCAGTCCCGTCACAATTCTTGATAGCGGGGAATCCTGCCCAGGCCTTGAGGAAGCTTCAGTAGTTTTTGTTTTTACTGCGTTTATGATTGGACCGTGTTGGTTGACCGGGTCGTCCTTAAATACCTGGACTTGCTCTGGGAGTTTGCCCGTGTCTACTGGTGCTGTTGTGTATATGTAAACTGCTTCTATGCCTTCTCGTACGGCGGCTTCTACGATGTCTATGCCTGTTTTTTCTTGGCCAATGAATGTCCAGCCAGAAATGACAGCTGCATAAGTTCTATCCTGTATTGCCTTTATGGCTTTCTTGGCATCCGTGACTACATCCAAAATTATTCCTTCTTTCTTAAAGAGGCTTTTTAGTTTTTCAGGCTGATCATCATTTCGGCTGATTGCGTATAGGACTTTTGGCTTCCCCATAGTTGCAAGTTTAATAGCAGGCGGGGAGGTTATAGAGGATTGATATGGAAGTCAATGGTTTTAGTATCGTGCCAAATGAGCGAAGGCTTTGTTTGCGTGCGCCATTCGGAGAGTGTCTTCTTTCTTTTTCATAGCGATACCTTGTTCGTTTGAAGCATCGATGAGTTCGTTCGCTAGTTTTTGGTACATAGAAGAGCCTTTTTTCTTTCTTGCTGCATCTAGGATCCATCGGAATGCTAGTGCGAGTTGTCGTGCAGGTGGTACCTCGCGAGGTACTTGGTATACTGCACCACCAATTCTCTTTGCTTTTACTTCCATTGGAGGTTTTATGTTTTCGATAGCTGATTTAAATACTTTTTCAGGATCAGTTCCTGTCTTTTTGCTGATCATCTTCAATGTGTTATTGAAGATCTTTCGAGCTATTGTTTTTTTCCCGTCCAACATTACGTAATTGATAAATTTCTCCTGTAGGGGAGATGATTCTTCGGGAATGAATGTAACGCTTTTACTATTGTCTACCATTATTTTATGATTTTTTAGGTTTCTTTGTGCCGTATTTTGATCGGCCTTGTTGTCTGTCTTGTACTCCTTGAGTATCCAAATTTCCTCTAACGATGTGATATCGTACACCTGGTAAATCCTTTACTCTTCCACCACGGATCATTACGATCGAGTGCTCTTGAAGATTGTGTCCTTCACCTGGGATGTAAGCATTTACTTCCATTCCGTTAGTTAATCTGACACGTGCTACCTTTCGTAAGGCTGAATTTGGTTTCTTCGGGGTCATTGTTGTAACCTTTGTGCATACACCACGTTTTTGTGGACATGAAATTTTAACAGGCTTACTCTTCAAATGATTGAATATCAACTGAAGCGCAGGAGATTTACTCTTCTTTACCTGAGTTTTTCGTGGTTTTCTGATTAACTGATTTATTGTTGGCATGCGGTTTTATACCGTTATTGGATTTTTTGCCTCCGCAATCTATAGCAAGTGAATGCGGAATGCAAGACGATTTATACTACTGGGAGTAATCTTTCGACCTCTACTTCTTCTACTTCCCCTGTTTTTTCTCTTAGATCGGCTAAATCATCAGCTTTTTGACGAATTCTGTCTGCTTCGTTTTCTTTTCCAAATCGTTTTCTGTAGATTGCTCCAGCAGGGATTAATTTACCGATGATTACGTTTTCTTTGAGGCCGTCTAGTGTGTCTACTCTATTTGTTGTTGATGCTTCAACCAATACTCTGATTGTTTCCTGGAACGATGCTGCCGATAGCCAACTATCTGTATTTAGAGCGACTCGAGTTAGACCAAGGAGCAATCTTTCTCCTTTTGCAGGCCTTTTTTTCTTTTTCTTAAGATCTTTGTTGATAGTTTCGTAAGCGATTATGTCTGAGATTTCTCCAGGTAGTAGCTTGCTGTCACCACTTTCTAATACTCTAACTTTTGAGAGCATTTGCTTTGCGATGATCTCGATATGTTTGTCATTAATACTTTGACCTTGTGATGCGTAGATGCTTTGTACTTCTGTGACGATGTACTTTTGGACTGTATATGTGTTTGTGAGTTCTAATAGTTTTCTGAGGTCGAGATGTCCGTTTGTTAGAGCTTGTCCCATTACGACGGCCTCTTTGTTTTTCACAATAATTGTTCGTCCAGGCGGTACGATGTATGCTTTTTGGACTGGGCCGTTTGTCTGGATGGTTATTATATTATCTTCAATCTTTAGGATTTTTCCATCCTCTGTAGCCTTGATGGTTCCTTTGTGATTTTCAGATTTTGCGATTAGCATCTTGTTTTTGATTTTGTCTCCAACCTCCACAGATGCGTTCATGTCTTCGTGGAAAGGGTGAGGGATTTCAATAGCTTTGTGAGAAGTTAGGAGGATTTCAGTTTGCTTACCCTTTTGTTTAATCTGAATTGTTCCTTCTACTTCAGCCATTAATGCAGGACTTTTTGGAGATCTTGCTTCGAAGAGCTCTTCAACACGACTAAGACCTTGAGTTATGTCTCCGCCTTCCGCTACACCTCCCATATGGAATGTTCTCATTGTTAACTGTGTTCCTGGCTCACCAATACTTTGTGCCGCGATAATTCCTACCGCAGTTCCGATTGCTACCTCTTTGTTTGTACCGAGGTCTTTACCGTAACATTTAACACAAATTCCGTTCTCAGTTTGGCAAGTCATTACTGAGCGTACTTTTACTTCGTTGATTTTTTCTTCGTCAATTAATATAAGAGTGTCTTTTTCAATTATCTCATTTTTCTTGGCTATAACTTTTCCTTTTTTAGTCTTTAGATCTTCTGCCAATGTTCGTCCGTATATTCTTATTTCAAATTTTTCACCAATTACTTCTGATTCCTCTCGTGAAATCATATGTGGGTGATTCATTCCGCAATCTTCTTCCCTGATCACAACATCTTGATTTGAATCAACTAGACGACGTGTTAGATAACCAGCTTCTGCTGTCTTTAGCGCTGTATCTGATTTACCTTTACGTCCTCCATGTGTCGCAATGAAGTATTCTAGAATCGAAAATCCTTCCTTCAGATTTGATTTGATTGGAAGTTCGATTGTTTTACCAGCCGGATTAGCAACGAGACCTTTGATTCCGCATAGCTGCGTAACCTGTCCCCAATTACCACGGGCTCCTGAGTCAACCATGTAGAAAATGTTGTTTGATTCATCGAATTCTCCGATCATTCCTTTTGTGATTTCTGCTTTAACTTTAGACCACACAGAGATTGTGTGGTTGTATCGTTCATCCTCAGTAATCAGACCTTTCCAGAATTGATTATTGATCTTTGTTACAACTTCTGAGGCTGCGTCGATTGCTTTGTCTTTTCCTTTCGGGATGATCATGTCAGCTTGACTGATTGTGATCCCTGATTTTGTAGCAAATTTGAATCCAATGTATTTGAGGTTGTCAGCAAGTAGGGCTGTAGTTTCAATACTGAGTCTCTCGAAACATTCCGCAACTATGTATGAAAGTTGTTTTTTACTGATGTTTTCGTTGTAGTAGGGGAGCCCATCAGGGATGAATGTGTTGAATATTAATCTACCAACTGTTGTTTCATGAATTTCACCTTTGTATCTACATTTTATTGGCGCTTGTAGATGTACATAGTCAGTTTGGTAGGCGATTACTGCTTCTTCGATTCCTGAGAATTCCATTCCTTCACCCTTTAGGCCTTTCGTTAGTTTTGTGAGGTAGTAGCATCCAAGCACCATGTCTTGTGTAGGTGTAACGATTGGTTCTCCAGCTGATGGTTTTAGGAGGTTTCGTGATGATAGCATTAGGTCTCCTGCTTCTCTTTGCGCAGCTTTTGATAATGGTACGTGTACCGCCATTTGGTCACCATCGAAGTCGGCATTGAAGGCCGCACAAACTAGTGGGTGAACCTGGATCGCTTTACCTTCGATAAGGATCGGTTGGAAAGCTTGGATTCCAAGTCTGTGTAGTGTAGGCGCACGATTTAGAAGTACGTAATGGTTTTTTGTTACTTCTTCTAGAATGTCCCAAACTTCACGTTTGTTTGCTTGGATTAATTTTTCAGCATTCTTAATATTATGTGCATATCCGTCTCGAATTAATCTTCCAATTACGAATGGTTTGAATAATTCAAGAGCCATAAGTTTTGGAAGTCCACATTGATGTAGTTTTAGTTTTGGACCAATAATAATCACTGAACGTCCTGAGTAGTCCACACGTTTACCAAGTAGGTTTTGTCGGAATCGTCCTTGCTTACCTTTCAGCATGTCTGACAGAGATCGAAGTTTTCGTTTGTCTCCTGAATTGAAGACTGTTCGTCCTTGTCGGGCACTGTTGTTTAGGAGTGTGTCGACTGCTTCTTGTAGCATTCTCTTTTCATTTCGGCAGATTACTTCTGGAGCTCCGATTGCGAGAAGTCTTTTTAGACGGTTGTTCCTGTTGATTACACGTCTGTATAGATCGTTTAGATCTGATGCAGCGAATCGTCCACCGTCGAGCTGTACCATTGGCCGTAGATCTGGTGGGATTACCGGGAGGACAGTTAGAATAAACCATTCTGCCTTGATGTCTGCTTTATCTAGACTTCCTGCTAGTTTGATTCTTTTTATTAATTTCTTTTGCTTTTGCCCTGTTGATGATTTTGCGTCTTTCTCTAGGGTTGCTATTAATTTTTTAAGATCCAATTTTGAAACGATTTCACGGATTGTTTCTGCGCCTGTTCCAGCTTTGAATACATGCCCGAATTTCATAGACATTGTTCGGTATGCAATCTCGGAATAAACTTTTCCGAAAGCAAGTTTGTCGAGCATCTCTTTTGTTTCCGAAAATTGGAAATCAAGATCTTCTATTTGCATTGCTTGAGTTTTTTCTAGATTTTTAATTTCTTTATCTTTTATCTTTTTATCCTCAAGTTTTTCATATTCTTTTAATTTTTCCTTAAACTCTTGAGAGATTACTTTCTGTTGAGATTTAAATTCGGTTTTTAATTGTTCTAGTGTGCTTATTCTAGCTTCATCATCAACTTCAGAAATGATGTATGCAGCGAAATATACTACTTGTTCAAGAGTTTTAATAGGTAGGTCTAGTAGTAATCCAAGTCTACTTGGCGTAGATCGTAGGAACCAAATATGAGTTACTGGGACTGCTAATTTAATGTGCCCCATTCTTTCGCGCCTTACTGAAGATCGAGTTACTTCAACTCCACATTTTTCACATATTACGCCCTTGTAACGGATTCTCTTGTATTTTCCACAGTAACATTCCCAGTTTTTTGTTGGACCGAATATTTTCTCACAGAATAGTCCGTCTCTTTCTGGTTTTTGTGTACGGTAGTTAATGGTTTCTGGTTTTTTGACTTCACCATGAGACCAAGACAGCATTTCTTCTGGTGAGGCTACAGCAAGAGTAATTGCATTGAATTGTTCTTTTCTTTGGTTTGTTTTGTCTGAAGTTGATTGAGCCATATGTTGTTGTATTATTTGTGATAAAGTTTATAGGCCGAGATCTTTGTCGATAGGATTTTCGCTTTCAGCAGGAGCTTCTTCAACTACTGGTTCTTCAACTACTGCTTCTTCAACTACCGGTGTCTCTTCAGCTACTGGTTCTTCAACTACTGGTTCTTCTTTTTCTTCCTTTGGTGCTTTTTCTGTTGCAGGAGCAGTACTTTCTGCTGGTACATATTCAGTACCTCCATTATCTTTTTTCTTCTCAAGCATAATCATGTCTTGAACGACTATTTCGGTCTTGAATTTTTTAACTCCTTCTGGAGTATCCCAGCTTCTAGTTTTTAGATATCCCTCAACAAATATGAGAGAACTCTTTTTTAGGTAATTTGAGCAAATTTCTGCAAGTTTAGCCCATGCTACACACTCGTGGAATTCTGCGGATTCTTTTTGGTCACCTTCTTTTGTGACCCATTTTCTGTTAGTTGCCAATCCGAATGTTGTTACATTTTGGCCGCTTGGTGTCTGTCTCATTTCTGGATCTCTTGTGAGGTTTCCGATGAGCATTACTTTGTTTACTGATCTCATAATTTAAAGAGTTACAATATTAATATTATTTTTTCTTTTCTTTCTTTTCTGGCAATGTTTCTATTATTTCACCAGTTTTTGGGTCAACATCTGCAGTTTCTTTACTTTCCTCAGCGAGCTCTTCTGCAATTTCTCCGCTTACAGCTTCTTGTTTTTCTGCTTCTTCTTCTAGGATTTCTTCAATATCTACTTCGTCAGCTCCCTTTCCTGTATCTACTAGATTTACTGATAGGCACAGACTTTGTAGCTCTTTTACGAGGACGTTGAATGATTCTGGCACACGTGGACGCTTGATTAATTCTCCTTTTACGATTGATTCATAAGCTTTTGATCGTCCATATACATCGTCTGATTTGATTGTAAGCATTTCTTGTAGTGTGTGAGAAGCTCCATATGCTTCGAGTGCCCACACCTCCATTTCTCCGAA
Organism: uncultured Candidatus Peribacteria bacterium; assembly: GCA_964385295.1. GTDB lineage: Bacteria > Patescibacteriota > Gracilibacteria > UBA1369 > LOWO2-01-FULL-3 > CAYLOL01. The sequence continues at coordinate 8,972 of CAYLOL010000031.1, forward strand.
TCTTTGTCCACCATGTTGAGCTTTACCTCCGAGTGGTTGCTGTGTGACAAGTGAGTATGGCCCGACTGATCGAGCATGGATTTTGTCTTCAACCAAGTGACTAAGCTTCAATATGTATGCGATACCAACTGTAGTTTTGTTGTCGAATGGTTCTCCGGTTTTACCGTCGTATAATTGAATCTTTCCGTCTTCTGGAAGATCAGCTTTCTTCAAATATTTAGTAATTTCTTGTGTTGAAATTCCGTTTAGAGTTGGAGTTGCCATTGTAATCCCAAGTTTTTTTGCGGCCCATCCCAAGTGAGTTTCCAATATCTGTCCGATGTTCATACGACTTGTAACACCAAGTGGATTTAGGATGATGTCGACTGGAGTTCCGTCAGGTAGGAAAGGCATATCTTCTCGTGGGACTATTGTTGAGATGACACCTTTGTTTCCGTGACGACCAGCAATTTTATCACCGATAGAAATCTTTCTTGTTTGTGCAACGTCTACTTTGATCTGTTTGATCACTCCTGTTGGGAGTTCGTCTCCGTTGTCTTTCGTGAATAATTGAACTGCAACGATTTTTCCGCCTTCTCCACCTGGAAGTTTAAGTGAGGTGTCTTTTACATCACGCGCTTTGTCTCCAAAGATTGCTCGCAATAGTCTTTCTTCTGCAGTTAATTCAGTTTCACCTTTTGGCGTAATTTTAC
>CAYLOL010000032.1:0-3944 GCA_964385295.1 uncultured Candidatus Peribacteria bacterium
TTTACTTCTACTTGGAATGTTTCGAATCTTGCAAAAAAGTATGATGTTGGGAAGACGGAGTTTGAAGTTAGGAAAGAAGATTTTTTGAAGTGGCTTTGTGTATAAGTATTTAGTTGAATGATCTTTTCTTTTGACGGTTGACAAATCGGGGATATTCCCGCATAATTGGCTGTATGTTGAATCAAGAAAATAACAATAAGGATTTTAAAGGATTGGGGATTAACCCTGCCATGCTTGGACGTATATCAGAGATGGGCTTTATCCATCCAACGCCCATTCAGTTTAAGGCGATACCTATTGCGACTTCTGGTGAGGATGTTGTAGGGATTGCTCAGACTGGCTCTGGTAAAACTTTGGCTTTTGCTATTCCAATGATACAGACTGTCGTTTTGATGAAGAAAATGGGGCTAATCCTTTTGCCTACGCGTGAGCTTGCTGTCCAAGTCGAGGAGACATTAAGGAATATTGCTGGGAAGCACGGACTTCGAACAGCCATTGTGATTGGGGGGACAGGGGCTAGTTTTCAGGTTAGGCAATTGAAGAATAAACCTCATATCGTCGTAGCTACGCCAGGACGATTGATAGATCATATGGAGCAGAAGAATATTTCACTTTCGAATGTTGGTATGTTGGTTTTAGATGAAGCAGATCGGATGTTGGATATGGGATTTGCGCCACAACTTAAAAAGATTCTTTCTTTTGTTCCTAGGGAACGTCAAACTATGTTGTTTTCGGCTACCATGCCGGAAAAAATTGCTGCAATTGCTAATCAATATATGAAAAAGCCGTTACGAATTGAAGTTGCAAGGCCGGGGACAACTGCTGATAATATTGATCAAGAGGTATTTATAGTTCCGAATGATGAGAAGCTAGATTTGCTTAAGAGACTTTTGGATGAACATAAAGGGTCTGTTTTGGTATTTAGTCGTACAAAACATGGAGCGAAAAAAATAGCGGCTAAGATTCGTAAAATGGGTCATGATGCTGATGAGCTTCATTCAAACAGGTCACAGAATCAACGGCAGAAGGCTTTGAAGGGGTTTTCTACAGGGAAATGTAGAGTATTGGTTGCAACAGACATTGCGGCTCGTGGAATTGACGTAGATAACATTGAGTTAGTTGTGAACTTTGATTTACCTACTCTTATTGAGGACTATACGCATCGTATTGGTAGAACGGGACGTGCTGGACGATCTGGAAAGGCTATTTCATTTGCAGTTCCTGAACAAAAAGGAGATATTGCTCAAATTCAACAATTGATTAAACTGACTCTTCCAATAAAAGCTCCATGTGGAAAAGAGCTTGAAGGGATTAAGCCTTCGGCTACAGCTCAAAGGTTAAATCAGCAGAAAAATCGTGGTGGAGGAGGGCGTCAGGGAGGTGGGCGTAAACCTCAAAGGCGTTTTTCAAGACGGAAATGACGAGTTGTTCGTTGTGTTAGTTCTCGTGACCGGCGCTATCAGATATTACGGCATGTTTAAGCGGTGAAATTAGACCTATTTTTAGCAGAGATTTTTTATAAGTTGCTAAGTGGAGGTTGTCCATTTATCTTTACGAGTAAATAGGAATAGCAGGGATTGACAAGTTTGTGCTTTGTATGTATAATTAATAACTGTTTTTCACTATTATTTATGAGTAAAAAAGTAGAGGATATTGGCGATCTGAAGCCAGCGGATGCATATTCGAAAGATGTAATTTCTAATATCATTGCTGAGCAATCATCTATTGAGCAAATTTTTAGAGGAATTTCCGATAAGGTTTTTGCTCTTATTGGTCTCCATGAGAGTCGAGGGAAAATTCCGCCAGGAAAATTTGAAAAGGGGGAGGTTGCAGCAAGAGTGACTTTGCGCATTCTCGAGGTAGTGAGCCGTGCTTTGTATAAAGGGGAAGACTCTAATCCTGAGGATGTTGCTAATTTTATTAGAAATAATCCAGATAAATTAGAGGGTTTATATGATAAGCAAATAATTATTTTTATAAAAAAAATTCAGGAGCTTTCTTCCCTAATTAAGGTTGGGGTGGACGATAGAAAGGCATTTCTAAAAAGAAGTTTTAAAGCTGAAGCTCCTATTATTTCTGCTGATGCTGTTTCTGATCACCAGGTTGTTGATCTAGGAATGTCTGATAAAATGTCTGATGCTATTTTCTATTCAGACCCAGAGGAAGTTTTGTGGGGTTCGTGTTTGTCTAAAAATGCAAAAAAGTCTCCGCCTTTGAATGAGACTCTCCAAAATTTTCAAGAGCAAGCTTTTGACGAGGCTTCTTCTACTGCTTTCATCAAGGCTATTCCAATAGAAGTGATTAAAGAGGCATATAAAAAATTGAATTGTAAACATCCTTCAATATATTCTAATTTGGAGGCACAATATTCAAAATCGTATCCGATAAAGCTAATTGAAAGCGTAGTTTTTGGAATGGTTTTGAAATATCTTGCAATGACTGAAGGTGAACTAAAGGATGAGGATTTGGATGGATTTTCTAATGTTATTCCAAAAAGGGCTGAAATTGTGAGTGTTTTTGACGCCCTTAGAACTTGTGAGCGTGAAGTCCCTGATTACTACGATAGCGATAGAGTTGAAGCTATTTCAGAGGGATTAATGGCTGCATTAACTGATGATTTAAATGGAAGTGGAATTAGTTCTGAAAGACTTAAGAGTCATTACGCAAAGTGGCTTAAGCAAATTTTTATAAAAACAATAGAGCATCTTGTTGATTCGGCGAGACGTTCAGAATTTGATAGAAGTGTAGATATTGACTCTAAAGGGTTTGAAGTAAATGAAGAAATCAACATGTTAGATCAGGAGTTTTTTCCTGTTTATGAAGGGGTTCGTATGGACGTAGACGGTATTGATATTTCCCCAAGTAAATCATATGTAGATCGTATCCTTAAAGAGGGTCAATCTAAATCGAAATTTGCTATAAGTACAGTAGAATTATTTATTAGTGCTAAGCCTGCTTATTTACCTATTCTGCTAGACGGTATAACTATTCCAAAACTGATTTTTATCTTAAGTGAGTATTATGAATCTGTGATTGTGGATGATATGGATAAGGAAGATGAATTTGTTGAATTTATCAAGAGGGTATTGAAAGAACTTAGTTCTTCTCCATATAATGTCGTTATTAGTGAGGATGCCAATAGACTACATTTTTTCTTATATGCTTTAGGATTTGGATTTAAATCTGAAGCGGGGGTTGCAATATTGTCTGATGTCCCTAAGAAATATTTTAGCTATGATTTTTTAACTTTTATTGATTCTTGCGTTGTTGATTCAGATTTAGTGCTAATTGGTGATTATCCAAAATTCCTAGCCCAAAATCATAATGCACAGAATGAAATTTTGAATGAAATCCTTAAGGAAGAGGAAAAAATTGCTAAAAAACATGGCGAGACGACTAAGAGTGATAATAGTTCTGTCCCGGGGGAGGGGGGAAGTGACAGGGATAAAGGGGGGGGAAGTGAGGAGTCTGAATTCACTGAAAGAAGCACTGTGTTTTTAGATGAAATGGAGGCTTTTTTGGGAGAAGGTAGTTTGAGTGTGCCTGATGCTAATGCTTTCAAGTATTTAATGAGGATAGTTGAGGAGGATGATTCATATAAAGAGTTTTTGCTTCATCCGTATCAAACGGAAGATTATTCGAGAAGAACAATACGAATTGTCGAGATTCTTTTTAGTAATTATGCTTCCCTAAAGGGACTTTTTGATCAAGTGTCAACTTCAAACGAATCATTGGAGGGGCTCCTTCTTGATGTGGATTTTCAAGATTATATGCCTACTTGGGAGCAAGCTAATAAATTAATTAGAGATATTGTGGGTAAAAGTACTCCTGAGACTAAAGCTTTATTTGCTGAGAAACTTTCCGAATTAATGATGAAGTTCAAAGTTGCAGAGGGGGTTAAAATTCCCCCCAAGGCTACTGTAAAGGAGGTTAAGGGGAGGAAA
>CAYLOL010000032.1:3954-9522 GCA_964385295.1 uncultured Candidatus Peribacteria bacterium
AAAGGGAAAAGGGGGGTGAAAGCCCCAAAAAATGCGCAAGCAGAAGCGATAAATATAATTGATTTAAAGAAAGCCTATATAGCTGCTTTAATTTCAAGTAGTGATTTTATAGATTCTTATAAGCATTCAGAAAAAGCTGCTGATATGTTTGGGCAAACTTCTATTGCTTATATAAGTAATTTTATTAATCTGTGGCAGGAAAGTGGTGCAAAGAAATTGAGTGATTTGAATAACGAGAGTTTTTGGAAATCATTTTTGCATAAAAACTTTAACTTTAGCAAAGATGATTTTTTAGATGATGATATTATGGATGTTAGGGCTAGTTGTTTTGATATTATCACTATGGTATATGGAGTTATTAATAGATTTGCTGAGCTTTCTGAGGTAGAAATATCTTTACCAGACTTATCGACTACTATTAAAGAAGGGATTGAAGAAGAGATTATGCATAATTAAATATTACCCTTGACAAAATCTAGGGTTCTGTTAAGATATTTATTGAATTACTTATACCTAATATATAACTAACCAAAAAATTATGAGTGATCAAGATGTTTCAAATGTTCCAAGTGATGATGGAGATGGTGACGCTTCTGAAACAGCTGTCGCGGTGCATGTGCCTAAAATATCTAAGGGTGCAGTAGCGGTCTCTCTCGATCTTATGTCTAATGATCCAGAGGATGTGGCTGTAGCAGTGGGCGCTCTTTCTGGAGAAGGTGGTGAGCAAATTGCTCAAGAACTTTTAGCAACTTCTACGGGTCATAGTGCCCTGATGCAACTTTCTTATTGTGATGATGTTGCTACGGCAGATATATTTGCTAATTTGGACCCCAAAACTGTTGCTGAAGTTGTAGAGGTGATAAATCTTGCTGCAGCTTTAGATGTTATGCGAAATCCTGAGGCTAACAAGAAAGATAAAGAAAAAGCAAAAGGACGTATTATAGAGGAATTGGCAGATGTCATTGAAGCTTTATCCTTGATGAGTCCTGATAATGCTGAAAAAATTCTTGAGGCAATTGGTCCTGATCATCTGAAAGCTTATTTCTCAGATTTTAGTATTACAGTTGATGGTTCTGTACTTAATGATCTTAATGACGATGGTTCTGATAATGGGTCAATGATGGACTTGCTTATGGCTGGAGTGATTGAGGGGACTATCCAGCTTCGGCCTGACGATTTTGTGCTAACTAGCACTGGTAGCCTAGAATCAGCAATAGCCGAGAAAGACGTTCTTCTACTTTTGGCAGATTTAAGTCCTCAGGTTTTTGAGGGAATTATGAAAGAGATGATGGCTGTTGATTTTCAAGCTGGAACTACGGCTAAAGATCTTAATGATGCTATTGCAGCCTATGCTGACAAGAAAGAAGGAGTAGTACTCCAGAGCTCTGCACATGATGCTGGTTCTTCCGCAGCATTGCTTGAAGGTGCTGCTGGGCTTTCTCCTGAACAAAAAGCAAGGTGGGCTGCTGAGTTAGCAGAAATGGATGCTGAAACTATAAAATCCGAAGAAGGAGGAGATGATGACAATGACAATGATGACAATGATGATGATCTTGGATTTGATCAATAGAATGTCGAAAGAAAATATGTAATTGAGAAGAGTTCGTTATAAAAACGAGCTCTTTTTTTGAACTATCTGTTTTACGGAACCCAACTGTGAACGGTGAAAAATAGAGTACGCCTTGCGTTCTCTATTTAATTTAGTTCTAGAATTGTCTAGTTGCATAAATTGCCGTCAGGCGGCTGGATGAAATTGGAATTTTGGTAAAAACATAGGGGGCTTGCGTAAGCTTGGGCACATCGAAATTCCTGGAATCATCATTGATCTTTTCGTCTTTTGGTGTTATAATATTTTAATATCTTAAATTATTCCTATGTCGAATACACCATGGCCTATTGAGGTTACTAATCATCCTCCTTTGAGAACTTGTGAGGGAAAAGCTCCTGAACATGAAGGAATGTGCCAAAGAACAATAGATATGGTGTGTGGTACCTCTGCGAATAGAGTTCGAGCTATCTTTACTGATCCAGGACTTACTCCTTCTAGGGAGTTTTTAGAGAGGTTTACTGCGGAATGTTTTAGGCAACCTCAAGTGTATCGAAATATGATTTTGGATAATGTAAAAATGGATTCTCTCGAGAAGCTTGATGGCGGTAGTGTTTTTTATATGTGGATGAATAAAACTTGTCCTGTTGGATGTGATTTTTGTTTTTTTAAATCCCCAAAACATTCAAAGAAAACAGATGCTGTGGAAATAACAGATGAGGGAATCAATAAATTGATTACTTTTATCAATTCTGCAAATATTGATAAATTCGTTATTTCTGGAGGGGGGGAGCCAATGATGAAAAAAAACAAAGTTTTAAAGTTGGTTAAAAATGTAGATGTAGATAAGCTTGTTGTTGTTACGAGTTCTTTTTGGTCGAGGAATCGGGGGGGTACTAAGAAAGTTGTTGATGGTATTCGTTCAGCAATTGGAGAGAATCCAAATGATCCTGAATTTGTATTGCGACTGAGTTTGGATAAAGATCATGTGAACCGGCTTTGTGAAAAATGGGAAGCTCATACAGATTCATTAAGCACTGGTCCTGTTGGAAGATTTGGATATGTTCATAATCTTATTGATGAGCTGTCTTCTGGTCTTGATGAATCGAATAATCCAGGTTTTCTTATTCATACGGTTATGGGTGATCCAACCGTGGAAGAATTATTGGCGGAATTGCCTGTGAAATCCCGGGAAGATTCTGGTGGCGAATTTACAAAGAGAACCCAAGTTGAGCTTGAGGGTGGTTTTAAGTTTGAGATCGAATATTCTCAGCTTTTTGCTTCTGATGTAAAGGTTGATGTAAATGATAGAAATACAGCTGGACATAATATTGATAAATTCCAAGATTTTATTACTGAGCGGCGTGGTGGCAATATGTCATTGTCTTTCCACGGAGATCAGCCCAAAGGTGTCTATTATTTGATGTTGTATGATGGAACGGTTTTGGTGTGGGGTGCAACTTCTCCAGACATAGAAGCATCAATATACAAGGATAATTATGCAGCTACTATGGAGCAGAATTTGGCAGATCCTCTTACTCTTGGTGCGTTAGAAAATGGGACTTTTTACAGGGAAGATATAATTTCCGAAGTTGATGATGTTGCGGTAAAACGTGCTAGGGGTATGGGGGTGAGAGATTTTCATTCTAGGTCTCTTTTGGAGCAAGAGTCTACGCGTTTGTATGCTTCTATTAGAATTATTCAAGATTATATTGAGGCTGGGAGAATTTCCCAGGATGATATTGATGAATGGCCCCCTGTTTTACGAGTACTTATTAGTATTCCTAAAGATAGGTTGAAGAAAATCTATAAAGAGTCTGCAACGGATATTCTTGATCAATTTTTAGATGATCCCAATGTTGGTATTGATTCATTAACTTCTTTGTATGAATTAACTCAACTGGGGCATTATCCTCTCGAGAAACAGGAGCTTTTTGATAGGGTTATGAGTTCCAATATAGATGATGATATTAAGCATCAATTTGCTGATAGGTTTATTTCTATGGCTATGTAATAATTTATTATGGAAAAGGTGGATGTGTACCTCCTTACAGGGAATGTTGGAACAGGAAAAACTACTACTGCTAATAAATTATTTGCTGAGCGTGGGATTGTTTCTCTTGATAGGGATGAGGTTAGAGAGCAGCTAGGTATTGGTCATTATGATCCCGCTGATTCTGCGCGAATTGATGAGATTATTTGGAATCGACTGAAGGAATGTGTCTCTAATGGAATTAGTGTTAGTATGGGGACTGCCTCTGCCATGAAGTTAGATCGTAGATTGTTATATTATGATAAATTCCGTGAGATTAGCTGTGAATTAGGAAAAGAAATACAGATAGTTCTAGTTGAGTGTGATTGTGATCAGGAAGAGGCAAAGAAAAGAATTTCAATGCGTCCTGCAGAGGGTTCCGCGACGAGTGATCCTGAAGATTACGATATGGTGGCGTCAAGGGCTATTCCAATAGGGGGTCAAGAGATAGGACGAAATGACAATGTCTCATTTTTGCGGTTTGATACCCAACGATCTGTTGTTGAGGCGATTGCAGTTAGGGATGGTCATCGAGATGTAGTTAAAGATCTCGTAACTGTTCTTACTACAAAGCTTTAATGTTCGGTGTTTTTATATTGTGAATCTTTCATTGGCTCCCCCTGTTGGACAGTTTGTGAACTAAATACTTTAGTCAGGTTGTGGAAATGGGGGATCAGTTGAATGTATTGGAAGGTATATTTGCGGTTTAAAATGCTTCTTGCATTATTGTTGACTAATGCTGTATTTGCAATTATGATTCTACCTTAATTTTTTAAATCAATTTATAATGTTAATTAGACAAGTTGTACAATCTTCATCAAGAAGTGCAATTGAAGATGCGCCTGCCTTTGCAATGGATTTTGGGGCGGTTGAAGCAGGGGGTAGAGAAGAAGGTGGTATTATTCAAAGCATGGCAAGAAATTTGCGGGAAGCTACCCAGGAAGTTTTAAGCTGTCGTATTATAAGGCGTGTTCAAGGGGATTCAAAGTATGGGAATGTTGGAGATGTTGTGGATACTACGGAAAAAGATCATGAATTGGCTCAAAGCGTAGATTATAATTGTCCTATCCATTGGTATCTCGGTGCTGAACTTTCTCCAGGAGTTTTAGTGGTTGAATTGTCACCTGAAGCAATTTCTTCTGGAATTAACTTATCTGCTTTTGGAGTGTTGATCAAGAATATGGACCCTATGGCTTTAGAACTGTTGCGTGTATCTGGATATGCTACTGCTGCACTTAGAGAAGCTGGTATGGACCCTAAGGATATATGGGACTACATGGAAGAACGTCGTATCAATTCAAGAAATCCTGTTATGGGATAATTTGATGTATTTCAGAGTAATCTAATTTGTTCTGTTTTTGACTTTAGTAAAAAATGGCTTATTTAAGCCAATTTTGTGGCTCAGGCGTCTGGACGAAATTGGAACCATGAGTAGCTATTTACTAGCTAACGGGTAGTTTTGGTCCCTCTCCTGCAAATTTGGTCTCAATGAATCCCATTAGCCCTCCAATGAATATTCCATCAAGTATTGCCCAAAACGGTGAGGTCAAACCAGTCCAAGAAATTAGAGATGACTGCATTGCGATATCAAGTGTGTCATAAGTGAATAATATATACATCAACATGAACGAAGCTCCAATCAGTGTACCTCGTATCCACCAAGGCATTTTGAACTCAAGCAAAGGATGACGATCAAATATTCCCATAAATCCAGTGACTGCACCCATAAGTACAAACATCAATAGTGTGCCTAGACCAAACATGCTAAAAATAGGGATGCCAAAGTTTGGCAAGAGGAGTATAACCGCTATACCTACAACGAGACCGATGAGTTTGCCGATAGTAATTCGACCGGTAATTGAATGAATTTTAAACATAAAGAAGAATTATATTAATATAATTTCAAGAAAAGTATACGCTCACTACTAATTCTAGTCTATAAAATTCACTCAAAGATATGATAAAGCCTTCTCCTTAGAGATTGGCTCCC
>CAYLOL010000033.1:0-9405 GCA_964385295.1 uncultured Candidatus Peribacteria bacterium
AAAAATGAAAAAAAATATATTAATAATAGCATTGTTAGTTTTGGTTATAATGCTGCCACACCTAGATACTTTACCAACTATCATGTCTGGACACTCAAAATGGCACTCCATTAAGCACAAAAAGGGCGCTCTCGATGCAAAAAGAGGGAAGATTTTCACTAAACACGCGAAATTGATTACTATTTCAGCTCGTGATGGTGGTGGTGATCCCGATATGAATCCGGGATTGAGGACGGCTATCGTTAACGCTAAAGCTGACAATGTTCCAAATGCGAATATTGATAAGGCGATTAAGAAAGGCTCTGGTAGTGATAAGGATGGCGTTTCATATGAAGAAATTATGTATGAAGGATTTGGGCCAGTGGGAACTGCAATATATATTCAGGTGATTACCGACAACAAAAATCGCGCTGTATCAAGCGTAAAAAACGCCCTCACAAAAAATGGAGGCAATTTGGGTGCGGCCGGTACGGTTGGATGGATGTTTGAGCGGAAGGGCATGATTGTTGCAAAAGCAGGCGGGTTGGACCCTGAAGAGGCAGAGCTGATTGCGATAGATGCAGGAGCGGAAGATCTCGAAGTAGATGATGGAAATTTTGAAATAACCACAGATCCTACCGAGCTAATGAAAATAAAAGACACTCTCGATAATGCTGGCTTTTCGGTTGAAAGAGCAGAGCTCGTATTTTTACCTAAAGACCCCGTAAAACTCAAAAGTGCAGAAGATGCAAAGAGGGTTTTGAAGCTTATGGATGCGATTGAGGATGAAGAAGATGTCAATGAAGTTTATAGCAACTTTGATATTCCAGAAGAAATAATGGAAAGTCTTTAGTCTTCGAATTTATATATTGAATCCGTCTCTGGCTTCTCGGATTTTGGTTTTTTGAGCTTGAGCTTACTTTTCGAAATCATTTCAGTAGCTTTTTCGGCTTGTTTGGCCTGCTCCATAAGAGCTTCAACATTTATCATTGGTTCACTTTCTATTTTCTTTTCAGCCTTCTTTTCTTCGTCTGGACTTAGCCCTAGTCGAGCCGATTGATATTTACGAATTTCATTTATAACTTTGTATTCAGCCTCTCGGAGATCCATCCCCTGTATCCCAAATCCAGCTGCCCTCACGTGACCTCCTCCACCAAAAGACTCAGCAATTTTTGCCGCATCTATAGAGTCATTTGTAGTACGAAGACTTGCGGTGACCATCCCATCTTCCTTTTCCTTCATTAAAATAATGACCTCTGCTCCTGGAGCGTTGGTCATCAATTCATCTATAATATCTCCTGTTTGGTCTGTCGTACTTTCCGTATCCTTGAAGTCCTGCTGGCTTACCACTGACCATACCATTTTGTACTTGTCGTCAGTTTGAATTTTTGACAGTACGCGTCCCCATAATTTCAACTGACTAAGCTGTTTTGTCTTGTATATGTGTTGGATTATTTCCTGTTGTCGTGCTCCGTACGATATCAATTTTGCAGCAGCAGCAAAGGCTTTTGGCGTTGTGTTTGCATTTTGAAAGCTGCCTGTATCGGTAATTATTCCAGTTAATAGTAATGTCGCTACATCCTCGTCTATCAAGTCCATTTTCTCTTCTTGGCCTAACTGTTCATAAAGTGGAAGTAGGAGTTGAGTAGTCGCTGCAGACATAATATCCACCAAATTTAGTTTTCCAAAATGCGCATTGGAAATGTGATGATCGATATTTATTACTGGGATTTGCGAGAAAAGTTCTGTGTTGTTTTCATAGAATGATCTGAGCTGTTTTAGCTCTGCTGTATCTACGGTGATTATCAAATCATAGTCAATTTCACCTTTATTGAAGCTTACATCCTCCTCTGAGAGATTGCCGTCCTTTGGCGTAATAACGATGTTTACCCTACCATTTTCTATATTTGTCTTAACGTCTTCTACGTTGAGATTCTTCGCATCCACAGTCACTACAAAATCATGCGAAGAAACAATCTTGTCTTCTATCACATTTGCGTTTGGAAGAAATTTCAGAAGGTCTGGAATAGAATCACTGCATACTACTGTCGCCTCTTTCCCCAATTGCTTTAGTACCAAATACATAGAAATAGCACTTCCGACTGAATCTCCATCTGCAGGAGAGGACGGGAGTATGAGGACTTTTTCACTCCTCTTAATAAGATCTATGACTTGTCTTTCGGTACTGTTTTGCATTTATTTCTATTTGTTATCTTTATATTATACTTTATATTTACTGACTTGTCAACAATGCAATTTTAGCTAAAAGGAAGTAATTATATGATATATATGTTTCAATTCCTAGAAGAAATTATTGAAGATTCTGTGTGCGATATATTGTTTCCGCCACTTCTTTTCTAGAGATATCAGAGCCTGGGAAATATCTGTAGCCGGTCGGTTCCTCCACTATATGCTGCTTGTCTAGCACTCCATTATTGTCCGCAATAGTAAAATATTGTCCATACCAAGCCTCTAAATCCACATCCAAAACTGACATATCTGTAAGTTCTACATTCTCATTAATAGCATCTGGCAATAATACTTCCAGCAAAACCTTGAGCGCTTCTGCTCTATTAATATTCTCACTTGGCTTGAATTCCCCATCAGTATATCCCTCCACCCAGCCTTGCTCAGCCGCATAGCAAACATATGGAGCAAACCATTCATCAGCTACGTCCGTGAAGCAATCTTTATACACAGCTGAGTCTGGATCCGCCATCACGGCTACTATCATCTTCGTCAATTCAGCACGATTGATCTCGCCATCTGGTTTGAAAGTTCCATCTGGATAGCCATCAATAATGTTCCCTTCATACAATGAATTTATAGCCTCTACATTAACATGCTCATCACAAACATCTGGGAAATTCCTATAATCTGAACATTCCCTTGCTGCAATAAAAAATTCAAAACTCTCCATCATTTCATTAATATAATCCTCATAATATTCTGGGGTCGGCAGCTCTTCCGTCTGAACAAAAGCAAGCTCTCCAGACTCATTAGTTATTCCAAAGATTACAAGCTCTTCATGCGCGGGATCCGTAATAACTACCCCGGTATCAGTATTTGTATGCCCAAAACTCGTAGGATAAATAAATGTGTACCCCTCCTTAAGATTTATATATTGGTGCCAATCGTCAGTAAACCGAAATGAATCATGGATGGCCTGAATAGTCTGGTCTGGATTTTCCTCGACCGTATTTGTAAGTGCAATAATGAGCCCGCCTCTTTTCACAAATGTTTTCGAGAATGTTTCATCAAGTTCTATATTTCTATATACAACATTTTTTGCGGGAATATCTCCATTTATAGTTGTAAAGATAAAGTCCTCCTCTTTTACTAGCTCAACCACGTTTGATACGGTACCCGCAATTGCTTGGGCATAACTTTTCCCCTCATGCTCCCTAATCAAAACGTAGCTTTCTGTGTTTGCCGAAATTGGTTGCAACCCTTGGAGTTCATCACTGTATATTTTTATTTTCCAATTCGTTGGAAATCTTAGTGAAAATGTATGTGCTGCCGAACTGCCGTTGTACTCATACCAGTCGTCTGTATTTAATGCAGATGCAGAAATAACCGTTGCGGCTGTAATTGCCGCAGTCAGCAAAAGGCCCAATAAAAACGAGGAGGTAAGTCTTTTCATGCCTGGATTTTAACCCTTACTTGGCGCAAAGTCTAGTGCCCGGAGCTGTAGATAGTCTTTGTTTTTCCATGTATTTCGCTCAAGATGGAATACTACATCAACTCTAAGTTGATTGCGTAGGTCATCGGCATATTTCCCCATATAAAATCCTATCGCTTGGACGGATTTGCTTTCACGTGGTATTGAAAATTTTAAGTGATCACCGTTTTGTCCGACTTGGCTTATGAAAGTTGGACTTATGTTTTTTGCAATAAATATTGGCTGTGAATTTGCAACGCCGAATGGACTGAGGGATTCAAGTTCTTTTAGAAAATCAAAACTGATTTCGTCAGGGTTTATTTCACAATCGATTTCAAGGATTGGCGTTGTATCTGCTGTAGGTAACTTTTCATCTGCAAATTTTGAAACTTGCTCTTTGAATGCCTCAAGATTTTCCTTCTGAATATTGAATCCTGCTGCTTGTGCGTGCCCACCAAAATTTACAAGAAGCGGTGCAGCTGAGGCTATTGCCTCCGTAACATTAAACCCTTTTGGTCCCCGCGCTGACGCCACTAATGTGTCTCCGAGGTCCTGCATTATGATAGCTGGTCGTCCGTATTTCTCATGCAGTCTTCCTGCAACCAATCCAAGAATTCCTACATGCCAGTTTGGATTTTCGGCTATTAGGATATTGGGGATCTCTGGGTAGTTTTCAAAGTGTTGTTCGGCCTCTTCGAGGGCTTCAAATGTCATTTTCTTACGATGTTCATTTAGTTTTTCAAGTTTCTCGCTAAGTTCGAATAGCTGACTACTTTTGTTTTCCTGGAGGAGTAATGAAAGTGCTGTGTGCGGATCCCCTATTCTTCCGGCTGCATTTATCCTTGGAGCAATTTGGAATCCTATAGAATAAGTATCTAGATCATGACTTGTTTCAATTTTTGCGAGATCCATTATTTGCTTTAGGCCAATCCATTTTGTCTTTGCGAGAACTTCTAAACCACGCTTTACTATCAACCTGTTCTCATTAACAAGTGGACCTAGATCCGCGACAGTCCCTAAAGCAGCTAGATCAATGAATTGCTCGACAAGTGAATCTTCTTCGTTCGGGAAATTCTCTCGAATAAGTGCATGTGCGAGTTTGAAAGCTACCCCTGATCCTGTTAGCTCTGGAAATGGGTATGTGTTATTTAATTTTGGATGGAGAATTGCAAATGCTTCCGGTTTCTTTTCCGGGATAGTGTGGTGATCTGTAATTATCGTATCGATCCCAGCTTTTGAGGCTTTTTCAACTTCGTTTCTACATGATATTCCACAGTCAACCGTTATGATTAATTTCGTTCCATCCATTTCAAACAAATCTATGAATTTTCCCGACAATCCATATCCGTCGTTGATTCTGCTTGGCAATTTACATGCAACATTCGCATTTAGCATTCTCAGTACTTGCACCAGAATCGCGGTCCCACTGATGCCGTCCACATCATAGTCACCAAAAATTGTGATTTTTTCTCCTTCTTTTATTGCTTGCTGTATGCGATCTACGGACTTTCTCATATCATCAAAAAGGAATGGATCGTGAAAATTCGTAAGTTCATCCAAACTTTTATGACTTTGGTCTTCCATGATTTTTTCAAGGGCTGATTTTTCTTTATTTTCGTTTCTTATCAACCATTTTTTGCCGAGAACGGACATATATATCAGTGTGTTTTTAAACGTGATTAGTTCTTCTCCTTCTTCTTATTTTGCTTCCACATCTCGATGGCTTCTTCGGGAGTATTTGCCTTGTCCTTTCCAAACACCCACGTATGCCTACTTACGATCTTATCGTATATCCTTTCCACTACTCCGTCCATGGCGAAATAACCGTGCTCCTTCGCGATTTGCGAAATCATCACAAGCTGAAATAGCACATCCCCAAGCTCTTCCTCCAAGTTTTTATGATCGCCATTTTCTACGGCTTCACGAACTTCCGCAGCTTCTTCCTCCATACATTCGAGCATGCTAGCAATAGTTTGCTTTCGATCCCACGGGCAGCCTGTTTCAGACCTTAATTTTTCACATAATCCTTCAAGATCCTTGAGTGATTTTTTTGACATCTTCTGGGGTTAGCCAATGCACATTATCATATCTGCGAAACCATGTCATTTGCCTTTTCGCATAGTTTCGTGTGTTCTTTTTGAGAGTCTCCTTGCACTCCTCGAGGTCCTGCTCTCCTCTTAGGAATGGGATTATTTCCTTTACTCCGAGGGATGACATTGATGGAAGTTCCTCGGCGTAACCTTTTCTGAGAAGTTTGCGTACTTCTTCGAGAAGACCTTCTTTGACTTGTATTTCCACTCTTTGATTGATGCGGTCATAGAGTTTTTCGCGGGGCCAGTTGATCCCGATCATGAATACATCGAATTGTGGGCCGGATTTTTTGTCTGGCTTTGCGCTTTTCGTTCCTTTGTTAATTTCGATCGCCCGTATGACATATCGAGTGTTGTTTGGGTGAATTTTTTCTGCCGCTTCGGGGTCTAGTTTTTTTAATTTTTCGTGGATATATTCTGAGCCGTGTTTCGTAGCTTCTTCGTTTAGTTTTTTTCTTAATTTTTCGTTGGGGGCGACTCGTGGTACGTCATATCCTTCAATGATTGCACTAATGTATAGGCCGGTCCCTCCTACCAACATTGGGATATGCTCACGCTTCTGGATTTCTGCAATTTCCTTGAGTACAAGCTCCTTGTACTCGCCAAGTGTTAATGTTTTGTCTGGAGTTGTAATGGAAAGCATGTGGTGAGGAACTCCTTTTTGCTCATTTGGCAAAATCATAGCTGTACCTATTTCCATTTCTTCATATATCTGTCGTGAATCAGTGGAGATGATTTCTCCGTCGAATTTTTGGGCAAGTTCTAGTGACAGGCCTGTTTTACCAGAAGCAGTTGGCCCGAGTATCACTATTAGAGGTTTTTCCGAATTGTTGATAAAAGATGTTAAGTCTTTCATGAAATTCATGGCTGCACTGTATAGGCGTGATTTCTCCTGGTCAAGGCTTTATTAAAAGTTCAAAAAATGGTATAATATACGTGCAAAAATAACAAAAATAAAAATGCCAAATCCAATTGAGCGTTCGGAACCGAATATCTCTGGAAATGATGAACATGAAGTCCAGAATAATCTTCGTGACCAAGTTAGGGCCGATATTGATAAAATCGAGCCTAGTGCCTCATATGAGGTTGAGGTGGAAGCACGCAAGAGAGACACGGTTGCGGCCATTGCTTTCGGAGCTGATCAGGCCGCAAGGGCTGAGCACAAAAAGGAGCATCCTGATTGGAAAGAAACTGATCCAAAGTTGGAAAAAATTGACTTTCGTGTTGATTGGAATACTAAAGTTGAGTATGTGGATGGGAAGGGAGAACACACAACTACAACTCTTTTGAAGGCAAATAAGATTCATGTGGGAGATATCATTAGCTTTAAAACGAATGAGGACGGCGAGACTATGGTTGTTGTTACCTCGCCTAAGGAAAAAGGTGTGGCTGAGTTCCAGATTGGTACTGATGAATTTTTTAAACATTATGGAATTGAGGAAAATATGCAGGAAGCATTTAGCAAAAGTATGACCTCGTTCGATGAGTTCATGGATGCCTATGATATTGCTGCACTTGAAAGTAAAGACTTTTTTAAGAATATGGATCATGAGGGAATCTTTGAATCTGGAGAGCGAATAAAAGTGTTCAACCAAAACATGCAAGAAGCAATTAGTGAATATCAAGGGTTCTTTATGGATAGTGAAAATCCTGACGCAATGAAATATCTTGAAGTGTTTGCCCTTACCTCTATGAAGGAAATTGAATACCTCACTGATAGCGAAGCAAACGCCCTTGGCGCTGTTGCCATTGCTTCTAGTATTAGTTTATATGAGATGAATCTCGATATGTGGCTAGAGCAATTCAAAGGAAATGATAATGTTATCGGAAGAATGCAGAGGTTTGCCAAAAACATGTCCGTACAACATGAAAGTATGGGAGAAAAAGTCGATAAAGAATCAGTTGCAAAATGGGATGCTATTGCAAATAGATGTATTGAAGCAATGACAGCATAGACAATCATAGTATGTACCTGAAAAAGACCCCGCTCGTGTGAACGATTGGGGTCTTTTCCTTTCTCTACTCCTTTCTGCCTTATTGCTTTGGCATGTACTGCGATTTGGCGGGGATAGCCTTCGGCTTCGCCGGGGCAATGGAAACGCCGAAGGCATCAATGTGCCGGAAGAGAAAACGCCAGGTCACGGAGTACCTCTGCGGATTCGCGAAGATTTCGCGGATCTTGGCATCGCTGTATCCGTCGATTCTGGCGCCGTGTTTGGTGTGCCGCAATGCCTTTTTCATTGCGACTCTCAATACCCGTTCCCACCAGGAGTTGAAGAGGATTCGACGATAGTTCGTCATCGTGTAGCCATCGAGACGACCACGCCACTGATTCACGGCGTCCACGTAGTTGCCCCTGATCGGACGTGCGGTACCAGCCGCTATTTCGTAGGGAATCTCGTCCTGAAGACTGTTCCCAGGAAACATCACATACATCCGCTCGTAGTCACCGTCGAACATCGCTTCCTTGAACTTGCCCTCGTACTCGCACAAGGCGCCAAAGACATCTTTCTTGTCCTTGTTGGCTGCCTTGAGCTTCTCGTAAAACGCGATTGTCTCGTTGGCCGCGAAGTACTCCTCGATGTCTTTAGCCGCCATCTGTTGGTGGTTTTTCGTCGCGTAGAAGTAGCTCAGCGCCTTGTCCCCTCTCTTTTCATCCACGAAGTCCGCGAAGTCATCCATGAACTGCGAGGTGAAATTGATGGATTCGGGCTTGGGGGCGGGAGCGGCAGCAGCGGCGGTGTCAGTTTCGGCGGGAGCGGGTTTGTCGGACGCCCCCTCCCAGGGCCTGCAGTTCTGCGTGAAAAGCGCGAACACGCAGTATATCACGCCAACCGCAATGATAAAGCCCCATATCGGATGTTCGCTGGCAAACTTTGTGAACTTGCCTTTTCCTGTTCCTTTGGTTTCTTCGCTCATTGTCAGCTCCTTTGCGTGAGGCCCTTAAGCCTCGTTTGAAATTGGGGAAAGTGCTCTTGAATCCTATATATCTGCGATCCAAAATGGATCGGTTATGCCTATTGAAGTAGAGAGAGGATCTGCCTCTCAAGTGGTTGCTCCAAAGAATTTTGGGCTATCCACTATGTTGAGAAACAAATTCCTCTCTGCTTCTAATTTTCAAGGAACATATTGAGACAAACGCTCAAAAAAGCATTAGATATTAACACTTTTTTGAATTTTTGTCAATCATAATCATGTATTTCATTAGTTAATGATTTTTAGTTGTGTGGGGCCGCAGATCTTTCAATCTGCGGTCCCACGAGCGTAGGTTCCCCGAAGGGAGAGTCCTACAATGGTTGTCGCTGCGCGAGGCCGTTCGCGGCGGCCTCATAGATCCCAGGGATCGTAACCGGACGCGTCCAAACGTCCGTGCCCCCAATTTCGAGAGTGACGTTGAAGCCACTCGAAATCCGAACACTTCGTAACTTCCACCCCGAAGGGTAATCGCTACTTCGCGCGAGGCTCGTCCCGTCGAACGTGAAGATCACCTTCTCGACGTTGGGAATGGGCGGCGGGGGGGGCGGGGCAGGATTGGCATCGGCGGCGGGGGGGGCGGCGATGACGTCGGGGACGGCGGTAGGGGCAGCAGGTTTCGGATCAATGCCAAGGTCCTCGGGCAACCCACCACCGTTAAGTGTGGTTGCCGCGCCCTGGTACTTTCCGATCACCTTGTCA